>JAEWPH010000106.1 GCA_023460715.1 Pseudomonadota bacterium | reverse complement strand
CCTCAGCGCAGCGCAGATCGCCGTGCTGCGTGAAAAGGGGGTGGTGCAATGAGCCAGGTCGCATCGGTTTGGAAGGGGGGAGGACGCCGCATCCACATGCAGGAGGTGGGCACGCGCGACGGGCTGCAGATGGAGTCGGCATTCGTGCCGACGGAGGACAAGATCGCGCTGGTGAACGCGCTGTCCGCCACCGGGTTGGCGAAGATCGAGGTCACGTCTTTCACCTCGCCCACGGCGATACCCGCGTTGAAGGATGCCGAGATCGTGATGCGCGAGATCGAGCGGCGGCCGGGCGTGGTCTACACGGCGCTGGTGCCCAACCTGCGCGGCGCCGAGCGTGCCATCGAGGCCCGTACGGACGAACTGAACCTGGTGATGTCCGTCAGCGAGACCCACAACCTCGCCAACCTGCGCATGACACGCGAACAATCCTTCGCGGCGCTGGCGCAGGTCATCGCGCTGGCGCAGTCCGCGCAGGTGGCCGTGAACGTATCTCTGTCATGCGTGTTCGGCTGCCCGATGGAGGGCGACGTGGCCGAGGCGGAGGTCTTCGATTACGTGCAGCGATTTGCGCAACTGGGCGTGGGCGGCGTCACGCTGTGCGATACGACGGGCATGGCGCATCCGGCGCAGGTGGCCGGCATCGTGTCGGCGGTGCGCCTGCGCTGGTCGGCATTGCAGACCACATTGCATTTCCACAATACCCGCGGCATGGGACTGGCGAACGTGCTGGCCTCCATCGACGCGGGGGCGGACCGGTTCGACGCTTCGCTGGGCGGCCTGGGCGGCTGCCCGTATGCACCGGGCGCTTCGGGCAACGTCTGCAGCGAAGAGATCGTGCACGCGCTGCAGTGCATGGGCTACGACACCGGCGTCGATCTGTCCGCGCTGGTGGCGGCAGCCGGGCGGCTGCCCGCGCTCATCGGCCACGACATACCCAGCCAGATCGCCAAGGCGGGGCCGCGCTGGGCGCTGCACCCGGTGCCTGCGGACTTCGAGGCCATCCGTGCGCGGGCGATGGCACGCTAACCGGCCCACCGCCGCGGTCCCTTATCCAGCCCTATAACAACCAGGAGACAACGACCATGCACCCCTTGCCATTCAACCGGCGCCAAGCCGTCGTCGCCGTCGCTGCAGGCCTGTGCGCCAGCGCTTGGGGCGCCGGCCCGCAGGATGCTTACCCCACCAAGCCCATCACGCTGGTGGTGCCGCAGGCGGCTGGCGGTGCCAACGATGCCATCGCCCGTGTGCTGGCGCAGCGCCTGACGGAGCAGATGGGCCAGAGCGTGGTGGTGGACAACCGCCCCGGCGCCGGCGGCATGCTGGCCACCGCCGCCACGGCGCGCGCCAGAAACGACGGCTACACGCTGCTGGTGACCTCCGACAGTGCCCACGTGGTCGGCCCCGCGCTATATAAGAATCCCGGCTTCGATCCGCTCAAGGACTTCGAGCCCGTGGCGCCCATCGCCACGGCCGGCTATGTGCTGGTGGCCCATCCGTCCTTCCCCGCCCGCAGCGTCGCCGAGCTGGTGGCGCTGGCCAAGTCGCAGCCGGGGCACTACACCATCGCTTCCGCAGGCAACGGCACGCTCAACCACCTCATCGGCGAGATGCTGCAGAAGGCGGCGGGCATCCGCCTGCAGCACATTCCCTACAAGGGCTCTGCCGCCGCGGCCACGGACGTGGTGGGCGGGCAGGTGCCGCTGTCGGTGCAGAGCCTGCCCTCGTCGATCGCCTTCATCAAGGCCGGCAAGCTCAAGGTGCTGGGCGTGGTGAACCCGCGGCGCGTGGCCGTGCTGCCGGACGTGCCCACCATCGGCGAAACGCTCCAAGGTTTTGGCGAGGCGCCGTGGTACGCGATGTTCGCCCCGGCGGGCACCCCGGCGCCGGTCGTCGCACGGCTGCAGGCCGAGGTGGCGCGGGCGCTTGAGCAAAAGGACGTGGTCGACAAGCTGGCGAGCGTCGGCTGCGAGCCGTTCGGCGGCACGTCTGCGCAGCTCAAGACGCTGGTACAGACCGATTTGCCCAAGTGGGCCCGGGTGGTCAAGGACACCGGCGCCACGGTCGACTGACGGGCTGTCGGCCTGTCCCGCCTCCCACTCGCCCTGACTGGGCTTTGCGCTTTCCCTCATCACAACAACGGAGACATGCATGACAACGATTTCGACGCGACGACAGTGGGCTGTGGCCTTGCTGGCTGCCTGCACGCCTTGGCTGGCCCATGCCCAGGCCAGCTATCCCGCCAAGCCAGTGACGCTGGTAGTGCCCACGGCGGCCGGCGGCACGACCGACCTCTCGGCCCGCATGCTGGCCCAGGCGCTGGGCCCCGTGCTGGGGCAATCGGTGGTGGTGGACAACAAGGGCGGCGGCAACGGCAACATCGCCGCGGCCGCTGCGAAGCGTGCGGAACCGGATGGGTACACGCTGCTCATGCAGTACTCGGGCTACCACGTGATTTCGCCGCTGCTCACCAAGCAGAAGGCTTGGGAGCAGAGCGACTTCCAGCCTGTGGCCAACGTCATCTCGGCGCCGCAGATCATCGTCGTGCGGGATGGGCTGCCTGTGAAGACGCTGGGCGAGCTGGTCAGCTACGCCAAGGCAAATCCCGGCAAGCTCAACTACGCCTCGTCGGGCAATGGCTCGCTGCAGCACGTGACGGGCGCCATGCTGGAGCAGCAGGGCGGCATCAAGATGGTGCACGTGCCGTACAAGGGCACCGGCCCCGCGTTGCAGGATCTGCTGGGCGGCCAGGTGGATCTGACGTTCGGCACGGCACCGCCCTTCATGCCCCACATCCAAGCGGGCAAACTGCGCGTGCTGGCCGTGACCGGCAAGGAGCGCCTGCCCAGTCTGCCCAATGTGCCCACCACGGCAGAGGCCGGCTACCCGCAGGTGAATGCGACCTCCTGGTTCGCTTTGTTCGCCCCGGCCCAGACCCCCAAGCCCGTCGTCGACAAGTTGGTGGCGGACGTGCGCACTGTCGTGCAGAACCCGGCCTTCCAGCAGAAGGCGCAGGAGCAGGGCGCCACGGCGGATTACCTGGGCCCGCAGCAGTTGGGCGAGCGCGTGAAGGCCGATCTGGCCAACTGGGCACAGGTGGTGAAGGCTTCGCGCATCGAAGCGGAGTGAAGCACCGGGGTCGGCGGGGGAGGGGCTCCTGCCCCGCTGCCTGCGGAGTGCGACGGGTGAATGACCCGGCTGCGCCAACCCGGGCCGGACACTGGCCACAATAGCGCCATGTCCGATGTGCATTCTCCCGAACTGCTCGCGCAGGTGGCCGCGCTGCCGCCCCTGCCGGGCGTCTACCGCTATTTCGACGCGCAGGATGGCTTGCTCTATGTGGGCAAAGCCCGCAACCTGAAGAAGCGCGTCTCCAGCTATTTCACCAAGACCCATGGCGGCACGCGCATCGGCCACATGGTGGGGCGGATCGCGCGGCTGGAGACCACGGTGGTGCGCTCCGAGGCCGAGGCGCTGCTGCTGGAAAACAACCTCATCAAGTCGCTGAACCCCAAGTACAACATCCTGTTCCGCGACGACAAGAGCTACCCGTACCTCAAGATCACCGGTGTGGCGGCGAAGGATGGCGAGGGCGAGGCGCCTGGCCAGCGCTTTCCGCGCATGGCTTACTACCGGGGCGCAGTGGACAAGCGCCACCGCTATTTCGGTCCCTACCCGGGCGCCTGGGCGGTCAAGGAAACCATCCAGTTGCTGCAGAAGGTGTTCCGCCTGCGCACCTGCGAAGACACCGTGTTCGCCAACCGCACCCGGCCCTGCCTGCTGTACCAGATCAAGCGCTGCAGCGGGCCATGCGTGGATCTGATATCGCCGCAATCGTATGCAGCGGACGTGGCCCATGCGGAGGCCATGCTGCGCGGCGAAACGCAGGAGCTGCTGCGCGCATTGGAAGATCGCATGCTGGAGCATTCCACGCGGCTCGAATTCGAGCAGGCGGCGGATGTGCGCAACCAGATCACCGCGCTCTCGCGCGTGCTGCACCAGCAGGCCATCGAAACCCTGTCGGACAAGGATGTGGACATCCTGGCCGTGCGGGTGCAGGGCGGGCGCGCCTGCGTGAACCTGGCCATGGTGCGCGGCGGCCGCCACCTGGGCGACCGCGCCTACTTCCCAGTGCATGTCGAGGATGCAGCTGCCGTGTTCCTGGCAGAGGACACGGCAGAGGAGGGGGGCGCCGCGGCAGTCCCGCGGCCGGTGGAGATCCAGGTGCTGGAAGCGTTCATCGCGCAGCACTACATCGGTATCCAGGTTCCGCCCACGCTGATCACCAGCGAGCCCATCGAGCGCGCGCTTGTCGATGCGCTGTCCCTGCAGGGCGGCGTCCGGGTGAGTGCCGTGCACCAGCCGCGGGAGCAGCGCCGGGCGTGGCTGGACATGGCGCAGAAGAATGCCGATATCCAACTGGCGCGGCTGCTGGCCGGAGAGGGTTCCCAGCAGGCGCGCACGCGCGCGCTGGCCGAGGCGCTCGACCTGGAGTTGGAAGACCTGGAAGCGCTCACCATCGAGTGCTTCGACATCTCGCACACGGCGGGCGAGTCCACGCAGGCGTCGTGCGTGGTCTTCCACCACCACAAGATGCAGAGCAGCGAGTACCGCCGCTTCAAGATCGAAGGGATCACCGGCGGTGACGACTATGCCGCCATGCGCCAGGTGCTGACGCGCCGCTACAGCAAGGTGGCCGAGGCGCTGCGCGAGGCGGGTGGAGCGGAGCCTGGTGCGGGCCAGGCGCGCCTGCCCGATCTCGTGCTGGTGGATGGCGGCAAGGGCCAGGTGAGCATGGCGCGCGAGGTCTTCACGGAGCTGGGCCTGGACCTCTCCCGCATCGTCGGCGTGGAGAAGGGCGAAGGCCGCAAGGTCGGGCTGGAAGAACTGGTGTTCGCCGACGGGCGCCCGAAGGTCTATCTGGGCCGCGATTCGGCCGCCCTGATGCTGGTGGCCCAGATCCGTGACGAGGCCCATCGCTTCGCCATCACGGGCATGCGTGCAGCGCGCGCGAAGGTGCGTGTGGGTGGCAGTCAATTGGAGGACATTCCCGGCGTCGGACCCAAGAAGCGGGCGCGCCTGCTGCAGCGCTTCGGCGGCGTGCGCGGCGTGGCTGCGGCCAGTGTGGAGGACCTGGTCACGGTCGATGGCATCTCGCGCGAGCTTGCGGAGGAGATCTACCGCGCGCTGCGCTGACGCAGCCGGACAAGGCTGCGACACCAGCCACCCGGGCGGGCTGGCGCATGACACAATCGCACCATGTTCTTCACCATCCCCACCATCATGACCTGGACGCGCATCGTCGCGATACCTTTGATCGTGGGGGTGTTCTATTCGCCCTTGGACCCGGCCACCCGCAACCTCATCGCCACGGTGATGTTCGTCGTGTTCGCCGCGACCGACTGGCTCGACGGCTATCTGGCCCGCAAGCTCAACCAGACCTCTTCCTTCGGCGCGTTCCTGGACCCGGTGGCCGACAAGTTCCTCGTCTGCGCCTCGTTGCTGGTGCTGGTGCACCTGCAACGGGCCGATGTGTTCGTGGCCCTCATCATCATCGGACGCGAAATCGCCATCTCGGCCTTGCGCGAGTGGATGGCGCAGATCGGCGCCAGCAAGAGCGTGGCCGTTCACATGCTGGGCAAGGTGAAGACCACGGTGCAGATGGTGGCGATCCCTTTCCTGCTTTATGACGGACGCCTGCTGGGCGTGATCGACACCGGCGTGTGGGGCACTTGGCTGATCTGGATTGCCGCGGTGCTCACCGTGTGGTCCATGGTGTATTACCTGCAGAAGGCCCTCCCGGAGATCCGCGCGCGCGTGACCAAATAGCGGTGCGCTTGCAAGAGCGGCATGTCAATCCCTGAATGTGCCTAGGCGCGCCTTTCGGGCTCGAAAACCGGCTTTTGCGCCGGGACTGCGGTGCAAATGCGACTAGAATCCGCCGCTGGACTGCCGCAGACCAAGTGTCGTATTGACACCCGGAAAGCCGATGGCTTTAATCTGACGCAGCATGATCTGCCGTTGTTCCAACGCCTCTTCATCCACTGATCCGGCCGCGCCGCCATTCAGGGCATGAGGATCAGATTTGCAAAAGACAATTCCATCCACTCTTTTCCCGAGAGGCTTCTTGTGAATAAAACCGAACTGATTGAGCACATTGCTAACAACGCCGATATCTCCAAGGCAGCCGCTGCGCGCGCACTGGAGTCCACGATCGATGCGGTGAAGAAGACCCTGAAGAAGGGTGGTACGGTGTCTCTGGTCGGTTTCGGTACCTTCGCCGTGGGCAAGCGCGCTGCCCGCACGGGCCGTAATCCCCGTACTGGCGCTACGATTAAAATCAAGGCTGCTAAAGTTCCGAAGTTCCGTCCGGGCAAGGCGTTGAAAGATGCCCTGAATTGATGTTTAGTTAAGGTGGGGTGCTTAGCTCAGTTGGTAGAGCGGCGCCCTTACAAGGCGTAGGTCGGCGGTTCGACCCCGTCAGCACCCACCACCACCTGAGCAAAGGCGAACGAGAGTTCGCCTTTTCTTTTGCCGCTGTGAATTGCAGTTTTTGAAAGCCTGACCATGTTCGAGTCCATCCGCAAGCACTCCAAGATCGCGATGGTGTTGCTGTTCTTGCTGATCATTCCGTCGTTCGTCCTCGTCGGTATCGACCACAACTACTTCTCCGAGAAAAGCGCTGCGGTGGCCCGCGTGGACGGCCACGACATCACGCAGGCCGACTGGGACAACGCGCACCGTGCTGAAGTGGACCGCATCCGCGCGCAATCGCCCTCCATCGATGGCCGCCTGCTGGACTCGCCCGAAGCACGCTATGCAACGCTGGAGCGCATGGTGCGCGACCGGGTGCTGCAGGCCGCCGCGAGCGACATGCACCTGCTGACCAGCGATGCGCGCCTGGCGCGCGAGCTGCAGGCCATGCCCGCCATCGCCAACCTCAAGCGCCCCGACGGCACGCTCGATGGCGATGCCTACCGGGCGCTCGTTGGCGCACAGGGGCTGACGCCGGAAGGTTTCGAGGCCGCCGTGCGGCGCGAGATCGCCACCAACCAGGTGATGGGCAGCGTAATGGAATCCGCCATGGCCGGCACGGCGCAGTCCAAGCTCGCGGTGGATGCGCTCTACCAGCGCCGAGAAATCCAGCTGGCGCGCTTCAACCCCGCCGACTATGCCGCCAAGGTGGCTGCTTCGGATTCGGACCTGCAGGCCTACTACCAGGCCCAGTCTGCCAAGTTCCAGCGTGCCGAGCAGGCGAGCGTGGAATATGTCGTGCTCGACCTGGCTGCCGTCCAGGCGGGCATCACGCTGAGCGAGGATGACCTGCGCACGTACTACAGGGAAAACCTCGAGCGCCTGTCGGGGGTCGAGGAACGCCGTGCGAGCCATATCCTCATCAACGCGCCGCAAGGGGCTTCCACCGCCGACCGCGAGAAGGCAAAGGCGCGCGCTACCGAACTGCTGGAGCAGGTACGCAAGGCCCCGGGCAGCTTTGCCGATGTGGCGCGCAAGAATTCGCAGGATCCTGGCTCCAGCGCCGCCGGCGGCGATCTGGGCTTCATCGGCCGTGGAGCGATGGTCAAGCCATTCGAAGACGCGGTCTTCGCCCTGAAGAAGGGCGACATCAGCGATGTGGTGGAAACCAACTTCGGCTACCACATCATCACCGTGACGGACATCAAGCGCCCGCCGCAGCCCTCCTTTGAAACGGTGCGTGCCTCCCTGGAGAACGAACTCAAGCAGCAACAGGCCCTGCGCAAGTTCGCCGAGGTGGCCGAGGCGTTTGCCAATGGCGTGTACGAACAGCCGGACAGCCTGCAACCCGTTGCCGACAAGCTCAAGCTGAAGGTGCAGACGGCTGAAGGCGTGGCCCGTACGGCGGTGCCTGGAGCCGTGGGCCCTCTGGCAAATGCGCGTTTCCTGGAGGCGTTGTTCCAGCCCGAGTCGCTCGAAAGCAAGCGCAACACGGAAGCCGTCGAAATCGCCGCCAACACGATGGCTGCCGGCCGGGTGGTGAAGTATGCGCCTGCCCAAACCCTGCCCTACGAAGCCGTGCAGGCCCAGGTGCGCCAGATGTTCGTGGCGGACAAGGCGGCCGAACTGGCGCGCAAGGAAGGCGAGGCCAAGCTGGCAGAGTGGAAATCGGCTACGGGTCCGGTCGCGGCTCTGTCGGCGCCTGCCGTGGTGTCGCGTGACCAGCCGCGCAACCAACCCCGCCAGGTGCTCGAAGCCGCCCTGCACGCCCCGGTGGACGCGCTGCCAGCTTGGTCCGGCGTGGACCTGGGCGCGCAAGGGTATGCGGTGCTGAAGGTCAACCGGGTGCTGCCGCGCGATGCTGTGGACGCTGCGACCGAGAGCCAGCAGCACCAGCAGTATCTGCAGACCTGGGGCAATGCCGAGGCGCTTGCCTACTACGAAACCCTCAAGAAGCGCTTCAAGGTCCAGATCAAGGTGCCTCGCCCTGCGCAGGAATCGCAGTAAAAAATGCAGCGATTTCCAGATGGACGCTGAAATCTGGATATAATTCGAGGCTACGGTGGCTGTAGCTCAGTTGGTAGAGTCCAGGATTGTGATTCCTGTTGTCGTGGGTTCGAGCCCCATCAGCCACCCCAAGAAATGAAAAGCGCCGCACTTGTTGCGGCGCTTTTTTTTGCCTTGCACGAGCCGGGCAGATACGGAAGAGCAGAGCCCTAACGGGGATCCGAAATAGACTTGTGCCGAGCGTCCGCACCATCCGTTGTGATCGCTCGTCAAGGGCAATGAAGCGGACTGCGCCCTGTATGCTGGGTGATGCGGACTCCGGGGCGGTCGAGGCTTCGCTCACCTCGTTCATCGAACCGGATGCATTGCCAGGCGACAGATCCGTGAAAGGCCGCCCTGGCTACGCGCCCGTGCCCCGCCGGGCAAGGCCTTGTTTTTGATTGGTCCGCGTCAGCGCCGCAGTCGGCACGCTGCCCGGATCAGACGGTCCGCCTGATCCGGAATCTCTTTGAACACCAAGGGCGCCTCACCCTGCCTGAACGAACGGTCCATGATCACCGGCCCGCTCCAGCCGGGCTGCCCATAGAAACGCATGCGGGTGTACCAGGCGTTGCGTCCGGCACAGTCCACCGTGGCCGTGCTCTGATGGCCCCGGTAGTGGCCGCCGCCATAGGCCTCGCGCGCCGCCGAGCGCGACACCCGCACCTGCACGCTAAGAAGATCAGGCTCCAGGTAGGTAATGGACGTGGGGCGGATCTGGATCAGATCACGGTCGACCTGTGCAGGCTCTCCATACACGGTGAACCACTCGCCGTCCGCGAGGGCGGCGAGGGGAAGGCAGGCCAGCAGAACGCAGGCGAGGGTGGAGCGCATGGAGTAGGGCAGAGGGCGGTGGCGTTTCCGGAGGGCTCCGCGGTTTCGGCGCGCCCGGTGGAAGCCCCATTATGAACGGATGGGGGCAATGGCCTGCCCGGAGGGACTCGAACCCCCGACCTATTGCTTAGAAGGCAATTGCTCTATCCGGTTGAGCTACGGGCAGATGCGGGCGTGATGCCGCAGGCAGCGGGGCACGCAGGATGTGCGGCCGGCCGTGCCGAGGGTGCGAATCATAACCGTCCGGCAACCCTCCACTGCGGGCGGGCGCGACTTTTGCTGGGCCGCGGGTGTTCCGGTTATAACGGTAACCACTTCCGCCGATCCCTGCGGCACGGCCTTTCCCATCCACACCCTTTCGCATCCTCCCGCCATGCCGCACAGCATCTCTCTCATCAATACGATCGCGGCCGGCCTGGGTCTGGCGCTGATCCTGGGTTTTGCGGCCACGCGGGTGAAACTGCCTGCCTTGGTCGGCTATCTGCTGGCGGGGGTTTTCATCGGGCCTTTCACCCCCGGCTTCGTGGCGGATGCAGAAATGGCCAGCCAACTGGCCGAGATCGGGGTGATGCTGCTCATGTTCGGCGTGGGCTTGCACTTCTCATTCGGCGATCTGCTGGCGGTGCGCAAGATCGCGGTGCCGGGCGCGGTCGTGCAGATGGCCGTCGCTACCTTACTCGGCATGGGCGTCGCCCGCTGGTGGGGCTGGGGGTGGGGCGGGGCGCTGGTGTTCGGGCTGTCGTTGTCGGTGGCCAGCACCGTGGTGCTGCTGCGGGCGCTGGAGACGCTGGGCATTCTCGACTCGTATACCGGCCGCATCGCCGTGGGCTGGCTGGTGGTCGAGGACTTGGCCATGGTGTTGGTGCTGGTGCTGCTGCCGCCTTTGGGCGGCTGGCTGGGCGGCACGGGCAGCAGCGAGGCACCCATGCATCTCTGGCGCACGCTCGGGTGGACGCTGCTTCAGGTGGGCGGCTTCGTGGCGCTGATGCTGGTGGTGGGACGCCGGGTGTTTCCGTGGGTGCTGTGGCAGGTGGCCCGCACGGGCTCCCGCGAGCTGTTCACGCTGTGCGTGGTGGCCGCAGCCGTGAGTATTGCCTTCGGATCGGCCGCGCTCTTCGGCGTGTCGTTCGCGCTGGGCGCGTTCTTTGCCGGCATGGTGATGCGCGAGTCGGAGTTCAGCCACCGGGCCGCGCAGGAGTCCTTGCCATTGCGCGATGCCTTCGCCGTGCTGTTCTTCGTGTCCGTGGGCATGCTCTTCAATCCCTGGGTGCTGGTGGAGCGGCCCCTGCAGGTGCTGGCCGTGGTGGCCATCATCATCTTCGGCAAGACGCTGGCGGCCGCTGCCCTGGTGCTGGCCTTCCGCTATCCGCTCAACACGGCGCTGACGGTGTCTGCCAGCCTGGCGCAGATCGGCGAGTTCTCGTTCATTCTCGTCGGCCTCGGTGCGTCGCTCGGCCTGTTGCCGCCGGAGGGCGCCAGCCTGGTGCTGGCCGGTGCGCTCATCTCCATCGCGTTGAACCCGCTGCTGTTCCGGGCCATTTCGCCCTTGCAGGACTGGTTGCGGGCGCGGTCGGCGCTGGCTCGAAAGCTGGAGCAGCGCGACGACCCGCTGGCCGAGTTGCCCATGAGCACGGACCACAAGTACCTGGCACGCCAGGTGGTGCTGGTGGGCTATGGCCGGGTGGGGCGCCGCATCGCGGCCGCGTTGACGGCCCACGACATTCCTTTCGTGGTGGCCGAGCAGAACCGGGACCTGGTGGAAGCCTTGCGCAAGGCGGACATGGCGGCGGTGTATGGCGATGCGGTCGATCCTTCCGTGCTGATCCAGGCCCACATCGCGCGGGCCTACATGCTGGTGATCGCCACGCCCAACACGCTGGACGTGCGGCAGATCATCCACACGGCGCGTACGCTCAACCCAGACATAGAAACCGTGGTGCGCAGCCACAACGAGGAAGAGGCCGGCCTGCTGGAACAGGAGAGCGGCGGCAAGGTGTTCCTGGGCGAGGAGACGCTCGCGGTGGCGATGACCGAGCATGTGCTGGAGCGGGCGCGCGAGCGCAATGTGCCGCACACAGCGCCGGGTGCGCTCCATCAGCACCACCACGCTTGAGCGGCTGAGCGGCTGACGACGGCCGTGGGCGCAATGCCCTCCATTCGACCGCGTTGTCCTCAGATCCGCGCGAATCGCCCGTGCTCTGGTTGTGCTGCGTTTTTAGGTCAAATCCGCCACAAGCGCCCGTGTATCAAGCGCATGTAGCTATCGAATTGATAGTAATCAGCCGGTCGTGCGCCGCTGCTGGTTGCCCGCAGATGTCCAAAGCTGTCTGCCCGTCGAGACGCCCGGGAACGCCCTGTCAGGCAGGCCATGCTGGCGGTCGCTGACCAGCATGCCTGTCGAGACAGCGCCCCGCAGGGGCGTACTCAGTCCGTTTCCTCGAAGACCAGTGACGGCGTGGCCATCACCCGTGCCGTGTCGCCCAGTCCGCCGATCAGGCGGTTGGCGAAGTAGCTGTTCTGGGTGTCGGGCTCCAGCGCGGCGATGGCCAGGTTGGCCAGGGGCTGGTTCAGCGGCACATAGAAGCTGCCGGCGGGCGCATCGATGGCCGTGCGCGACAGCTGCGTCTGCACGCGGATGATCTCGCCGCTGCCTGCAACCGTGCCGCGCACGTCAGGGCGCGCAGAGGTCTCGCGGCGCACCTCCTGGTACGTGTCGGCCAGCACCGAACCGGGCTCGGCGACCCGCATCACCTGCAGGCCCAGCATCTTCAGGCGATCCACGGCCAGGGCGGCGCTGGTAGCCAGCCAGTAGCCGCAGGGGCGCGGGCGAGACTTCACGGTGCGCAGCTGAAGTGCAGAGTTCCACTCCACGCGCACGCTGCGGTCGACCCCTGTTTCGGGGTCGAGCATCAGCAGATCGCGCTGGGTCTGCGTCGGGCCGGCTTCGACCACCGTGTCGCCGCGGCAGGCCTGCGATGCCGTATCGCGCGCCACGAAGGAGCGCACCTGCTCCAGGTTGGCGGCGCGTTCGGAGGTGCTGCGCAGCGCGCTCGAAATGGCGGTGACCTGGGTGTGCACCCGGCGCTGGATATGGGTGCGGCCGATGCCCACGCCCCGGGTCTCGATCAGCAGGCTGACCGCGTTCTTGAGCCCGTTTACGTTGCGTCCCGTGTCCGGCTGCGTGCCGCCCATGGAGATCCTGCGGTCGTTGGGATCGGTGGACGTGGTGTAGTACCACTCGTGGGTCAGTCCCTGGGCGCCGAGGGCGCTGACCATCGGGGGGTGGTACCACTCGTTCGCCGCCTTGGTCATGAACTCGGGCACATTGGCCGTGGTGGCGTACTGCAGCAGCGCGTCGTACTTCTGGATGCCGTTGAACTTCTCCAGGAAGCGGCCGGTGACCGTGTACTCGTGCGCATCGATCACGGCGATGGGGCGATAGTTGCGCGCCAGAATGGCCAGGGCCTGCGCCTCGGGCGTGTTCAGCAGCAGGTGGTCGCGGTTCATGTCCACGCCGTTGGAGGTGACCCGCTGGCCGGCTTCCGTGCCGTCGGGGTTCGCCCGCGGCACCACGATCACGTTGATGCGGTCCAGCAGCGGCTCCAGCAGGCCTTGGGAGAGTTCCCGCGCCACGACCAGCAATGCCTCGCCGCCAGCCGGCTCATCGCCGTGTTGCTGGCCGATCAGCAAAACCGTGGGCCGCCCGCTGGCGTCGAGTGCGGCCACGTCGGTGCCTGCGGCGCGGGTGACCACCAGCGCCTGCAGCGGCGTGCCGCGCTGGGACGTGCCGATATCCAGCACGGCCGCGCGCGTGGCGCGGCCCGGTGCGGCGGCGAGGTTGCGCAGCCACTGCGCCGCCTCGGGGTTGGTGGTGAAGCTGCGGCGGCCATCGGCCAGGCCGGGGGTGTCGTAGCGCACGGACGGGTCGGGAAACCGCGCAGCCACGGCGGCCGAGTAGGGCAGCGCGGCGGCCGGAGGCTCTGCGGAGCCCGTCGCCAGCGGGGACGAGGTGACCGGAGAGGTCACGACCTCCGCGCGAGTCGGAGCGGTGCTGCCCAGTGGCGGTGGGACGGGGCGGGTGGACTGCGCAGGCGTGGCCGGCGATGGGCTCCCGCCCTGGGTGGGCCAGGGTGGCAGCGGCGTGCTGCTGCAGGCGGCCAGCAGGGCTGCGACCGCCAAGACGCCAAGGCGCGGGGGGCATACCGCAGCGATGCGGTTACGGTGGAACGCGCGGGTCGATGCGCTGGGGGCGTCAGACTGGTACATGGGATGGGGCCTTGGTGAGGCGCAAGCTGCTCTTGTGACGAATGTTACCCGCCGCAAAAGATGGGTCTGTAGGCTGGCTTACCCGGTGGCGGGGATTGTTGCGCTGGTGAATAGGAAGTCGCTAGCGGACGGGCCAAAAA
>JAEWPH010000105.1 GCA_023460715.1 Pseudomonadota bacterium | reverse complement strand
CGCCGAACTTGGCGGACAGCACGGTGGCGATCGCTGCGGTCAGCGTCGTCTTGCCGTGGTCCACGTGGCCGATGGTGCCCACGTTGACGTGGGGCTTGGTACGTTCGAACTTACCTTTTGCCATTTTGAATCTCCAAAGAGCATTGCCTGTGTCAGGGTTTAACGTCTGCACCCGATTGCTGATTCGTCCCGCACAGGGCAACAGGACGGCACCGGGTCGCAGATTGCAAGAATTTTGCTACTATTTTTATAGCTGCATGCGCTTACGGAATAAGCGCCGCAAGCCGATCTCATTCAAACCAACGGGAAGGAGCCACTACCGCGACCCCCTCCCGCCCCGGGCCTTTACTTGGCGCGGGCTGCCATGATGGCTTCAGACACGTTGCGAGGGGCTTCGCTGTAGTGCTTGAATTCCATCGTGTACGTGGCGCGGCCTTGCGTTGCGGAGCGCAGCGAGGTCGAGTAGCCGAACATTTCGGACAGAGGCACTTCGGCCTTGATGGCCTTGCCGCCACCGACCATGTCGTCCATGCCCTGCACCATGCCGCGTCGCGAGGACAGGTCGCCCATCACGGTACCGGCGTAGTCTTCAGGCGTTTCCACTTCCACGGCCATCATGGGTTCCAGGATGACGGGACCGGCCTTGCGGCAGCCTTCCTTGAAGCCGAAGATGGCAGCCATCTTGAACGCCAGTTCGTTCGAGTCCACATCGTGGTACGAACCGAAGTGCAGCGTGACCTTGACGTCCACCACCGGATAGCCGGCCAGCACGCCTTGCGTGACGGCTTCGTTGATGCCCTTTTCCACGGCCGGGATGAATTCGCGAGGAACCACACCGCCCTTGATGGCGTCGACGAACTCGATGCCCTTGCCGGCTTCGTTCGGCTCGATCTTGAGCACGACGTGGCCGTACTGGCCCTTACCACCGGACTGGCGCACGAACTTGCCTTCGGCTTCTTCCACCGTCTTGCGGATGGTTTCGCGGTAGGCCACCTGGGGCTTGCCCACGTTGGCTTCCACGCCGAATTCACGCTTCATGCGGTCCACGATGATTTCCAGGTGCAGCTCGCCCATGCCGGCGATCAGCGTCTGGCCCGATTCCTCATCGGTCTTCACGCGGAACGAAGGATCTTCCGCAGCCAGGCGTTGCAGGGCGATGCCCATCTTTTCCTGGTCGGTCTTCGTCTTGGGTTCCACGGCCTGCGTGATCACGGGCTCGGGGAACACCATGCGCTCCAGCGTCAGGATGGCTTCGGGATCGCACAGGGTTTCACCCGTGGTCACGTCCTTCAGGCCCACGCATGCGGCGATGTCGCCGGCACGGATTTCCTCGACTTCGATCCGCTCGTTGGCGTGCATCTGCACGATACGGCCGATACGCTCCTTCTTGCCCTTGACGGGGTTGTACACGGTGTCGCCCTTGGAGAGCACACCGGAGTACACGCGCACGAACGTCAGCTGGCCGACGAACGGGTCGGTCATCAGCTTGAACGCCAGAGCGGAGAACTTCTCGCTGTCGTCGGCCTTGCGGCTGGTTTCCTTCTCGTCTTCGTCGAAGCCGGGGACCGGGGGGACGTCGATGGGCGAAGGCAGGTAGTCGATCACGGCGTCCAGCATGCGCTGCACACCCTTGTTCTTGAACGCGGTACCGCACAGCATCGGCTGGATCTCGGTGGCGATCGTGCGCGTGCGCAGGCCGACTTTGATCTCTTCCTCGGAGAGGTCACCCTCTTCCAGGTACTTGTTCATCAGTTCTTCGGACGCTTCGGCAGCGGCCTCGACCATCTTCTCGCGCCATTCCTTGGCGGACTCGGCCAGCTCTGCAGGAATGTCCTTGTAGTCGAACTTCATGCCTTGCGAGGCTTCGTCCCAGATGATGGCCTTCATCTTGAGCAGATCGACCACGCCGGTGAAGTTTTCTTCAGCGCCGATCGGGATCACGACCGGCACGGGGTTGGCCTTCAGGCGCAGACGCATCTGGTCGTAGACCTTGAAGAAGTTGGCGCCGGTGCGGTCCATCTTGTTGACGAACGCGAGACGGGGCACCTTGTACTTGTTGGCCTGGCGCCAGACGGTTTCCGACTGGGGCTGCACGCCACCCACGGCGCAGTACACCATGCAGGCGCCGTCCAGCACGCGCATGGAACGCTCCACCTCGATGGTGAAGTCCACGTGGCCGGGGGTGTCGATGATGTTGAAGCGGTGCTCGGGGTAGGACATGTCCATGCCCTTCCAGAAGCAGGTCGTGGCAGCCGACGTGATCGTGATGCCGCGCTCTTGCTCCTGTTCCATCCAGTCCATGGTGGCAGCGCCGTCATGCACTTCACCGATCTTGTGGTTCACACCCGTGTAGAACAGGATACGTTCGGTCGTCGTGGTCTTGCCAGCGTCGATGTGGGCCGAGATACCGATGTTGCGGTAGCGCTCGATGGGGGTCTTGCGTGCCATGATGTTTCTTTCGTTTAACGGCCAAGAGCCCGCCCGCCAAAAACTGGCGGATCGGGCTCCCAGCCTTCGAGATATGAGGACGAAACTCGGACTTAGAAGCGGAAGTGGCTGAAAGCCTTGTTGGCTTCGGCCATGCGGTGCACTTCGTCACGGCGCTTCATCGCACCGCCACGGCCTTCCGTGGCTTCCAGCAGTTCGTTGGCCAGACGTTGGGCCATGGACTTCTCGCCACGCTTGCGGGCGGCTTCCTTGATCCAGCGCATCGACAGGGCCAGGCGACGCACGGGACGCACTTCCACGGGCACTTGGTAGTTGGCACCGCCCACGCGGCGGGACTTCACTTCGACCATGGGCTTCACGTTGTTGATGGCAACGGTGAAGGCTTCCAGGGGGTCCTTGTCAGGGTGCTTCTTCTCGATCAGTTCCAGAGCGCCGTAAATGATGCGCTCTGCCACTGCCTTCTTGCCGCCTTCCATGATCACGTTCATGAATTTGGACAGCTCGACATTGCCGAACTTGGGATCCGGCAGGATTTCACGTTTGGGGACTTCGCGACGACGTGGCATTTTTCACCTCTATCTTTGCTTCAGTTGGCGTCTTTTCAGACACCGCGAGAGCCAATGAAGGACTCCCACTTACTCGACCCGCGCAGAACGCCTGCGTTTGGGGCCACTACGCTGCTTCACCGCGCCACGCGGGAGACAGCACCGAAAATTCTTTGCAAAAAGCGCAGGGCTTACTCTTACTTGGCCTTGGGCTTCTTCGCGCCGTACTTGGAGCGCGCTTGCTTACGGTCCTTGACGCCTTGCAGGTCAAGCGAACCGCGCACGATGTGGTAACGCACACCGGGCAAGTCCTTCACACGGCCGCCGCGGACCAGCACCACGCTGTGTTCCTGCAGGTTGTGGCCTTCACCGCCGATGTAGGAGATGACTTCGAACCCGTTGGTCAGGCGCACCTTGGCGACCTTACGCAGAGCCGAGTTAGGCTTCTTAGGCGTCGTGGTGTACACACGGGTGCACACGCCGCGGCGCTGGGGAGAGTTTTCCATCGCAGGGCTCTTGGACTTGATCTTTTCGACCTCGCGCCCCTGACGGACCAGTTGATTGATGGTTGGCATTGAAATACGTCCCTAAACGTGAATTTTTCGTCAAAACGAAAACGTGAATCCCTTCGGAAATTCCGAAAAGCCTTCTAATGTAGCAGGTTGCCTCTACAGGAGCAATCGCCAGGGCTTGGAGCCGTAGTGCCAGCCCCTGCCCTGACCACCATCCCACAGCTGCGGCACCCCGGCCACAACTTTTGCAGGCCGAGAGCGGCGGCCCGGCAGGCGCGCGCCGCTCGGCGTCTGCCGGTCACTTGATCCACAGGCGGATGGCGTCCCAGGCGCGGCCGAAGATGCCGGCCTGCTCCACACCTTCCAGCGCCACCAGGGGCACTTCGGCGAGTTGCTGCTCGCCCAGCATCACCTTGAGCGTGCCGATGGACTGGCCCTGGGTGAACGGAGCCACCAGCGGATCCTGGCGCACGACCTGGGTGGTCACCTTGCCGGCGCTGCCCGAGGGCACCGTGACGACGATGGCTTCCGGACGGCCGATCTTCAGCGTCTTCTGCGTGCCCTTCCACACGACCGGGGTGGCGGCGGGCTGGCCGGCGTCGAACAGCTTGACGGCGTCGAAGGCCGTGTAGCCCCAGTTCAGCAGCTTCTGGCTTTCGTTGGCGCGGGCGGTTTCGCTGGCCGTACCCAGAACGATGGACAGCAGGCGGCGCTGGCCCACGTTCGGGAAGTCACGCTTGGACGTGGCGACCAGGCAATAGCCCGCCGCTGCCGTGTGGCCGGTCTTGAGGCCATCCACCGTCGGGTCGCGGAACAGCAGGCTGTTGCGGTTGGAGCCGTTGGACGGCGGCGTGCCGGGGTAGGCGTAGTGCTTGGTGGAGTAGTAGTGCATGTACTCCGGGAAATCCTTCATCAGCCGCGTGGCGAGGATGCTCAGGTCGCGGGCCGTGGTCGTGTGGCCGGGCTCGGTGAGGCCTTCGGGGTTCTTGTAAGCCGTGCCCTTCATGCCCAGGGCCTTGGCCTGGTCGTTCATCAGCTTGACGAAATTCTCGGCCGTGCCGCCCACGCCTTCGGCCAGGGCCATGGTGGCGTCGTTGCCGGACTGCACGATCATGCCCTTGATGAGGTCCTCGACCGGCACCTGCATCTTGGGGTCGATGAACATGCGCGAGCCTGGCATCTTCCAGGCGCGTTCGCTCACCGGCAGCCGCTGCTCCAGCGTGATCTTCTTGGCACGCAGCGCATCGAAGACGAGATAGCCGGTCATGAGCTTGGTGAGCGAGGCCTGCTCGACCGGCGCATCGATGTCCTTGGCCGCCAGCACCTGGCCGGCCGTCACGTCCACCAACAGGTAGTTGCGGGCTGCGATCTCGGGCGGCTGGGGCGCCTGCGCCTGGGCCCAGAGGGCGGCAGGCGCCAGCAGGGCGGCGCAGACGAGGGTTCGCAACGGGGACAGGAAGGAGGTCATGGACACAGGCATTCGAAAGGGAGACTGAACAGGGAAGAGGAAAGAGAGAGAACAGCGTCGGAGGGCGATGTGTGCGATGCGGCAAAACCGATCCACGTGCGCCCCGGCAGCGGGCCGACCGACGGCGGCGACCCGCGCGTCAGGCCGCCGGCAGGTCGGCCACGACGTGGCGCATGACCAGGTTCTTGAGCAGCGGCAATTGTCCGTGAAAGAAGTGGCCGCCCCCGGGCACGACGGTAACCGGCAGTATCTGCGGCCGCGCCCAGTCCATGACCGCGGCCAGCGGCACGGTGTCGTCGGACTCGCCGTGCACGACCAGGGTGCGCAGGTGCGCCTCGGGCGGCACCGGCGCGGCGGTGAAGCGGCTGGCGGCGGTACCCACGAGCACGGCCCGCTCGACGGTGCGTTCATTCCACAGCCGGGCCAGCGCGTGGCTGGTGACGAAGGCGCCGAACGAGAAGCCGGCCAGGGCGATCGGTCCCTCCGGCGCCACCTGCTGCACCACGGCCAGCAGGTCGTCCAGCTCACCGCGGCCTTCGTCGTACGTGCCGGCCGTGGCCCCCACGCCGCGGAAGTTGAAGCGCACAGCCGTCCAGCCGCTGGCCACGAAGGCGCGGGCCAGGGTCTGCACGACCTTGTTGTCCATGGTGCCGCTGAACAGCGGATGCGGGTGGGCGATGATGGCCACGCCGCGCGGCGCGCCGCCGCCCTCGGCGGCTGCCGCATCGCGGGCGGCTTCGATGGCACCGGCAGGGCCGGTCAGGGTGAGGCGTTCAGTCTGGGCGTTCACATTGTGCTACCAATTCAATAGCTTGCAGCGCTCGTTGGTCAAGCGCTGGAGCCTTAAAACACTTGAAGTCCGTGGCTGAGTGGAAATCGGCGCGCGAGTTCCATCGAGATGAAGCATTGCGCTCCGGTCTCCGCTGCGGGCCGGCCGTCCGGGAAGGGCCAGGCCGCAGCGCGGCAGATTCTAAGGCGCGCCCTCGCCAAGGCCTCACCCCAAAGACCTTGAACGGGCCTCAGGCGTCCCGGTCGCGCCGGGAGACGCGCAGCACCACGTAGACGAGCGCCGCGTAGGGCCAGAGCCAGCCCAGCCACTGCCCCAGTCCGTAGAAGCGGATGAAGCGGCCCTGCTCCCAGGCCTGCAACGTCTGCGCGAAGTAGGCGCTGGTGGGCGCCTGGTTCAGCAGGTTCAGGTGCAGCGCCAGCGCCAGCAGCAACAGGGCGGCGCAGGCCCTGCGCGGCAGGGCCACCAGCGCCAGCGTGGCCGCCAGTGCGGCCCAGATGCCGATGCGGGTAGGCAGGTTCAGCCATTCCCAGGCGTGAGAGGGTCCGTAGCTCAGGGCGGACGACAGCGCCGTCACCGCCACGCCGATCAGCACCGTGGCCACGGCGAATGCCGCGCGACGGCCCACGCTGCGCACCACGCAATAGCCCAGCAGGCAAGGCACCAGCAGCCCCAGCAGCACGGCCACCAGTTCGCCGCTGGCGGACAGCGCCTCCAGCGGGGTGTCGCGCACCGGCAGCCACTCCAGGAAGGGCGTGTCCTCGAGCAGATCGACCAGCGCCTGCTCCAGCCGCTCCCACATCTGCCCCAGGCCGAAGGGCACGGCGGCAGGGAACAGCAGCGCCAGCGGCCACAGGGCCAGCAGCACCAGCGCACCGCGCGCCTCGGGCACGAACCAGCGCGCGCGGAAGCGGCTCCAGCGGTCGATGGCGCCCAACCGCTCCAGCAGCGCCGCCACCATGGCGCCGAGCAGCGCGCCGCACGCATTCAGCGCCAAGTCCATGTTGGACGGCACGCGGCGCGGCAGGTAGATCTGCAGGAACTCCATCGCCAGCGACAGCAGGGCGCCGGCCAGCGCAGCCACCGGCACCGCCGCCCGCGGCCAGCCGGTGCGCAGCAGGGCCAGGCCCAGCAGAAAGCCCAGCGGGGCGTATCCGCCGACGTTGATGTTGACGTCGAACCAGGTCCAGTAGGGCGGCGGGATCGGGGCGGAGAAGAACACCCAGGGCGAAATGCCCTGTTCGCGCCAGCCGTCGAAAGGGAACAGGCTGGCGAAGACGATCAGAGCCGCATAGGTCAGCCCCAGGGGCCAAGCCGACGTCTTGTGCATCGGAGCGCCTGTCCAGCCTCTCAGAAGGGTTTGACCACCACCAGCACCACGGCGGCCACCAGCAGCAGCACGGGCACCTCGTTGAACCAGCGGAACCAGCGGTGGCTGCGCCGGCTCTCGCCGCTGGCCAGCTTGCGCAGCAGCACGGCGCAGGCGTGGTGGTAGCCCACGGCCAGGACGACGACGGTCAGCTTGGCGTGCATCCAGCCGTTGCCCGGCCCCTTGCCGATGCCGTAGCCCAGGAACAGCCACAGCCCCAGCCCCAGGGCGGGCACGGCCAGCAGCGTGGTGAAGCGCAGCAGCTTGCGCGCCATCAGCAGCAGCCGGTCGCGCTCGGCCACCGAACCCGGCGCCACCAGGGCCAGGTTGACGAAGATGCGGGGCAGGTAGAACAGGCCGGCGAACCAGCTGGCCACGAAGACGATGTGAAAGGCTTTGACCCAGAGCATCGGCGCAGTTTACGTGCCAATCGGCCCGCCTGCAGCGCATCGCCGGACCCCGCGCGGCCTTCTCTTGACGCGGCTCGCATCCGGCACCCCGCGAGCGGCCGGTGACGGCCAAGCAGGCCCTTGCGCGTCACATCGGCGTCGCGCGGCGCGGGGCGCAGCGCCCCTGTGGGCCCGGTGGCGCGGCGATGTGGCGCACAATTTGGGCATGCATCTGTCCAGCCCCACCCCCTTTCCGGCCAGCCGCCCCCGCCGCCTGCGGCGCGACGCCTTCACCCGCAACCTGGTGCGCGAGAACGTGCTCACGCCCCACGACTTCATCTACCCGGTGTTCGTGCATGAAGGCACCCATGTGCGCGAGGCCGTGCCCTCCATGCCCGGCGTGGACCGCCTGAGCCTGGATCTGCTGCTGCCCGTGGCGGAAGACTGCGTGAAGCTGGGCATTCCCGTGCTGGCGCTGTTCCCCTCGATCGACGCGGCGCTGAAGACGCCGGACGGCAAGGAAGCGCAGAACCCCGACGGGCTGATCCCCCGCGTGGTGCGCGCGCTGAAAAAGGAATTTCCCGACCTGGGCGTGCTCACCGACGTGGCGCTGGACCCCTACACCAGCCACGGCCAGGACGGCGTGCTCGACGCCACGGGCTACATCCTCAACGACGAGACGGTGGAGATCCTGGTGGGCCAGGCGCTGACGCACGCCGAGGCCGGCGTGGACATGGTCGCCCCCAGCGACATGATGGACGGCCGCATCGGCGCCATCCGCCAGGCGCTGGAGGCGCAGGGCCACGTCTACACCCGCATCATGGCGTACAGCGCCAAGTACGCCAGCGCCTTCTACGGACCGTTCCGCGATGCCGTGGGCACGCGCGGCGCCCTGGGCAAGGCCGACAAGAACGTCTATCAGATGGACCCGGCCAACACCGACGAGGCGCTGCGCGAGGTGGCGCTGGACATCGCCGAAGGCGCCGACATGGTGATGGTCAAGCCCGGCATGCCCTACCTGGACGTGGTGCGCCGCGTGAAGGACGAGTTCCGCGTGCCCACCTTCGCCTACCAGGTGAGCGGCGAGTACGCCATGCTCAAGGCGGCCGCGGCCAACGGCTGGCTGGACCACGACGCCGTGATGATGGAATCGCTGCTGGCCTTCAAGCGCGCGGGCGCCGACGGCATCCTGACCTACTTCGCCCGCGACGCGGCCCGCCTGCTGCGCGCCTGATGCTATTAAAATAGCAGCTATTGGCGCTTATCCACAGGGCGCTGGAGCCCGATTTGACTGAAGAACACTCCGGTGCGATCCGCGTCTTCCACATCCAGCCCGGGGCCGCACGCGAGCTGACGCAGCTGCCCACCGCCCTGCCCCCGCAGGGCTTTCTGTGGATCTCCTGCACCCGCCCGGCCTTCAGCGCCGAACTGCCGCGGCTGCAGGCCGCGCTGCAGGCCACGGCCGGCCTGCAGCTGGTGGACCTGCACATCTCCGACCTGCTCAACGCGCAGCTGCCCTCGCACTACGACTACACCTCGCAGTACGACCTGCTGGTCTTTCGCCGGCTCACGGCCACCCAATGCGACACCGCGCTCGCGCCGGTGGCAGGCCCGGCGCCCGCCACGGCAGCCGCCCCCGGCGCCCCGGACGCCGCCGCAC
>JAEWPH010000104.1 GCA_023460715.1 Pseudomonadota bacterium | reverse complement strand
CGTCCACGCCATGTCGGGCGTGGGCTGGATGTGCGGGTGCGCAGCGTGCTGCGCCAGCAGCGCGGGCGCCAGCGCCGGCTCGGCCAGGGTCACGTCGAGGATGTAGACCGCCAGCAGGTCGGCCTTGCGCGCATCGAAGCTGCGCTTGTGCACATGGACGTGGGCGATGGCGGCAGGCGGCAGGCCCAGGGCGGTGGCGGCCTGGGCGCGCAGCGCGGCTTCGGGGTGGGCGTCGGAGCCCTCGGCGCTGGCGGGCAGGGCGGCCAGCGGCAGCTTGATTTCGGAGAGGCGGATCATCGTGTGCGGGCCCGTGTTGATCGGGCAGCGTGCAGAACAGGGAGGCGCGATTTTAATCGGCCGGGCTGTTTTGCCGGCGCGAGTGCGGTGGCGGGCGGTGTGCGCGCGGACGGAACACGATTTAGTGCGGCGCCGCTCCATCGCCCGGCGCATGCCGGCGCTTCCACCACAGCTCCGTCGCGCCGAAGGCCAGCGCCGCCACCACCAGCGGCGCGAAGAAGTACAGCGTGCGGTAGGCCAGAATGGCCGCCAGCGCCTGCGTGGCCGGCATATAGGCCGACAGCACGGCCGTGCCCACGGCCTCCAGCACGCCCAGCCCGGCGGGGATGCGCGAGATGAGCCCGGCGATCGCACCGAGCAGCACGGTGGCGAGCGTGGCGGCGTAGGGCGCCTGCTGCTGGGTGAGCATCCACAGCGCCGCGCCCATGACCATCCAGTTCAGGGTGGACACGGCCACCTGCAGCAGGCCGGTGCCCCAGTGCGGCAGGGGGAAGCGGCGCCCGCGCACGGTCAGCGGCCGGCCGTGGCGCCAGGCGCACACGCCCACATAGGCCACGCTGAGCGCCGCCAGGGCCGTGCCGATGGCGCGCAGCTGCCCGCTGCTCACCTGCCAGCCGGGCGGCAGCTGGGGCGTCCAGGTCCAGAACACCGCACCCGCCAGCAGGAAGTAGCCGAGCCAGTTGGTGAGGATGGACAGCGCCACGATCTGCCCGATCCGCGCGACGCCGACGCCCTGGCGCGAGTACAGCCGGTAGCGTACCGACACGCCGCCGATGAGCGAGCCCAGGTTGAGCGTGAACGGGTAGGCGATGAGGGTGATGCCCACCGTGCGCGGCACCGACAGCCCGTGCCGCGTGTAGTGCCGCCCGAAGAGGTCGAAGCTGCTGTAGATGAGGTGGCTGCCCCATGCGAAGGCCGCGGCCGCGGCCACCACGGCTGGCGGCAGGGCGAGGAAGGACGTCCACACGGCGCCCCACTCCACCTGGCGCGCCTGGTGCAGCAGCAGGTAGCCGATGAACACGATGAAAAGGGCGCTGAGCCCCGTGGCCAGCCAGGGCCACCAGCGCTGGGAGCGCAGCCGGCGCCAGGTGCTCTGGCGGGCATGGGGGCTGCGGGGGGAGGGCGCCGGGCCGTCCCCTGGCGGCCGCGCTGCGCTGCCCGGCCCTTGCCGGGGGGCTATCGCATTACCGTGGGTGGACGGGACGGCCATCGGGGCAGCGGGGCGCGGGCCCCGTCAGTGCGGGCCCGAGGTCTGCGGCGTGCCGGGGGATGCGTCCATCACGCGCTCCGGTGCACCCACCAGCGAGATCTGGGGCTTGTGGCGCGGCAGCCAGCCCACCCAGGTCGGGAACCAGCGCATCAGGTGGAACACGCAGTAGCTGCGCAGCAGCCGCAGCCCTTCCCAGGCCCCCTGGGGCTCGGGCTCGACCTGCCGGCAGCTGTGTTCCATGAGGTGCGCCAGGCGCTTGTACAGCGTGGCGTTGAACTCGCTGTCGCGGATGATGACGTTGGCTTCGAGGTTGAGCGACAGGCTCAGCGGGTCGAGGTTGCTGGAGCCCACGGTGGACCACTCGTCGTCCACCAGCGCCACCTTGCCGTGCAGGGGCCGGTCGCAGTACTCGTAGATGCGCACGCCCGCGCGCAGCAGGTGGTCGTAGAGCAGGCTGGCGGCCGTCTTGACGATGGGCATGTCCGGCTGGCCCTGCAGGATCAGCCGCACTTCCACGCCGCGGCGTGCGGCGCGGCGCATCTCTCGGATGAAGCGGTAGCCGGGGAAGAAGTAGGCGTTGGCGATCACCACCCGCTTGCGTGCCGAGCGCAGGGCGATGCGGTAGTGCCGCTCGATGTCGTTGGTGTGGTTGTGGTTGTCCCGCGTGACGAACATGGCGTGGGACGTGCCCGCGTACGGCAGGCCGGTGGCGGGCCGGGTACGGCCGCGTTGGCGCTGCCCGCGCGGGAGCACGGCCTCGTGCGTGAAGTGATGCATCTGGGCCACGATGGGGCCGCGCACCTCCACGGAGTAGTCCTGCTTGGCCTCGGGGCCGAAGTCGGCCACGTGGTCGGCCGAGTAGTTGATGCCGCCGATGAAGCCGCGCTCGCCGTCGATGACCACGATCTTGCGGTGCATGCGCCGCAGCATGTTCAGGCGCTGCCCGAAGATGCGCTTGCCGCCCGGATCGAAGATGCGGAAGTGCACGCCCGCCTCCACCAGCTCGCCGATGAAGCGCTCGGACAGGTCGGGCGAGCCGAAGCCGTCGACCAGCACATGCACGTCCACCCCGCGCTGCGCAGCCTTGAGCAGGGCCGCGTGCAGCTGCTTGCCGATCTTGTCGTCGAACAGGATGAAGGTCTCCAGCATGACCTCGCGGCGCGCCTGGGCGATCGCCTCGAACACGCGCGGGAAGAATTCCTCGCCGTTCTCCAGCAATTCGAAGCGGTTGCCCGGCACCCAGCGGGATGATGGATTGGCGCGTCTCATACGGCGATCTCCGCGGCGAGGGGGGCATGGTCCGAGAGCTTGTCCCAGGGCTTGCGGGGCAGGATGAGCGGCGAATGCACCGAGGCGCTGCGTACGTAGATGCGGTCCAGCGGCAGCAGCGGCATGGACGCGGGGAACGTGCGCACGGCCTTGCCCGTGGCCTGGAGGAACACCTCGTGCAGACCCGCGCCGCGGCGCAGCACATCGTGGGCGCGGCCGCGCCAGTCGTTGAAGTCGCCGGCCAGCACCACCGGGTCCTCCGGGTCGAAGGTGTTGACCAGTTCGCACACGCGGCGCAGCTGGCGCTGGCGGTGCGCCTCCTGCAGGCCCAGGTGCACGCAGATGGCGTGCACCGGCCGCTCGCTGCCCGGCGGCTGCAGCACGCAGTGCAGCATGCCGCGGCGCTCGGGGCCGCTCACGGAGATATCGTGGTTCTCGTAGTGCGTGATGGGAAACTTCGACAGCAGCGCATTGCCGTGGTGGCCGTTGTCGTAGACGGCGTTGCGGCCGTAGGCGTACTGCGTCCAGATCGTGTCCGCCAGGAATTCGTAGTGCGGCTCCTGGGGAAAGTTCTCCACCCGCCCGGCATGCTTGTGGTGCGTGCCCAGCACCTCCTGCAGGAACACCAGGTCGGCCGAGACGTTGCGCACGGCCTCGCGCAGTTCATGCAGCATGAAGCGGCGGTTGAAGGACGTGAAACCCTTGTGCACGTTCACCGTGAGCACTTTGAAGGCGATGGGCGGGCGGGAGGCTGTGTCCATGGAAAACAGGCAGGAAATCGGAGCCGCTGGGGCGAGGGTCCATTGTTTCCAGGCGTAGCTTTGGACGCTGTAGGACGGCTGGCCGATTCCGTGAGATGCCCTGCACGCGCCGGTGCTGGGCGCATCCCCTGGCCCCGCGCTCCCGTGGCCCCGGGCAAAGACCTCAGGCCCGCAAAGGTCGGATTTCTGCAGTTTAATAGATAGCAAGCTAACTATTTAATCGGAAGACCATGGCATCCAATCCCTATCCCGAAGGCATGCACCGGCAGGCGGCATTGATGGCCGTGGGCATCGCCATGCCGGTGCTGCAGCGCGCCTACCGTGCTGCCGCCGACAAGGCGGTGGCCCACACGGGGCTGTCGCAGGCCCTGGCCTGGCCGCTGGTGATGATCGGCCGGCAGGGCGAGGGCGTGCGCCAGGGCGTTCTGGCCGAGTCCCTTGGCATCGAGGCGCCGTCCCTGGTGCGCTCGCTCGACCAGCTGGTCGATGCGGGCTTCATCGAACGGCGCGAGGACGCCCTGGACCGCCGCGCCAAGACCTTGCACCTGACGGCGGCCGGCACGGCGGCCTGCGCGCAGATCGAGACCGCCCTGCAGTCGCTGCGCACCGTCGTCTACGACGGTGTGCCCGACGAAGACATCGCGGCCTGCCTGCGGGTGTTCGGCGTGCTGGAGCAGCGGCTGGGCTGCACAGTGATGACCGTGCCGCAGGCGCGGCCTCCCCTGGCGAAGGGCGGTGCCGGCAAAACCACTTCGTCCCGGCGCTGAGCATGGCGTCCTTCACCCTGCCGCGCTTCACCCGCGCGGAGATCGTCTTTTCGCTGAAGAGCTTCGGCGCCGCGATGCTGGCCATGTACCTGGCCAGCCGCGCCGGGCTGCCGCGCCCGTTCTGGGCCCTGATGACCGCCTACATCGTGGCGCATCCGCTGGCCGGCGCCGTGCGCTCCAAGGCGCTGTTCCGCTTTCTGGGCACGCTGGTCGGCTGTACGGCCACGGTGCTGCTGGTGCCGCTGCTGTCCAACGCGCCGGAGCTGCTCACGCTGGCGTTGGCGCTGTGGGTGGGCCTGTGCCTGTTCGTCTCGCTGCTGGACCGCACGCCGCGCTCCTACACCTTCATGCTGGCCGGCTACACCGCCGCACTCATCGGCTTCCCTTCGGTGGAGACGCCGCTGCAGCTCTTCGACACCGGCGTGGCGCGCGTCGAGGAGATCGGCCTGGGCATCCTGTGCGCGACGCTGGTGCACAGCCTGGTGCTGCCGACGGGCCTGGCATCGAGCGTGCTGGGCCTGCTGGACCGCACCCTGAAGGACGCGCGTACGTGGACGGCTGATCTGCTGCAGCCGGGGCGCAAGGAGGGCCGCGCCCCTGCGGACGCGCAGGCGCTCGCAGCGGACCGCCGCCGGCTGGCGGTGGACGTGACGCAGCTGCGCCTGCTGTCGACCCACGTGCCGTTCGACACCACCCACCTGCGCTGGACGGCGGGGGCCATCCGCGCCATGCAGGACCGCGTTGCTGCGCTCACGCCCACGCTGTCGGCCGTGGAAGACCGCTTGCAGGCCCTGGAAGAGGCCGAGGGCGCCCTGCCGCCGGTGGTGGTGGCGGCGCTGGGCGCGGTCCATGCCTGGCTGCAGGAGAGGGCCGGGGAGCGCAGCGCGGAGCCCGGCTCCGAAGCAGGGCCGGACCGCCTGGACGCTGCGCTGCGGGCACTGGAAGCCCGCCCTGCGGGCACCACCGACTGGGTGCATGCGCTGCAGATCGGACTGGCCGTTCGGTTGCGCGAGCTGGTGGACGGCTGGAGCGCCTGTGCCCGGCTGCGGCGCGACATCGACGCCGGCCTGACCGGCGCCGCGCTGCCGCTGCGGCGCACGGCCGCGCTGGGCGACCGCGAGATGCACCGCGACTACGGCATGGCTTTGCTGTCGGCGCTGGCGGCCGTGCTGGCGATCTGCCTGTGCGGTGCGTTCTGGATCGTGACGGGCTGGCCGTCGGGCTCGGTGGCCGCCATGATGGCGGCGGTCTTCTGCTGCTTCTTCGCCACCATGGACGATCCCGTGCCCGCCATGCACGGGTTCCTCAAGTTCACGCTGTGGTCGGTGCCGATCTCGGCCGTGTATGTGCTGGTGCTGATGCCGGGGGTGCAGGACTTCGGCATGCTGGTGCTGGTGTGTGCGCCCACCTTCCTGGTGCTGGGCGGCTACATGGCGCGGCCGGCCCATTTCATGGGGGCCATGGCGCTGCTGTTCGGTGTCTCGGGCGCGCTGGCACTGCACGACACGGCCAATGCGGATCTGGTGAGCTTTGCCAACTCGATGGTCGGCCAGGTGCTGGGCGTGGTGGCTGCGGCGCGGGTGACGCGGCTGGTGCGGTCCGTGGGCGCGGACTGGAGCGCCCGCCGCATCCAGCGCGCGACCTGGCGTGAACTGGCCGACATGGCCGCCGCACCCCGGCTGCAGGACGCGGGCGACGCCTATGCCGTGCGCATGCTCGACCGCATCGGCCTGCTGGCGCCGCGCATCGCGCAGACGGGCGGATCGCTGGAAGGCGTCATCGCTGCCGACGCCCTGCAGGACCTGCGCATGGGCGCCGACATCGTTGCCCTGCAGCGCACGCGCACGCAGCTGCCTCAGGCGTCGGCTTCGGGCGTGGCTGCGCTGCTGGCCGAGGTTTCCGCGTTCTTCCGATCCCGTGCGAACGGCGTGGCCCATGCCTCGCCCCCCTTGCTGGCGCGCATCGACACGGCGCTGGCCGGCGCGCTCGATCCGGCCGCCGCGCATCGCTCCACGGGCTGGCGCGCGGCGGTGGCGGCGCTGGTGGGCCTGCGCCGCAATCTGTTCCCCGCCGCGCCCGCGGTCCTGATGACCACCGGGCCGCAGGCCCCAGGAGCGACCCCATGATCGGCGAAGCGAGTTTCTACGGGCTGTACCTGCCCTGGCTGATGCTCTGGGCGCTGGCGGCGTGGCCGCTGGCCTGGGGCCTGCGCCGCCTGCTGGCTGCCGCCGGCGCATACCGCTGGGTGTGGCACCCGGCGCTTTTCGATACCGCGCTGTATGTGCTGGTGCTGTATGGCATCAGCCGCACGGCGTCTCTTTTGCAATGAGTGCCTCCATGAAATCCGTGTCCAAGAACCTTCTTCAACGCCCCGCCGCCCAGGCGGCCGTGCGCCTGCTGGTCACCGCGCTGGCGCTGTGCGCCGCGGCCTGGGCCGCGTGGCAGCTGTGGGACCACTACGAGCTGGCGCCCTGGACGCGCGACGGCCGCGTGCGGGCCAACGTCGTGCAGATCGCGCCCGATGTGTCGGGCCTTGTCACGGCTGTGCCCATCCAGGACAACCAGTCCGTGGCGGCCGGGGCGCTGCTGTTCGAGGTGGACCACGCCCGCTACGCCCTGGCCCTGCGGCAGGCGCAGGCCGCGCTGAACGCCCAGCGCACGGTGCTGGCTCAGGCGCGGCGCGAAGACGCCCGCAACGCCGGACTGGGCGATCTGGTGTCGCGCGAGGCGCGCGAGCAGACCCAGGCGCGCGTCGAACAGGCGCGGGCCGCCGTGGCCCAGGCCGAGGTGACGCTCGCCAGCGCCCAGCTGAACCTGGAGCGCGCCAATGTGCGCGCCCCGGCCGACGGGATGGTGACCAACCTGGACCTGCGCCGCGGCAGCTACGCCACGGCCGGGCACCCCGCGCTGGCGCTGGTGGATGCCCATTCGTTCTACGTCGAGGGCTACTTCGAGGAGACCAAGCTGCCGCGCATCCACCAGGGCGACAAGGTGCGCGTGACGCCCATGGGCGGCACGGTGCTGACGGGCACCGTGGTCGGCATCGCCGCCGGCATCGCCGACCGCGACCGCACCACCAGCGCCAACCTGCTGCCCAGCGTGAACCCCACGTTCAACTGGGTGCGCCTGGCCCAGCGCATTCCGGTGCGCGTGCAGCTCGACCCGCTGCCCGAAGGCGCGCGGCTGGTGGCCGGGCAGACGGCGACGGTGCAGATCATCGAAGCCGCGAGCACCACCGCGGCCTCGGCCGCCCCCGCGGCGGCACCGGTGACGGGGCAGGCCGGTTGATGGCGGAGGACAGCATGCACATGACGCGAACGATCGCCCCCCGCGCGGGGTGGCGGCTGCTGGGGCCGCTGGCCGCGGCCGCCGCACTGGCCGCCTGCGGCACGGCGCCCGTGGGCCCCGACTACCAGGTGCCCGCCGATGCCGTCGCCCGCCAGTCAGCGGCGGCGCAGCCCTTCATCGGTGCCGGCGCCGGCGAGGCGGCCGCAGACGGCGCTGCGGCTGCCGTGTTCGACAGCGCGCCGCTGCCCGACCACTGGTGGCGCCTGTACCACGACACGCGGCTGGATGCGCTGGTGCAGCAGGCGCTGGAACACAACACCGACCTGCGCCAGGCCATGGCGAACCTGGAACGTGCTCAGGCCCTGGAAGACGAAGCGAGCGGCGCCGCCCGGCCTTCGGTGGCCGTAAATGGCGGGTTTTCGTTCGGCCATGCCTCGGGTCTGTCGGTGCTGCGCCCGGGCGATGTGCCGCCGGACGCCTTCCACTACAGCGCGGGCGCCTCGCTGTCGTACCAGCTGGACCTGTTCGGCCAGATCCGCCGCGCCATCGAGGCGGCGCAGGCCGGCACCGCCGGGGCGCAGGCCGCGGTGGACCTGGTGCGCGTGAACGTCGCTGCCGGCACGGCGCGCGCCTATGCCGAGGTGTGCTCCACCGGCCTGCGCCTGCGCACGTCGCAGGCATCGGTCCGAGTGCAGTCCGACGCGCTGGAGG
>JAEWPH010000103.1 GCA_023460715.1 Pseudomonadota bacterium | reverse complement strand
AGCTGCGCCAGGTGCAGCACCGGGCCCGGCTCAACGAAGAGCCCACGCGCGTGGCGCCCGAGACCCTGGAAGCCGAGCGCGAGGCGATCAAGGTGCTGTGGTGGGCGGTCTTCGGCAAGTGACCGATCAGGGATGAAATCAGGCTCCAGCGCTTTATTCATAAGCGCATGCAGCTATATTTAGCATAGCACTCACCAGAACGGGCCGCAGAGCAGGCGTGGCCGTCGCTGGGCTGTTGGCTGGTTCCCAGGGCTGCGCAAGCGCCCGGGTCTGATGTACATCAGCAAGAGGCCACCGCAGCCGCCACCGCGCGGCCGCGCTGGGCATGATGGCGCGCCATGCTATCGGCCGCCTCGCTGACCCCCTCCCTGCCCGTGCCCGTGCCCTTGCCCTCGGCCCTGGCTGGGAGCGCTCCCGGTCCCCGTACCGACTCCGCCGCCGCGCCCGAGATGCCCGGCCACCGGGCCATGTGGGTCGCCATCAGCCTGGAGCTGTTCGAATTCGCGGTGTTTTTCGGCGTGTACTTCGGCGCGCGCTGGTTCCATCCGCAGGCCTTTCAGGACGGCGCGGCGCGCCTGTGGACGGTGGCGGGCGTGGCGGTCACCGGGGTGATGGTCACCAGCGGCTACTTCCTGGTGCGGGCCGTGCGCAGCATGCGCGCCGACCGGCGTTCCGCCGCGCAGCGATGGCTGGCGGCGGCGCTGCTGCTGGGCCTGGCCTACCCGGCCGTCAAGGCGCTTGAGTGGCAGTGGAACGCGGCCCACGGCATCCACGCCGGCGCGGGGATCTTCGTGGTGGTCTATTACTACCTGACCATCAACCACTTCGTCCACGCCTGCTGGGGCCTGCTCGGCATGGGCTGGGGCCTGGCGCGCCTGTCCGCCGGAGCCTACTCGGCGCAGGACTGCCGCGGGCTGGAGTCGCTGGCCGTGTACTGGCACGCCACCGACCTGGTGTGGCTGATGGTGTTCAGCCTGTTCTATGTCTTCGCGTGATGGAGATCACCCCCCTGAGCGGCTGCTCCGCTTCCCCCCACTATCGCCGCACTGTGTGCGGCGGGCAGAGGGACGCCACCAGCGCGGCGGGGCGGCCCTTGCGCGGCGGCCGCTGGGCTGGGCCGCGCCGGTATCGGAGATGGATGGCGCAATGACGCCGGACCGCTGAATGAAAACAAGCCACCGCACCTTCTTGGTCAGCCACAGCGCCACCCTGGCCTGGCTCGCACTGCTGCTGCTCACAGCCGCCAGCGTGGCGGTGGTGGGCCATGCGCACCACGGCGGGTCGCGCCTGGGGATGGCGCTGGCGGTGGCGGGCATCGCCTGGGTCAAAGGCAGGCTGCTGATCCGCCACTACTTGGAGGCGCGGCGGGCGGGCCCCGTGTTCCTGCGCATCGTGACGGGGTTCTGCGCGCTGGCGCCGCTGGCGCTGGTGGCCAGTGCGCTGCGCGAGTTCCTGCGGGGCTGAGCGGCATCCCGCAGGGCGCGCCACCCCTGCTCTCGGCCGCAGCGCAGGATGCACCCGGCCGCCGCGCGGCCCGTCGGCTTAGTCGACGACCACCGGCACGCGCTGCGCCAGCGCGCACATCAGCTCGTAGCCCACGGTGCCGGCCGCCTGGGCCACCTCGTCGATGGGCAGCACCGTGCCGTTCGCGGCACGGCCCCACAGGGTGACCTCGGAGCCGATGCCTGCGCCCGGCACGCCGGTCAGGTCCACGGTGACCATGTCCATGCTCACGCGCGCCACCAGGCGGGTGCGCACGCCGTTGACCAGCACGGGCGTGCCGGTGTCGCAGTGGCGGGGGTAGCCGTCGGCGTAACCGCAGGCGGCGATGCCGATGGACATAGCCCGGTCGGCGGTGAAGCGCGAGCCGTAGCCCACGGTGTCGCCCGGCTGCAGGTGCTGCACGCCGATCAGCTTCGTCGACAGCGTCATGGCGGGCTGCAGGTCCCAGTCGGCCGCCGTGCGCTCGGGATGGTCCGGCGCGCTGCCGTAGACCACGATGCCGGCGCGCAACCAGTCGGCGCGCACCTGCGGCTCGGTGCCGAAGCGCAGGGTGGCGGCGCTGTTGCTCACGCTGCGCTCGCCCGGCAGGTCCTGCGTGGCCTGCAGAAAGGCGGCCATCTGGTGGCCGATGCCGCGCGGGCCGTCGGCGTCGCTGAAATGGGTCATGAACGAGATCTCGTCCACCTGCGTCAGCGCGTTCAGGCGGGCCCAGGCGGCGCGGTAGCGCTCGGGCGTGAAGCCCAGGCGGTTCATGCCGGAGTTCATCTTGAGGAACACGCGGTGCGGCGCCTGCGTCTTGTGCGCGGCCAGCCAGTCGATCTGCTCGTCGCAGTGCACCGCGTGCCACAGGCCCAGGCGGGAGCACAGTTCGAGGTCCCGCGGCTCGAACACCCCTTCCAGCAGCAGGATGGGGCCGCGCCAGCCCAGGGCACGGATGCGCTCAGCCTCGGCCAGGTCCAGCAGTGCGAAGCCGTCGGCGCCGCGCAGGCCCTCGAACACCCGCTCGATGCCGTGGCCGTAGGCGTTGGCCTTGACCACCGCCCACACCAGCGCGTCGGGCGCCGCACGCCGCGCACGGCCCAGGTTGTGCTGCAGCGCAGCGGTGTGGATGGTGGCCTGGATGGGACGCGGCATTGCGGTATTTCTACGGAGCGAAAGGGTGGAATTCTGGCACTGGGCCGGCGAACCCGCGTGATATAACCGCCAGTCACTTGTAGCGGGTTACGATATTTAACAGGGCATCAGCCACACTGATGCACCCCACAGCCATTCGATGAAGCGCGGTTTCTACACCATCATGTCGGCGCAGTTTTTCAGCTCGCTGGCCGACAACGCACTCTTCGTGGCCGCCGTGGAATTGCTGCGCACCAGCGGTGCCCCTGAATGGCAGCGCGCCGCCCTGGTGCCGATGTTCGCGCTGTTCTACGTGGTGCTCGCGCCCTGGGTCGGCGCCTTTGCCGACGCCCTGCCCAAGGGCAAGGTGATGTTCGTCAGCAATGCCATCAAGGTGGTGGGCTGCCTGATGATGCTGTTCGGCTCGCACCCGCTCATCGCCTATGCCGTGGTCGGCCTGGGCGCCGCCGCGTACTCCCCTGCCAAGTACGGCATCCTCACCGAGTTGCTGCCGGCGTCGCAGCTGGTCAAGGCCAACGGCTGGATCGAGGGGCTGACCATCGCCTCCATCATCCTGGGCGTGCTGCTGGGCGGCCAGCTGGTGGGGCCGGCGGTGTCGGGCGTGCTGCTGTCCATCGATCTTCCGCTGCTGGACACCGGCGTGGACACCGCGGCCGAGGCGGCCATCGCCGCCATGATCGTGCTGTACCTCATTGCCGCCTGGTTCAACACGCGCATCCCGCACACTGGCGTCGAGATGCGCCCCATGCCGGCCAACCCGCTGGCCATGCTGCCGGACTTCTGGGCCTGCAACAACCGCCTGTGGCGCGACAAGCTGGGCCAGATCTCGCTGTCCACCACCACGCTGTTCTGGGGCGCGGGCGGCAACCTCAAGTTCATCGTGCTGGCCTGGGCGGCCGCGGCGCTGAGCTACAACACCACGCAGGCCTCGGCGCTCACGGGCGTGGTGGCCATCGGCACGGCGGCGGGCGCGGTGATCGCCTCCATGCGCATGCGGCTGGACGCGGCCACCAAGGTGATTCCGCTGGGCATCGCCATGGGCCTGCTGCTGATCCTGATGGTGTTCATCAACAGCATCTGGGTGGCCATTCCCTTCCTGATCCTGCTGGGCGGCCTGGGCGGCTACCTGGTGGTGCCCATGAACGCCCTGCTGCAGCACCGCGGCCACAACCTGATGGGCGCGGGCCGCTCCATCGCCGTGCAGAACTTCAACGAGCAGGCCTGCATCCTGGGCCTGGGCGCGTTCTACAGCCTGTCGCTGAAGATGGGGCTGTCGGTGTTCGGCGCCATCACGGCGTTCGGGCTGGTGGTGGCCGGCGTAATGTGGCTCATCCAGCGCTGGCACGCGCACAACTGCACGCGCCACCGCGAAGAGGTGGAGCACCTGCTGCACATCGCCCGGCACGACCACCACCATTGAGCGGGGCACCCGCGGCAGGGGCCCGGCACTGCAGCCGGACCACTCCAGACTACGCTTTCGATAGCAGCATGCGCTTACCCATCAAGCGCTGCAGCCATTTTTGACCATGCAATCGCCGCTGCCCATCTTCGCCCTGCTGTTCAACGCCTTCGTATGGGGGCTGGCGTGGTGGCCCTTCCAGCGGATGCACGCCGCCGGCCTGCACCCGCTGTGGGCCACGGCGGCGATGTACTGCGTGGTGCTGCTGGGCCTGCTCATCGCCCGCCCGGGCCTCTGGGCGCAGGTGCGCCAGCACCCGCAGCTGTGGCTGCTGGCCCTGGCCTCGGGCCTGAACAACGTCGCCTTCAACTGGGCCGTGACCATCGGCGACGTGGTGCGCGTGATCCTGCTGTTCTATCTGATGCCCGCCTGGGCCGTGCTGCTGGCCTGGAAGATCCTGGGCGAGCGCCCCACGCCCGCCGCGCTGCTGCGCCTGCTGCTGGCCTTCGCCGGCGTGGTGCTGGTGCTGCTGCCCGCGGATGCGCCCGCCAGCCGCTTGCTGCAGAACCTGTCGCTGGCCGATGCGCTGGCGCTGCTGGGCGGCTTCATGTTCGCGCTCACCAACGTAACGCTGCGCCGCCTGCACGCCGTGCCCGGCCAGGCGCGCATGTTCGTGATGTTCGGCGGCTGCATGCTGATGGCGCTGACGGTGGGCACCATCGGGCTGCAGGTGGGCGTGGTGGAACCCTTTCCCGCCCCCAACGCCACCTGGGTGGTCACCGGCCTGCTGCTGTCCGGCCTGCTGATGCTGGGCAACTGGGCACTGCAGTACGGCGCCGCGCGGCTGGCGGCCGGCACCACCGCCGTGGTGATGCTGTCGGAAGTGGTATTTGCCAGCGTGTCGTCGGTGCTGCTGTCGGCGTCCGAGTTGCAGCCGCGCACCCTGCTGGGCGGCAGCCTGATCCTGTGCGCAGCCCTGCTGGCCTCGCTGCGGCGCGGGCGCTGAGCGCGTCCCGCGTTCTCTTCCGGCCCCGCGGCAGGCAGGGGCCACCGAACAGCCTTCGGAATCAAATCAACCCGTAACGCAGCAGGGACGAGCGCATACAGCTATTGATTCAATAGCGTTTCTTCGAAACCATGAGGGCCGCGTCAGCGCGGCCATGGCAGGCGGTCGCCCTGTAGGTCGGCACCGCGACCACCGGGCAGATGCTGGACGGCGTCCGGCGGGGCCTCTAGATTCAGGCCCTCTTAACCAACCACCTGCCGCGCCCGCCGCGGCAGCCACCGCCCCATGCGCACCCTCTCCGCCCTGGCCGCCGGCCTTCTCGCCGCCGCTGTCCTCACCGCCTGCGACCGCCCGGCCGCTCCGTCCTTCAGTTCGACCGGCACCACCGCGCCCGCTGCCGCGCCGGCCGCCACGCCTTCGTCGGACGCCCACCCTGCCGAGCCCGCCGCGCCCAGCGCCAGCAACGCCGTCACCCCCGCACCCGGCCCCGGCGAGGGCGAAGGGGCTGCCGCCTCGACCGACCTGCCGAAGAAGCCCTGAGCGGCCGCACTGGGCCACCCCCCGCCAGCACGGCGGGGCTTGCGCGTACCATGCAGGTCGACCACCGGAAAGCCACCATGACCCCGACCAGCGTGTACGACTTCGATGCCCTGCAGATGAACGGCCAGGCCGTGCCGCTGCGCAACTACCAGGGCCAGGTGCTGCTCATCGTCAACACGGCCAGCGCCTGTGGTTTCACCCCGCAGTTCGCCGGCCTGGAAGAACTGCACCAGCAGTACGCCGGCAAGGGCCTCGTGGTGCTGGGCTTTCCCTGCAACCAGTTCGGCAAACAGGACCCGGGCAGCAACGACGAGATCGCCAGCTTCTGCCAGCTCAACTACGGCGTGAGCTTTCCGATGATGGCCAAGGTGGACGTGAACGGCGCCGATGCGACGCCGCTGTACCGCTGGCTCACGGCCGAGGCGCCCGGCCTGCTGGGCACCAAGGCCATCAAATGGAACTTCACCAAGTTCCTGATCGGCAAGGACGGCCAGGTGATCCGCCGCTACGCGCCGCTGGACAAGCCGGCAGCGCTGGTCAAGGACATCGAGGCCGCGCTGGCGGCCTGACGCCTCCTTCCACCCGCCCGCCGGCGATGGCCCGGGGCGGGCTGCCGGCGCATCACACCGCCGGCACGGCGAAGCCAGATGCCGCCGCACCGCCGGCTGTTGCGGCGTCCTCGTCCTCTTCCTCGTCCGCTTCTGCAGCCTCGTCGGGCAGCGCGTCCGGCGTGGCGCGCCACAGCTCCTGGGTGAGCACGCCGTTGTCGTAGCGGTGGTGCCGCCATGGCACCCAGCGCTCGCTCTGCAGGGCGCCGCTCGTGCCCCACAGCGGCACGCCAGCGCCCAGCGTGACGGGCATCGTCGCCAGCATCAGCCGGTGCACGCAGCCCGCCCGCAGGAATTGCCCGGCCACGTCGCCGCCGCCCAGCAGCCAGCCCCGGCGCACGCCCTGGCTTTGCCATTGCGCCAGCAGCGCATCGGGCGACAGCGGGCCCCAGCCCACATGCGCGGGCAGCCCGCCGTGCGCCGGCCGCAGCTGGCGGCTGAGCACCCATGCCGGGCGCTCGCCGTACGGCCAGGCGCCCAGCGACTGCACCACCTCGCAGGTGCGCCGCCCCATGGCGACGGCATCCACCGTGCCCATGAAGTCGGCCAGGCCGTAGTCGGTGCCGGCACCGTCGAAGGCCTGCAGCCAGTCCAGCTCGTCCTGCGGGCCGGCGATGAAGCCGTCCAGCGAGGCGGCGACGTAGTAAACGATCTCGGTCATGGAAACCTCCGCGGATCCGGCGGGTTGTGCATGGCGGCGGTCTTGGCTGCCATGTCGGCCTCGACCTGGCGGACCATGTCGGCCAGGGTGCGGCCGGGCTGCGGCGTGAAGCGCTCTTCCAGCACCTGCAGCGCCACCACCCGGTCGGGGCGAAAGCCGCGGAAGTCGCCGCGCAGTTCGCACCACGCGGCCAGGGTCCACACGCGGCCCCAATAGAAGCAGCCCAGCGGCCAGATGCGCCGCACGCTGGCCCTGCCCTGCTCGTCGGCGTAGTCGATCTGCACCACGTGGCGGCTCTGCACGGCCTCGCGCAGCGTCTGCAGCGTGGCCTGTTCGCGCGCGCTCAGGCCGACCGAGGGCGCATACAGCGCCTGGGCCTCAGCCGCCGCGCGGGCTGCAGGCGGCAGCACCGAGAGGATCTTGCCCAGCGCGCCGTCCAGTTCGCGCGCCAGGCCCGGGTCCAGCCACGCCTGCGCCAGGCGCGCCGCGGCCACGAGCGCGTTGGCCTCGCCCTGGCTGAACATCAGCGGCGGCAGGTCGAAACCCGCCCCCAGCCGGTAGCCCACGCCGGCCTCGCCCTCGATGGGCACGCCCTGGTGCTGCAGGTCGGCCACGTCGCGGTAGATGGTGCGCACCGACACCTCCAGCCGCTGCGCAAGGAACTCGGCGGTGGAAAGGCGGCGGCCGCGGATGAGCTGCACGATCTGGAACAGGCGGTCGGCACGGCGCATGCACTACGACAGGATAGAGAGTGAAAAGTGGCTTCAGCGCTTATCAGTCAATCGCAAGCAGCTATGAAAAACAAAGCAAAACGATGCCGCGGCAGGGGCTTGCCACGCGCTGCGGCACATGACTGTCAGCGATTCGTGTCGGGCCCGCAAGCGGCGCCGCCGAACTGCTTTGCGCGGGGCGCCGGCGTTACCGGGCCATCGCATGCAGGCCGATGAAGTTGCCGTCCACGTCCACCATGTGGGCGATGAAGCCGATGCCGCGCGGCAGCTCGATGATTTCGCCGGCCAGTTGCCCGCCCGCCGGCTCGACGCGCGCCACCACGGCGTCCAGGCTGGGGCTGCAGTCCAGGTAGATGCGCACACCGGCGCTTCCGGGCGCCACGGCATGGTCCGGATGGCTGGACAGACAGCCGCCGGTGGCGCCGTCCTCGCACGAGAACAAGGCCATCGGGCCCGTGCCCACGTCTTCACGGTGCATGGGCCGGCCCAGCACCTGCTCGTAGAAGGCCTGGGCCCGCGGCAGGTCGGCGCAGGGAATCTCGAACCAGGTGATGGCCGAGGTCGGGGTGGGAGACGTGGTGGTCATGGCAGCGATCCTTTCGATCGAAGTGATGAAGGACGCCATGGTGCGCTGGCCTGCTGACAGCGTAGTGTCAGCAGGCAGGCCGTCGGCCCGCCGGCTCCGCCCCGCCGGGCAGGTTGGCGCGCGGCCTGCCTGTGCCGGTCAGTGCGCGCTGCTGCCGGGCGCGGCCTCGGGGGGCACGGCCGCGGGCGCCGCAGTACGCGGACGGCGGGCGCGGGCCAGCATCTGGCCCACGGTGCGCTGGTCCATGCCGTACATGTCGGCGAACTGCTCCACCGACGTGCTGCCGCTGGCCTCGTAGGCACGCAGCAGGGCCTCGGCCTTGGCGTCGCGCTCGGCGACTTCGGCAAAGGCCTCGTCCAGCAGCGCATTGGCTTTCTCGTCGCGGCCGCGCGCCAGCGCGTCGTACGCCTCGCGCGTCAGGCCCGAGGCTTCGTAGGCCTGCGCGATACGGCGGCGCAGCTTGGCCGTCAGGTCTTCGCCGTCACGCGGCTTCTTGCGGCGGAACACTTCCAGCAGCGCGTGGTGCACGTGCTCGGGCGCCATGGCCTCGACGGGCTGGCCGCCCAGGTCATGGCGCGGGCGGCCTTCGGCCACCACCTGCAGGTAGCGGGTGGAGCGGGTGTGGATGCCGAGCGCGGCCTTCAGGTCTTCCTTCTCGAAGACGCCGGGGTGGGCCTCCTGCAGGTCCTGGAAGATGCCGCGCTTGAGCGGCAGGAACTGCGCGCCGAAAAGGTGGGGGTAGAAACCGGCCAGCTGCTCCAGCGCGGGATGCGTGCGGCGCGGGCCGCCGGAGGGTCGCGGCGCCTGCGGCACGGCGCCCACCGCGGCGATGGCCGCTGCCATGGCACCGGCGGGCTGGGC
>JAEWPH010000102.1 GCA_023460715.1 Pseudomonadota bacterium | reverse complement strand
GTTCTGCCAGTGGTCCCGGTCACGCTGCCAGCCGTAAGGCCGGGGTGGAGGCGGCGGCGTGTAGACCGGGTACGGCACCGGCACGGGGTAGACGCGCGGGCTGGAATACACATAGCCGGGTTGCTCGTACACCGTCACGGACGAGGTGGGTGGGTAGTACGAACCGGATTCATAGTACGGATCGCCCGGCACGGCAACGCAGCCTGCGGCCAGGGCCGCTGCGGTGCAGGCTGCGAAGAGTCGGAGGGCGGTGGACGACATGGCGGGGCTCGATCTTTCCAAAACGGGGCGGCAAGTTGCTGCACCCTTCACGCACTGACGCGCTGCGCCCCATTTTGGTTGACCGTATCTACCCCCGCTTGTCAGGCTTTGCCGGGCCTTCACGGTTGTGTCTGGGTGTTCCGCCCGCCCTCGCGTCAGCGCGCAGGCGCTGCTGCGTCTGCCGCGCCAGGGACTGCGGCGTAGTGCAGCACCGTCGGGAACGGGTCGTAGAAATGGTGCAGGAGCTGCTTCCATTCCTGGTAAGGCGCCGAAGTACGAAAGCCCACCTCATGGTCCTCCAGCGTGCGCCAGCGCACCAGCAGCAGGTATTCCTGCGGCCTTTCGATGCAATGGTGCAGTTCGTGGGAGAGGTAGCCGGGCATGGACGCGATGATGCGCTGGGCCTGGGCGAAGGCTGCCTCGAACGCGGCGTTCTGGCCGGCACGCACGGTGAGCGGAGCGGATTCGAGGATCATGGAATGTGGGAAGGGGCCGCAGGCAGCCGCCGCGGCCGGGACTGTGGCCACCAGTATGAATCCCGGTTGCTATTCTATTGATAGCTGAATGCGCCCGTAGATAGGGCGCCAGAGGCCTATTTCACTGCGGTAGCACGCGGCGGATGGTGTCTGCCAGGTCCTCCGCCACGAACTTGGCGACGTAGCCATCCGCGCCGACGTTGCGCACATGGTCCTCGTTGGCCGATCCCGACAGCGAGGAGTGGATCACCACCGGAATGTTCTTCAGCCGCGGATCCTGCTTGATGTTGCGCGTCAGGGTGAAGCCGTCCATCTCGGGCATTTCGAGGTCGGTCAGCACCAGGGCGACACGGTCCGCCGCCGTCTTGCCTTCGGCCTCGGCGCTGCGGGCGATGGCGTTGAGCCGGTCCCAGGCTTCCTTGCCCGACTTGGTCATCTCGTAGGGCGCCTTGAGCACCTGCAGTTCCTGCTCGATGAGCGAGCGGGCCACGAAGGAATCGTCTGCGGCCAGCACCATGGTGCCCGGCTTGAGCTTGAGCTTGGGCCCGACCTTCTGCGGATCGACCTGGTGGGAGTCCGAAGGGGACACCATCTGCAGGATGGCCTCGACGTCGAGCACCTGCGCCAACCGGGAGCCGTCCGTGTTGCCGTCCAGCCGGGCGATGCTGGTCACCAGCTTGCCACCGGTGCCGCTGGACTCGGCGGAGAGCACCTGCTGCCAGTCCAGCCGCACGATGTCTTCCACCGACTCGACGGCGAAGGCCTGGGTGGTGCGCGCGTACTCGGTCACCAACATGATGTTCAGGCCGGTTTTGGGCTTGCAGCCGACGATGGAGGGCAGGTCCAGCACCGGAATGACCTGTCCGCGCAGGTTGACCACGCCGAGCGAGTGCGGGGTGGCGCCGGCGATGGTCGTGATGGACGGCATCGCCACGATCTCGCGGATCTTGAAGACATTGATGCCAAACAGTTCCGAATTGCCCAGCGTGCTGTCGACCCCCAAGCGGAAGAGCAGCAGCTCGAACTTGTTGGTGCCGGTGAGATTGGTCCGCTCGTCGATTTCCTGCTGCACTGCCTTCATGGCAACTCCTTGGGGCATATGTGTACCTTTGTAAATTCTAGGGGCGAAGGGCGGTTTGTGGCGTGCCGTTGGGTACGTTTTCCACGCCATGCGGGTTTCACCCAGGGCGGGGTTGGTGCGCTGTGGTCATTCGGAGACACCTGCCGCCCCGCGGAACCGCGGCACAAAAAAAGCCGCCGCAGACAGCTCTGCGGCGGCTTGCCTTGGCACGCGAGCGGCTTTAGCGGCCCAGCGCGTAGGCGATGACGTAGTCGCCCCGGTCGGGCGAGTTGCGGGCGCCGCCAGCCGACACCACGACATACTGCTTGCCGTTGGTGGGCGACTTGTAGCTGATCGGCGTGCCCTGGCTTCCCACGGGCAGGCGGCCCTTCCAGACCTCCTGGCCCGTGCCGCTGTCATAGGCGCGCAGGTAGTAGTCCTGCGTGGCGGCGATGAAGACCAGTCCACCCTGCGTGGCCAGCGTGCCGCCGATGGTGGGCATGCCGATCGGGATGGGCAGCAGCATCTTCGTGCCGAACGGGCCGGTGTCCTTCACCGTGCCCACGGGCACCTGCCAGGCGATCTTCTGGCTCTTGAGGTCCACGGCCGTGAGCGTGCCGAAAGGCGGCTTCTGGCAGGGAATCTCCAGCGGCGACATGAAACGCACCTTGGCGTTGATGGCGTACGGCGTTCCGTCCAGCGGCACCGGGCGGGTGATGGCAGCGGCCTCGTTGCCGTCCGACTTCTTGCCGGCGTCGGCCGGGTCGGCGGCGATCAGCTGCACTTCCAGGCCCACGCGCATGTCGTTGATGAACAGGTAGCCGCTGGTCGGATCGATCGATATGCCGCCCCAGTTCATGCCGCCCAGCGAGCCGGGCAGGTTAAGCGAGGCGTCCGTGCCGGGGGGCGTGAACAGGCCGGTGTAGCGCTTGGACTTGAACTTGATGCGGCACAGCAGCTGGTCGAAGGGCGTGGCGCCCCACATGTCCGACTCCTTCAGATCGTCCGCCCCGATGCTGGGCATGCCGACCGAGAAGGGCTGCGTGGGCGAGTAGGTCTCGCCCTGGATGTTGCCGGCGGGCACGGGGCGCTCTTCCACCTTGGTGAGCGGGTGGCCGGTCTGGCGGTCCAGCACGAAGATCTGGCCGGCCTTGGTGCCGAACACCAGTGCCGGCGTGGTCTTGCCGCCTTCGCCGGGGAAGTCCACGAAGGACGGCTGCATGGGGACGTCGAAGTCCCACAGGTCGTCGTGCACGGTTTGGTAAACCCACTTTTCCTTGCCGGTGGTGGCGTCCACCGCCAGCATCGATGCGCCGTACTTGCGGTCCAGCGCGGTGTGCTTCACGCCCCACAGATCCACCGCCGCGCTGCCCACTGGCATGAAGACGGTGTTGGATTGCGGGTCGTACGACATGGGCGCCCACACGTTGGGAGTGGAGCGCGCGTAGGTCTTGCCTTCCGCGGGGGCGTCTTTCACCTCGGGGTTGCCGGGGTCGAACGCCCAGCGCAGCGCGCCGGTGATCACGTCGAAGCCGCGCACCACGCCGCCGGGCATGTCGGTGCTCACGTTGTCTGCCACGCGGCCCCCGATGACGATGGTCGTGCCCGCCAGAGTGGGGGCCGAGGTGGGGTAGTACTCGCCTTTGTCGGCGCCCTTGCCCATGCCGGCGCGCAGGTCCACGCGGCCGTTGGTGCCGAAGTCGGCACAGAAGGCACCGGTGTCAGCGTCCAGCGCGATCAGCTCGGGCGCCACGCTGTTCATCAGGATGCGGCGCTGGCAGGCTGCGCCCGTCGCCACCGATGCGGTCTTGACGGGCGTCGCGCCGGCCACGGTCGGCTGCGCGATGGGCGCGGCGGCGTCGAAGTACGCCAGGCCGCGGCAGCGCATCCATTTCTTCTGCTTGGCGTTGATCTCGGTCTTCCACAGCTCCTTGCCCGTGGATGCGTCGAGGGCGATCACGTTGTTGTGCGGCGTGCAGACGAACACGCGGTCGCCGATCTGCAGCGGCGTGAGCTGGTCCTCGGCACCGCCGCCGCCGGGGCTGACGGGGGTGTCGCCGGTGCGGTAGGTCCAGGCCACTTCCAGCTGGCCGACGTTGTCGCGCTTGATCTGGTCCAGCGCGGCGAAGCGGCTGCCGCCCGGCGTGTTGCCGTAGTGGGCCCAGTTGAGCTGCTCGGCACCTGGCGCGACGGGCGCCAGCGCCGGGCCGGGGCCCTGCGCTGCGACCACGGCGTGCGGCTGGAACATGCCCCAGGTGGCAGCGGCGCACACGACAGCCAGCACCAGGGCCGCGGCGTGGGCCGGGCCGCGTGCGGGCGCCAGGCCGGCTGCGCGGCGCAGCAGTGGGAACGACAGCGCCACCACGATGCCGACCGCGGCCAGGATCATCAGGCGGGAGATCAGCGGCCAGAAGTCGAGGCCCACGTCGGCCACGGCCCAGACCGCCGTGCCGAGCAGCGCGGCCCCGAAGAGGAGCGCACCCGACGGCTTGGCGCGCACGATCTGCGCGCCGGCTACCGTGAAGGCGGCGCCAGCCACGGCGAAATAGAGGCTCCCGCCGAGCGACAGCAGTTGGGCGCCGTAGTACGCGAGGAACAGCCCGGCAGCCAGAATGACCAACCCGAGCAGGGCGAGCCAAAGCCTGGCCCCTGCGGGCACGGAGGTCGGAGTTTTTCCCATCAAGAAACCTATGTGAAGAAGCGCCGGTCAGTGCCTGGGTGGCAGCGGCGGGGCGGGCAGTTTAGTGGCTGCACGCACTTTTTGCACATTTCTTTGGGATAACCACGTTGTGGCGCAGGCCGGTACGTGGTAATTGCAGCTTTTTATTCCGGCAGGCGGGGGCGGGCGACTTCAGACCACGCCGGCGGCACGCCAGCGGGCGATCTGCGCGGCGTCGGCGCCGAGCTCGGCCAGCACCTCGTCCGTGTGCTGGCCCAGGGCCGGCGGCGGGTTGCGCAGCAC
>JAEWPH010000101.1 GCA_023460715.1 Pseudomonadota bacterium | reverse complement strand
GTGCGCAGTGGATAGCCTTTGCTATCCACAAACGCCGCAACGCCGCAGACCGCCCGCTCACACCGCTGCCCTTCGGGTTGGAGCGAAATCGGGCGATTGAACGCCCCGGCTGCTTGCATGGGCACGAGCCCATGCGGCGCACCCGGAGCATCCACTCATCCCGATTGCGCTCCAACGCGACCCCTGCGAGATCGTCAACACGTTCTTACAGGCCCGGGAGTCGCTGGGCAGGGGCGCCGCCGCGGCGCTGCGCTCGGGCACGGTCGACAGCACGTCCTGCCGCAGGCGCTCGGCCGTCCGCTCACGGGCCTGCCGGTCGTTGGCCGCGGCGGCCTGGGCGCGTTCCTGCTGCAGTTCTTCGGGGCTCTTGTGCCGCTCGATGAGGCGGCCGGTCTGGCCCTCGCTGCAGGGCGCATCGGAATACACCGTGGCACCCGAGGCCGTGCTGCAGCGGTGGACCTGGGCCTGCGCCACCGGGCCGGCCAGCGCCCCCAGGGACAGGCACAGAAGCAGGATATGTCTCTTCATGGTTCAACCTCCGTACCGCCATGGTAGAGGCACGGCCCTTCCCCACCCTGACGCAGCACAACCGGCCGCTGGCGCAAGGCGCCAGAGCAGGGCGATCCGCCCTGGTGGCCCCAGCGCTCCGACCGCCGCCCCGACGTGCGCCCCCGGCAATGCCGCCCATTTGTGCGCAAAAAGTCACTGGTTTAGAACTTTGCAGGCGGTTTATGCGCAGAAAAATTTGCAATACAGTGGATCGTCACCGTGATGGCGGTCCGCCGCCCTCGCCCGTTTTTCCCCATTCCCACCCTCCTGAAGAGACAACCATGACCGACCGCACCACCGTTCACGGCCTGCAAGTGGCCACCTCCCTGCACCGCTTCATCGAAGAGCGCGTGCTGCCCGGCACCGGCGTGGACGCTGCGGCGTTCTGGAAGGGCTTCGATGCGCTGGTGACCGAACTGGCGCCGCGCAACATCGCCCTGCTGGCCGAGCGCGACCGCCTGCAGGCCGAACTGGACACCTGGCACCAGGCCCACCCCGGCCCGATCGCCGACATGGCCGGCTACCGCGCTTTCCTGGAGCAGATCGGCTACCTGGTGCCCCAGCCCGCCCAGGTGCAGGCCACCACCGCCAACGTGGACGACGAGCTCGCCACCCAGGCCGGCCCGCAGCTGGTGGTGCCCATCCTGAACGCACGCTACGCACTCAACGCCGCCAATGCCCGCTGGGGCAGCCTGTACGACGCGCTGTACGGCACGGACGCGATTCCCGAAACCGACGGCGCCGACAAGGGCAAGGGCTACAACCCGGTGCGCGGCGCCAAGGTGATCGCCTTCGCCCGTGACGTGCTCGACCAAGCCGCGCCCCTGGCCACCCAGTCGCACAAGAACGCCACCGCCTACCGTGTCGAAGGCGGCCAGCTGGTGGTGGCGCTGGAAGGCGGCGCCACCACCGGCCTGAAGGACGCGGCGCAGTTCGTGGGCTACCAGGGCGACGCCGCCCAGCCCTCGTCCGTGCTGCTGCGCCACAACGGCCTGCACCTGGACATCCAGATCGACCGCAGCACGCCCATCGGCCAGACCGATCCGGCCGGCGTGAGCGACCTGATGGTGGAAGCCGCCCTGTCCACCATCCTGGACCTGGAAGATTCCGTGGCCGCCGTGGATGCCGAAGACAAGGTGGCCGGCTACGCCAACTGGCTGGGCATTCTGCAGGCCACGCTGACCGAGCAGGTCACCAAGGGCGGCAAGACCTTCACCCGCGGCCTCAACCCCGACCGCGTGTACACGGCACCCGGCGGCAGCGGCGAGGTGCGCCTGCACGGCCGCTCGCTCATGTTCCTGCGCAACGTGGGCCACCTGATGACCAACCCGGCCATCCTGTGGAAGGACGCACAGGGCACGCAGCGCGAGATTCCCGAAGGCATCCTGGACGCCGTGGTGACCACCGCCATCGCCCTGCACGACCTGCAGGGCAAGGGCCAGAACGGCATCCGCAACTCGCGCAAGGGCAGCGTGTACATCGTCAAGCCCAAGATGCACGGCCCGGCCGAAGTGGCCTTCGCCAGCGACCTGTTCGGCCGCGTCGAGCAGCTGCTGGGCCTGCCCGCCAACACCGTGAAGCTGGGCATCATGGACGAGGAGCGCCGCACCAGCGTGAACCTGAAGTCCTGCATCGCCGCGGCTTCGGCTCGCGTGGCGTTCATCAACACCGGCTTCCTGGACCGCACGGGCGACGAGATGCATACCGCCATGCGCGCCGGCCCCATGGTGCGCAAGGGCGACATGAAGACCAGCGCCTGGATCCAGTCGTACGAGAAGAACAACGTGCTGGTGGGCCTCTCCTGCGGTCTGCGCGGCAAGGCGCAGATCGGCAAGGGCATGTGGGCCATGCCCGACCTGATGGCCGAGATGCTCAAGCAAAAGGTGGCCCATCCCAAGGCCGGCGCCAACACCGCGTGGGTGCCCAGCCCCACGGGCGCCACGCTGCATGCGCTGCACTACCACCAGGTCAACGTGGCCGAGGTGCAGAAGGAACTGGAAAAGACCGACGCCAACGCCGAGCGCGACAACCTGCTGACCGGCCTGCTGACCATTCCCGTGGCGAGCGATCCGAAGTGGAGCGAGGCCGAGAAGCAGCAGGAGCTGGACAACAACGCCCAGGGCATCCTGGGCTACGTGGTGCGCTGGATCGACCAGGGCGTGGGCTGCTCCAAGGTGCCCGACATCCATAACGTGGGCCTGATGGAAGACCGTGCCACGCTGCGCATCAGCAGCCAGCACATCGCCAACTGGCTGCTGCACGGCGTGGTGACCGAGGCGCAGGTGAAGGAAACCTTCGAGCGCATGGCCGCGGTGGTGGACCAGCAGAACGCAGGCGACCCGCTGTACCAGAAGATGGCCGGCCGCTTTGCCGAATCCGCCGCCTACCAGGCCGCCTGCGATCTGGTCTTCAAGGGCGTGGAGCAGCCCAGCGGCTACACCGAGCCCCTGCTGCACGCCTGGCGCCTGAAGGTGAAGGCCGGCGCCGCGAGCTGACGGGACGCCCCGCCTCCGCCTCTTCGCGCCCCTTGCCGCCGGCCCGCCGCCGGCGTGCCTGTGGCCTGAAAGACACAGCCCTGCCCGCGCAGGCTGTGTCTTTGTCTTTTTTGGGAGCAGCCCAGCCGCGCCAGCACTGGCGCTTGAACCCGCCGGGGGAAGCCCTGTCATCCAGAAGCGCTATCGATGCGTAAGGCTTTGTAGTTTTTGCGCTCAAGTCGCAAGGACAATGGCCGATTAATAAGGGTTAACCCTGATCTGGATCATGATTATTCAAAACATTTCCATCGGCAAGCGGCTGGGCCTGGCCTTCGCGGTGCTGATTCTCTTCATCGTCACCATGCTCGCCGTGGGCAAGTGGCGCCTGCAGGCCGTGGCCGAACAGACCGACGCCATGATGGCCCGGCCGCTCACCAAGGAGCGCCTGGTCTCGGACTGGTACCGCACCATCCACACCAGCGTGCGCCGCACCACCGCCATCGCCAAGAGCGCCGACCCCTCGCTGGCGACCTTCTTCGCGGCCGACACGGCCGAGGCCGGCCGCATGTCGACCGACCAGCAAAAGCAGATCGAAGCGCTGCTGGACACACCGGACGAGAAGGCCATCTTCGCCACCCTGTCGCAGGCCCGCCAGCAGTACATCGCCGCCCGTGACGCGGTCAGCAAGGCCAAGGCGGAGGGCCAGGCCGAGGAGGCCGAGCGCCTGTTCGCCACCGGCTTCCAGCCCGCCAGCGTCCGCTACCTGGAGAGCCTGCAGGCCCTGCTGGACCAGCAGCGCGCGAGCATCAACGCCACCGCTGCCGACATCCGCCGCGGCTACGAGCGCGGCAGCGCGCAGCTGCTGGCGCTGGGCATCGCCGCCCTCGTGGCGGCCCTCGCGCTGGCCGTGGTCATCACCCGCAGCATCACGCGGCCGCTGCACCAGGCTGTCAGCGTGGCCGAAACGGTGGCCGGCGGCGACCTGACCCTGCAGGTGGGCAGCACCGCCCGGGACGAGACGGGCCAGCTGCTGCGCGCGCTGGACACCATGGGCGCGCAGCTGCGCAGCACCGTGGGCCAGGTGCGCCACGGCGCCGACAGCATCGCGCTGGCCTCCAGCGAGATCGCCAGCGGCAACCTGGACCTGTCCAGCCGCACCGAAGAGCAGGCCAGCGCGCTGCAGCAGACGGCTGCCTCGATGGAGCAGATGACGGCCACCGTGCGCCAGAACGCCGACAACGCTCAGCAGGCCAACCAGTTGGCCAAGTCGGCCTCCGACATGGCGGTGCGCGGCGGCGAGGTGGTGGGCAACGTGGTCAAGACCATGGGCGACATCCATACGGCCTCGCGCAAGATCGTGGACATCAGCGGCGTTATCGACTCCATCGCCTTCCAGACCAACATCCTGGCGCTGAACGCGGCCGTGGAAGCCGCCCGCGCAGGCGAGCAGGGCCGCGGCTTCGCCGTGGTGGCGAGCGAAGTGCGCACGCTGGCGCAGCGCAGCGCAACGGCGGCGAAGGAGATCAAGGGCCTGATCGACGATTCGGTGCAGCAGGTCGACGCAGGCAACCGCCTGGTGGAGGAAGCCGGCGCGGTGATCCGCGACGTGGTGGCCGGCGTGCGCCGCGTGACCGACATCGTGGGCGAGATCAGCGCCGCCAGCCAGGAGCAGACCAGCGGCCTGGAGCAGGTGAACCAGGCCATCACGCAGATGGACCAGGTCACGCAGCAGAACGCGGCCCTGGTGGAAGAGGCCGCCGCGGCCACCGGCTCGCTGGAGGCCCAGGCCGCGCAGCTGGTGCAGGCCATGGCGGTGTTCCGCGTGCAGGCCGGCGCGCTGGGCAGTGGCGCCGCGGCGCCCGCACTGGCGGGCTGGCAGGGCGCGGCAACGGCGCCCCGCCTGCCGGCCTGAGGACGCAAGCCACGTTAGCTATTAATTTAATAGCTACAACCGCTTATCGATAAAGCGCCAGAGGCCGATTCGGCTTGAACTCCTGGCCCAGCCACCGCGCTTCGGGCTGCTTGGCAGGAGCCAGGCGGGGGCGCGGGCGCCCCGTTCCCGGCATGATCCAGGGGCGGCTCTTTGGCCGCCGCCCACCATGCCGCACCCCCCGCTTCCTCCCCTCGACCCCGCCCACTGTCCGCTCTGCGGCCGGAGCAACCAGTGCGCCGCCGAGGCGGGCGCCGACCCCGCGACCTGCTGGTGCATGACCGCGCCCATCGCGCCCGCTGCCCTGGCGGCCCTGCCGCCTGCGCAGCGGGGCCGCGCCTGCCTGTGCCCCGCTTGCGCTGCGGCGCCCGGTCCTGCAGATCCGCCGGCCGATGCGCCGATATGATCGACCGGCTGTTTTCTCACTCTTCTACAAGGACCCCGACATGCCCACGTACCACATCGAAATGATGGAAGGCCGCACCATCGAGCAGAAGAAGAAGCTGGTGGAAGAGATCACCCGCGTTTCCGTCGAGGTGCTGGGCGGCACGCCCGAGATGGTCGACATCCTCATCACCGACGTGAAGCGCGAGAACTGGGCCACCGGCGGCAAGCTCTGGTCAGAGAGGCAATGAGCATCTCCCTGAGCGGCTGCTCCGCTTCCGCCGTCTCTTGCCCTGCTGCGCAATGCGGGAAAGGGGACGACGCCTGCTGGCCTGGGCCCTGCCCGCAGCCCAGCACGGAAGCCCATTCGGCCCATTCCAAGGCATGACATGAACGCGTCCGCCGCCCTGCTACGTGAACGCTACGGCGAACGTTACCGCTGGCTGCTGCTGCTCTCCGTGATGGTGGGCACGATGGCCTCGATCATGTCGTCCACCATCGTGAACGTGGCCATCCCCGACATGAGCCACTACTTCACGCTGGGCCAAGAGCGCGCGCAGTGGGTCAGCTCGGGCTTCATGGTGGCGACCACCGTCGCCATGCTCACCACGCCCTGGCTGCTGGCCCGCTACGGCTACCGCGCCACCTACGTCGGCGCGATGGTGCTGCTGCTCGTGGGCGGCGTGGGCGGCGGCCTGGCCAGCCGCTACGAATGGGTGCTGCTGGCGCGCGTGCTCGAAGGGCTGGCCGCCGGCGTGGTGCAGCCCATACCGGCCGTCATCATCCTCTACGCCTTCCAGCCCCATGAACAGGGCCGCGCCAGCGGCATCTTCGGCATGGGCGTGGTGCTGGCGCCGGCGCTCGGCCCCAGCATCGGCGGCCTGCTGGTGGACTGGTTCGGCTGGCGCTCCATCTTCTTCATGGTGGTGCCGTTCTGCCTGGCCTCGCTCTGGCTGGCCTACAAGTTCGTGCCGGTGAGCAGTCCCGGCGGCCTGGCGGCCAACCGACGCGGCGAAGCGCTGGACTGGCGTGGCCTGCTGCTCGGTGCCGTCGGCACGCTGGGCCTGCTCAACGGCCTGGT
>JAEWPH010000100.1 GCA_023460715.1 Pseudomonadota bacterium | reverse complement strand
CCGCAGCGCCGTGCGGCGCGCGATGGCGTGCACCGTGCCGGTCATGCCGCGGCCTCCTGCGCCGTGGCGCCCTCGTCCTCTGCTGCACCGGGCAGCCACAGGGCCACCGACCAGCCACCGCCAGGGCGGTTGCCGGCATCGATGCGCCCGCCGTGGCTCTGCACCACGCGCTGCACGATTGCCAGACCCAGACCGGCGCCGCCCGCCGCCGCACCGTGGCCGCGCACGAAGCGCTCGAACAGACGATCCTGCTGCCCCACCGGCACGCCCGGGCCATGGTCGGTGACGGCCACGCGCCAGCCCGGCGCGGAGGCTTTCAGGCCGTCTGGCGACAGAGGCGCCGCGTGCACGCGCACGTCGATGGGGCCTTGCTCCGGACGGCCATGCCGCAGCGCGTTGTCGACCAGGTTCTTGAACGCCTCGCGCAGCATCAGCGCATCGCCCTGCACCCAGGCCTGCGGAGGGAAAGACTTCAGCTTGTTTTTGGCCTCCAGCGCAGGTGGGTATTGCGCAAGCAGCTCCTCTTTTGGAAGCAAATGCTCCTCTTCCGCGCCCCACCACAGGCGCACCTGCGGCTGCGGTTCGGCGCGCGGCACCACGTCGCGCAGGGCTTCGCGCAGCAGCGCCACCAGTTCCACCCGGCCGAAGCGCTGCAAGTGCCCCTGGTGGGCCACGCTGGCGTCGCTGAGCAGCTGGTTGAGCAGCCGCCGCAGCCGGGTGGCGTTGCGCTCGACCGCCTGCAGGCTGCGGCGCTGCGCCTGGGGATCGTCGTCGTCCAGGCCCTCCTGGGCCTGGGCGATCAGCGCGGCCAGCGGCGTACGCATCTGGTGCGCCGCCTCGGCGATGAAGGTGCGCAGAGCATCCAGGTTGACCGCCAGCCGGCCCATGAAGCCGTCGAGCGCCCGCACCACCTGCGCCAGCTCCTGCGGGACCGGGGTGGCCACGGGCCGCAGATCGGACGCCGGGCGCGCCAGCAGCTCCTGCTCCAGCCGCGCCAGCGGGCGCAGCGCCCGATGCACGCCCAGCCACAGCAGCAGAAACACCCCTGCCATCAGCCCCACGATGCCCGCCGTGGCACGCCAGACGATGTCGGCCGCCAGCGCATCGCGCGCCAGGCGCGTCTGCCCCACCTGCACCCAGACCTGGCCCGAGCCGGCGGCCCCGGCGATGTAGCGCGGCACCACCGAAAAGCGCACCGCCTCGCCCCGGTAGGTGGCATCGAAGAAGACCGCCGCGCCGTCGCCGGCACCCGCCGCCGGGCGCTCCGGCGGCGCAGGCAGATCGCCATAGCCGGTGATGGTCTGGCCGTCCGGCCCGGCGATGCGGTAGAAGGCCCGGTCCTGCGGCGCCATGGCGAGCAGATCCAGCGCGGCGTACGGCAGGTCCACCTGCCACTGCCCCTGCACGAAACCCACGCTGTCGGCCATGGAGAGGGCCGAGGCGCGCAGCAGGTGGTCGTACGAGCGGTCGGCGGCGCGCAGGCCGTAGCTGCGGGCGGCGAAGAACAGCGCCACCGTGGCCAGCAGGAAGAGCGTGCCGATGGAAACCAGCAGCGTGCGCCGCACCGACGGCAGGCTGCGCTCCGCGGGGCCCGCAGTGCGCGCCCTTGCGCCGCCGTCGGCCTTGGCTGCAGCGCTCATGGCTGCGCGGGCGGCCGGGCCGCGCCTTCTTGCGCCGGCACGTCCGCCTGCACATCGGCCCGGTAGCCCACGCTGCGCACCGTGGTGATGCGCAGCTGGCTCATCGCGAGCTTCTTGCGCAGCCGCCCCACGTAGACCTCGATGGCGTTCAGGCCCACGTCCTCATCAAAGTTGAAGAGCCGGCTGGCGATGTCGTCCTTGCTGACCACGCGGCCCATGCGGCCCACCAGCACCTCCAGCAGGCTGAACTCGCGGTTGGGCAGATCCAGGTCGTCGCCCTGCCAGCTCACCTTGCGCGCGGCGCTGTCGATGCGCAGCCCCCCCACCTCCCACACGCCCGAGGCCTGTCCCTGCGGGCGGCGCAGCAGGGCGCGGCAGCGGGCGTCCAGCTCGCGGAAGTCGAAGGGCTTGTCCAGGTAGTCGTCCGCGCCCACGTCGAGCGCGTTGACGCGGTCCTCGATGTCCGCGCGGGCGGTGAGCATCAGCACGGGCGTCTTGTTGCCCTGGCGGCGCAGCTGCGCCAGCAGCGTGAGGCCGTCCATGCCCGGCAGGCCGATGTCCAGCAGCAGCAGGTCGAACGGCTCATAGCCCAGCACCTCGAAGGCAGCGCGGCCGTCGGACTGCCAGTCCACCGCATGGCCCTGGCGCCGCAGCCGGCGCGTGACGGCCTCGGCCAGGTCGGGATCGTCCTCGACAAGCAGGATGCGCATGTCAGACAGGCTCCTCGCCCACCGCAGCGGGCCCGGCCACGCGAAAGCGGACCGTTGGCGTCCCCGGGCCGTTCGGCGGGCCGCCCAGCGCCATCACCCCGGCGCCGTGCACCAGGCAGCTGTCGCGGCGCAGCGCCACCACCGTGTCGCTGCCATCGAAGCGCACCCAGGTGCCGAAACTGCTCAGATCGGTGAGCACGAGGGTGCCCTGCCGCGCCTCGATGCGCGCATGCAGGCGGGAGACGCGGGGGTCGGCCAGACACACGGCCGCGTCGGTAGAGCGGCCAATCTGCAGCGGCAACTCCGGCACCGCGAACCTCCGCACCTGGCCGGGCCAGGAAAGCTGCAATTGCAGAGGCACCGCCCCCGCCGCCTCGGTCCCCAGCGATGCGAGACGGCTGGGCAGCGCGGCCTGCTGGGTGAGCGAATCCGACTCCAGGTCCTCGCGCCAGGCCACCTGAAAGAGCACCAACGGATCGGCCTTGCCGCGCATCTCCAGCGGCCCCAGGCGAATGAACTGCGTGCCGGCCACCGCCCCCACCTGCTGCAGTGCGGCGGCAGTCGCCCAGATCTCATCAGCGCCGGCCCGCTCGCACAGGCGCGCGGCCACGTTGACGGCATCGCCGAAGCAGTCCCCATCCACCTCCACCAATTCGCCGCGGGCCAGGCCTACGCGGATGCTCTGGCGCAGCCCATCCGGGCGGGCGGCCATCGCATCGCGGTGGGTGCGCATGACGGCGACCATGGCCGCCACGGCGGCGGACGGGTCGGCGAAGCGGCCCAGCACGCCGTCGCCGAGCGTCTTGACGACCTGCCCGCCGTGGGTCTGCATGGATTCGCCGATCCACTGCGTGAGCGCAGTCACGGCAGCCGCCGCACGCGCGTTGCCCAGGGTGTCGAACAGGGCCGTGCTGCCGACGATGTCGGCGAACACGACGGTATGCACCGAACTCACGCGCGGCCTTTCCGCTGGAGAGGACTCAAACGGTCAGGCCGCGTCAGTGGACGTGGCCCCAGTACAGCAGCGCGTCGCGTCCTTCGACCGAGAGCGACACCTGCCCGCCCACGGGCAGCAGCACCTTGGTCGGCACATGGCCGTAGGGCAGATTGGTGAGCACCGGCGCCTTGATCTGCGTGCGCAGCCAGTCGATCACGCTCTGCAGCTTGAAGCCCTTGTCGTGCGGGGCCAGCTTGTAGTCGGTGAACTGGCCGAGGATCACGGCCTTCTGCTTCGCCAGCACGCCGGCGTGCAGCAGCTGCGTGAGCAAGCGCTCCACGCGGTAGGGATGTTCGTTCACGTCTTCGATGAACAGGATGCCGCCTTTGACCTCGGGCAGGTAGGGCGTGCCGACCAGGGAGCCCAGCACGGCCAGGTTGCCGCCCCACAGCGTGGCGTTCTTGATGTACACGTCGCGCACGGCGGGCTGGCCGTCGGCCTGGGGCTTTTCGGCGTTCATGCGCCAGCCGCTGCCCTCGCCATGGCCGGTGAACAGGTCGTCCAGGCAGGCCAGCATGATGTCGTCCGGCTCGCCTTCGCAGCCCAGATCGCCCACCAGCGCGGGGCCGGCCCAGGTCACGGCGCCGGTTCGGGCCAGCAGCGCGTTCTGGAAGGCGGTGAAGTCGCTCACGCCGATGAAGCGCGTGCCGCCCGCCACGGCCTTGGCGACGGCCTTGTAGCGGATGTCGCCCAGCAGCCGGGTGATGCCGTAGCCGCCGCGCGAGATCAGCGCCACGTCGGCGCCGCTGGCGGCCGCGCGGTGGATGGCGGCCAGCCGCGTGGCGTCGTCGCCGGCAAAGCGGGTGTGCGAGGCCAGCGCGTCCACGTCGACCTCCACCTCGTGCCCCATCGCCTTCAGCCGTGCCACGCCGCGGCGGAACGCCGCCTTGTCGCGCACCGCCCCCGAGGGCGAGTAGATGTAGATGTGCTGCGGGCCGTGGTGGTGGCTGCAATGGGAATGGTCGTGGTCTGCGGACAAGAGGCGTTCAGGCCAGGCGGCCTGCTCCTAGGTAAAAAAACGGTAGCGATCCCGAAAGCGGTTGCGGGCCAGGACCCGCGTCAGGGGCGAAAGTATTCCACAGCCCGCTCGGCGATGGCCTGGCCCTGCTCGGGCAGGAAGCGGCCGCCCTCCGGGAGCACCCACACGGGGGGGCACCCGTGCAGACGCTGGCGCAGCACGTCCGCAGCGTGGCGGCCAACAGCGTCGCGTTCTCCGGCAGCCAACGCACTCTTGCCGCGCCAGTCGCCCTGCCAGAAGGCCGACGAGGCCTCTTGCAGCGCGCCCATGTCCTGCCGGGCGACATCCGAGACGAGCGCACGCAGGCCTGCGCGGTAGCCGGCATCGGGAAACGGCGCGTCGTACGCCGCCTGCTCTGCGGCCGAAAGCGCCGGGCCGTGCGCCGCCACCAGGGGCCCGACGGCCGGAGCCTTGCGCAAGGCCGCCGCGCGCAGATCCTCTTGCCAAGCGGCCGCAGCAGGGGCGGGCGCCCCCGCGCCCTCCAGCGGCAGCGCCGCCG
>JAEWPH010000099.1 GCA_023460715.1 Pseudomonadota bacterium | reverse complement strand
GTCTGCGGCGTTGCGGCGCTGGTGGATAGCCGTGCTATCCACGGCGCACCGCGCCTTGCATCCCCTCCCGCAAACGCCGCTGCGCGGCCCCAGGGAGATCGTCAACACGTTCTGAGGCCGCACGCCGCGTCCTCGCTGCACTCCGGCGGCGGCTGCAACCAGGCCCAATCGGCACGGCTTCGTGCCATTTCGGCACCATGCTGCAGTGCACGCCTTCGCACAATCGGCTCCATCACCCCCCGAAGGAGCCCCCCATGAAGACCGCCTCCCTGCCGCGCCGCGGCGCCCTGGCCCTGGCCCTCGCCGCCGGCGCCACGCTGCTGGCCGCTGCGCCCGCCGCATTCGCCCAGGCCCCGGCCTATCCCACCAAGCCCATCACCATCGTCGTGGGCTACCCCGCCGGCGGCAGTACCGACCTGGTGGGCCGCATGGTGGGCACCGAGCTGTCCAACCGCCTGGGCCAGCCCGTGGTGATCGAGAACCTGGGCGGCGCGGGCGGCTCCATCGGCGCGCAGAAGGTCGCCAACGCGCAGCCCGACGGCTACACGCTGCTGGTGGGCGCGAGCAATGAGCTGGCCATCACCAACCTGGTCAACAAGAAGATCAAGTACGGCATCAAGGACTTCACGGCCATCGGCATGGTGTCCTCGCAGCCCATGGTGCTGGTCGCCTCGCCCAGCGCGGGCGTGAAGACCGCCGCCGAGTTCACGCAGCTGGTCGCCAAGAACCCTGGCAAGTTCAGCTACGGCAGCTCCGGCGTGGGCACGGCGCTGCACCTGACGGGCGAGATGGTCAAGGAACAGGGCAAGCTGTTCATGACGCACATCCCCTACCGCGGCGTGGCGCCGCTCACCAACGACCTGATCGGCAACAACCTGGAGTTCGGCGTGTTCGTGCTCTCCAGCGGCCTGCCGCACATCCGCAGCGGCAAGGTGATCGCGCTGGGCACCAGCGAAGCCAAGCGCTCGGCCATCACGCCAGACATCCCCGCCCTGTCGGAGACGCCGCAGTTCAAGAACGTGGACATGACGATCTGGTTCGCGCTGATGGCCCCCGCCAACCTGCCCAAGCCCATCCACGAAAAGCTGAAGAAGGCGCTGAACGATACGCTGCAGTCGCCCGACTTCCGCAAGAAGATGGAAGCCAGCGGCTCCGTGGTGGCCTCGCCCACCGTGGACATCGACAAGTACCTGGGCAGCGAGATCGCCAAGTACCAGAAGATCGTGCAGTTCGCCAAGATCGAGGAATGATGAGCACCCACGCGCCCCTCACCTTCACCCTGCCCGCGCCGGACATCGCGCCCTGGCGCGCCGGCAACACCGGCACCGAAGGCGTCTGGAAGTTCGACAGCGGCCAGCCCGGCCGCGACGTGATGATCAGCGCGCTGGTGCACGGCAACGAGCTGTGCGGCGCCTGGGCCCTCAAGGGCCTGCTGGAGGCCGGCGTGCGCCCGCAGCGCGGCACGCTCACGCTGGCGTTCTGCAACCTGGAGGCGTTCGACCGCTTCGATCCGCAGAACCACGACGCCTCGCGCTTCATCGACCAGGACATGAACCGCCAGTGGCTGGACGAGCGCATGGACGCCAGCGACAGCCGCGAACGCCGCCGCTCCGCTGTGCTGCGCCCGTTCATCGAGCGCGCCGCCTGGCTGCTGGACATCCATTCGATGCACGAGCGCGCCGCGCCACTGCTGCTGACCGGCATGCAGCCGCGCAACCTGCAGCTGGCCAAGGCCATGGGCGCGCCGGAACACATCGTGATTGATGCCGGCCACAAGGACGGCGTGCGCATGCGCGACTACGGCCGCTTCGGCCTGGCCGATGCAGACGCGGGCGACTCGCGCTCGCTGCTGGTCGAGTGCGGCTTCCATGGCGACGTGAGCAGCCGCGACGTGGCCTACGACCAGTGCGTGCGCTTCCTGGAAGCCGCCGGCACGCTGGACGCCGCCGACACCGCGCGCCTGCTGCCCGGCTGGCGCCAGCCCGATGCCCCGCGCCAGTGGGCGCTGGAAGTCACCGGCCCGGTCGTCGCCAAGAGCGAGCGCTTCCGCTTCACCGAGCCCTTCTCGGGCCTGGAAGTGATCGCCAAGGCCGGCACCGTCATCGGCGACAACGACGGCGAGCCGGTCGCCACGCCGTACGACGACTGCGTGCTGGTGATGCCTTCCACCCGCCAGGCCCGCGCCGGCGTGACGGTGGTGCGCTACGCGCAGCGGCGCGCCCTCTGACGCCGCGCCTTCAGGCCCGCAGGCATCGCCGGCAGGCATTCAACCAATGTGCGCTGCATCGCGTGCGGCTTCCTTCTGCCCTCCAATCGGAATCTACAATCGGTTGCAAATAGGAGGGGAGCGGCATGCATTCACAATCGTTGCGCGTGGAGCTGGCTGAGCAGGCGCTGCGCATTTATCTCTTTGATGAGGTGTATCCGCTGAGCGCGGCCCAGGAGCAGGCGCAGAAGAAGAAGCTCTCGGCCTTCGGCATGCTGGCTAAATTCAATCCGTTGAATCGCCCGCGCGACGATACCGTGTTGCTCAGCCGGCATGAACTGCGCCTGGAGCCTTTCTGGCACGTCGTGGCCCGCAGGGAGGTGGACTACCACGCCCAAGTGACCTACCAGCTTCCAATCCACAATCCCTATGCGCAGCGCGTGACGCTGGCGCAAACGCCCTTCGATGTGGCGCGCCAGGGTGAAAAGGGCCGGATCGATCTGGAAGCCACGGAGCATTGCCATCGCAAGCTTGCGCATGAGGCCTATCTGGATGGACTGGACCGGGACATCCGTGCCAAAACACTCGAAGGCTACTGCTCCAAGTACAAGTTCAAAGATGTTCCGTCCATCGATCGGTCCGAGACGGTGAAGCCGCTGGTGGCGGAACAAGCGGCACTCCAGCGCGCCCAGTCTGCGCTGCTAGGCGAAGCCGTCAATGCCCATGAGATCACCGCCGACCGCATAGTCTTTGAGAAGGTTCACCTCTACCTGCGCCCTGTCTTCGCGTTCGAGTTCGTCTGGAGCAGTGCGGATAAAAAGGGCGTCATCGAAGTCAATGGCCTCACCGGAGAGGTCGATGAGAACGGACGATGGTTCAAGGACAAGTTGGACCGGGTGCTGACCCGGGACATGCTGATCGAGGCATCTTCCGAACTGGCAGGAGCCCTTGTTCCCGGCGGTGGGCTGGCCGTGAAGATGCTGGGTCGCATGGCCGAGTAGAGTGTCGCGGCCCTCTCCCTCGGCCGCATCAACACCTGACGGGCAAAAAGACCAATATCGGGCTACCGCCGCGCCCACCGGGGCCCCAGCACCACGCAGGCCAGCGCCGCCACCACGCAGGCGACGCCCGCCCACTGCCAGGCCGTCACCACCTCGCCCAATACCAGCAGCCCGGCCGCCAGGCCCACCACCGGCACGCCCAGGCTGAACGGCGCGACGCGGTTGGCAGGAAAGCGGGTGAGCAGGCTGGTCCACAGGCCGTAGCCGATGATGGTGGCCACCCAGCCCAGATAGGCCACGGCGCCCCAGCCCAGCAGCGGCACGCCGGCCCAGGCCTCGGCGTGCAGCCAGCGGGAGGCGTCGGCGTCGAAGAGCGCGGACAGCGCGGCGAACGGCAGGATGGGCACCAGGCTGATCCAGGCCACGAAGGCCAGCGGGTCGTAGCCCGGGGAGGACGCCTGCGCCAGCCGTGCCACGATGTTGGACACCGCCCAGGACGCGGCCGCTCCCAGCGTGAGCAGCACGCCCAGGGCCGTGACCTCGCCCGCGCTGGCGGCCGGGCCGATGAAGTTCATGGCAAAGCACGCCAGCCCCAGGGCGGCCAGCGCCATGCCCAGCACCAGCGGCCGGCCCGGCCGCTCGCGCAGGGCCGCGAAGGCGAAGAGCGCGGTGAAGAACACCTGCGTCTGCATCAGCACGCTGGCCAGTGCCGCCGTCATGCCGACGCGCAGCGCGAAGAAGCCGAAACCGAACTGCCCCACACCCTGGAACAGGCCGAACAGCACCAGCCAGCGCCAGTGCACCCGCGGCGCCCGCACGAACAGCACCAGCGGCAAGGCGGCGCACAGGTAGCGCGCGGCCCCCAGCTGGAACGGCGTGAAGTGGCGCAGGCCCCATTTCATCGCTACGAAGTTCACGCCCCAGATGACGACGACCGCCAGCGCGGCGAGCAGGTCGCGTGGCCCCATCACGGCCGCCGGGGACCGGGTCGGAGCGTTCATGGGCAAGCCCTCGCCAGGCTGTGCGCAGGGCCGTGGGGCGTGGTGAGAGAGGGGCCGCGGCGCCGGCCGGTGCAAGGGGAGGAATCCATGGGAAGGTGCATCGCAGTAGGGAAAAGGCAACGCTCCGGGGCGCAGCAGCCGTCCGAGTATCCACGGCAGCGGACACCAGCGGGGCAGACAGGGCACCGTTTTCCAAACGCCGGCGCAATTGACGTACATCAAGCCCCTACTTGGCACGCATCAATACATTGCGTTACACCCTCATGGAATGCACCAACCTGGTGCCTATGCAGGGCGCACGCATTTTGCTGAAGAACCGCCATGAACGCCCTACTCACCCGCCTCCCGCTCCTGCAGAAATTCATCATCCTCGCGCTGGTGAGCATGCTGATGAGCGTCGTCCCGATCTACCTCCATGTGAGCAGCGCGCTGGGCGACATCCGCCATGCCGCCCGCGAGGTGCAGGGCGCACCGCCGCTGCTGGCGGTCTACAAGGCCGTGCAGGTGATCCAGGTGCACCGGGGGCTTTCGGCCGGCATGCTGGGCGGTGACGAGGGCCTGGCGGCGCGCCGGCCGGCCGCGCGCGATGCGGTGGCCAAGGCCATCGAGCAGGTCACCGCCCAGCTGGCGGCGGCCGAGGCGCCCTCTGCCGAGCAGGCCGCCTGGGGCCAGGCGCGCAGCCGCTGGCAGGAGCTGGAGCAGGCCGTGGCCGCACGCTCGCTGCAGCCGGGGCAAAGCACCGCCCGGCACACGGCGCTGATCGCCGAGGTGATGCTGATCGGCGACACGCTGCGCCACCACTACGGTCTGCAGGTGGACGCGGACGACGACCGCAATGCGCTGATCCAGGCCTCGCTGGTGCACGCGCCCATGCTGGGCGAGAAGCTGGGCGTGATGCGCGCGCTGGGCTCCGGCTTCCTCGGCCGCAAGGAGGCGCCGCCCGAAGGCCGCGCCACGCTGGCCGCGCTGCAGCAGCGGGTGCTGGAGCTGCGCGGTGATACCTTCCGCGGCTTCGACCGCGCGGTGCGCGACAACCCGGTGTTCCGCAGCCAGCTCACCACGCAGACGCAGGCCGTGGCCGCCCAGATCGACGCGGCCCTGCAGCTGGCGGACAAGAACATCATCCAGGCGGCCGAACTCACCCTGCCCACGCAGGAATACTTCGACGCCTTCACCCGCACCATCGACGCACTGAACGCCGTCAACACCGAGGCCATGAACACGCTGAACGACGCGCTGCAGGCCCACATGCAGGCGCTGCGCCAGGCCCTGGTGCTGCAGGCGCTGGTGCTGCTGGCGACGGGCGCCGTGGCCATCGCGCTGATGGTGGTGTTCGTGCGCTCCATCACCGGCCCGCTGTCCCAGGCCGTGGCCCTGTCCCAGGCCGTGGCACGCGGCGACCTGTCGGGCGGGCCCATCGCCCACGGCAGCGACGAGGTGGGCCGCCTCATGGCCGCGCTGCTGCAGATGCGCGCCCAGCTCACCCAGGTGGTGGGCCGCGTGCGCAGCGGTGCCGAGGGCGTGGCCACGGCCAGCGCCGAGATCGCGCAGGGCAACACCGACCTGTCGGCCCGCACCGAGAGCCAGGCCAGCGCGCTGGAGGAAACCGCCGCGTCCATGGAGCAGATGACGGCCACCGTGCGCCAGAACGCCGACAGCGCCGCGCAGGCCAGCCAGCTGGCCGCCAGCGCCAGCACCGTGGCGCTGCAGGGCGGCGAGGTGGTCACGCAGGTGGTGCAGACCATGCAGGGCATCCACGCGTCGTCCGGCAAGATCGCCGACATCATCGGCGTGATCGATTCCATCGCCTTCCAGACCAACATCCTGGCGCTGAACGCCGCCGTGGAAGCGGCCCGCGCGGGCGAGCAGGGCCGGGGCTTCGCCGTGGTGGCCGGCGAGGTGCGGGCCCTGGCCGGGCGCAGCGCCCAGGCGGCCAAGGAGATCAAGACCCTCATCACCGAGAGCGTGCAGGGCGTGGAGCAGGGCAATGCGCTGGCCGCCCGCGCCGGCAGCACCATGCAGGAGGTGGTGGACGCCGTGCGCCGGGTGACCGACATCATGGGCGAGATCAGCGCCGCCAGCCGGGAGCAGTCGCAGGGCGTGGCGCAGGTGGGCGAGGCGGTGACGCAGATGGACCAGGCCACGCAGCAGAACGCCGCCCTGGTCGAGGAGATGGCCGCCGCCGCCAGCAGCCTGCGCGGCCAGGCGCAGGAGCTGGTGTCGGTGGTGGCGGTGTTCCGGCTGGGCGCCGGCAGCGATGCACCCAGCACCGCCGGCGGCGCAATGCTATTGAATTAATAGCTGCATGCGCTTATTCCACAAGCGCCACAGGCCTAGAACTCTCTAAACTCTCTGCTGCGCCAGATAGGGCGCCAGGTAGCGTCCGGTGTGGCTGGCCGGGTTCGCGGCCACGTCCTCGGGCGTGCCCTCGGTCACCACGGTGCCGCCGCCGGCGCCGCCTTCCGGCCCCATGTCGATGACCCAGTCGGCCGTCTTGATGACGTCCAGGTTGTGCTCGATCACGACGATGGTGTTGCCCGCGTCGCGCAGCTGGTGCAACACCTTGAGCAGCAGGTCGATGTCGGCGAAGTGCAGGCCGGTGGTGGGCTCGTCCAGGATGTAGAGCGTGCGGCCGGTGTCGCGCTTCGATAGCTCCTGCGCCAGCTTTACGCGCTGCGCCTCGCCGCCCGACAGCGTGGTCGCGCTCTGGCCCAGGCGGATGTAGGAGAGGCCCACGTCCAGCAGCGTCTGCAGCTTGCGGGCGATGGTCGGCACGTCCTGGAAGAAGGCGTGCGCGTCCTCCACCGTCAGGTCCAGGATCTGGGCGATGTTCTTGCCCTTCCACAGCACCTCCAGCGTCTCGCGGTTGTAGCGCTGGCCGTGGCAGATGTCGCAGGGCACGTACACGTCGGGCAAGAAGTGCATCTCCACCTTCACCATGCCGTCGCCCTGGCAGGCCTCGCAGCGGCCGCCGGCCACGTTGAAGGAAAAGCGCCCCGGGCCGTAGCCGCGTTCGCGGGCGGTGTTCACCTCGGCCATCAGCTCGCGGATGGGGGTGAACAGGCCGGTGTAGGTGGCCGGGTTGCTGCGCGGCGTGCGGCCGATGGGGCTCTGGTCGACGTTGATGACCTTATCGAAATACTCGATGCCCTCGATGGCCTCGTGCTCGGCCGGTTCGTCGTGCGCGCGGTAGAGCTGGCGTGCCACCGCGGCGTACAGCGTGTCGTTGACCAGCGTGCTCTTGCCCGAGCCCGAGACGCCCGTCACGCAGGTGAGCAGGCCGACGGGGAACTCGACGCTCACGTGCTTCAGGCTGTGGCCTGTGGCGCCGATCACCCGCAGCGCCTGCAGGCGACCCTGGGTGGCGCGGTGCTCGGCCATGCGCTCGGCGCGGCGCTTGCTGGCATCGGTTTCGGGGAAGCGCGGCTTGCCCTTCTTAGCAGGCTCGGGCACGGCCTGGGGCGCCTCCAGCACCGGCAGCCACGGCGTGCGGCGGGCGGGCACGGCAATCACCTTGGCGCCCGACAGGTACTGGCCCGTGAGCGATTGCGGGTGCGCGCGCACCTCGTCGTACGTGCCCTGCGCCATCACGCGGCCGCCGTGCACGCCGGCGCCGGGGCCCATGTCGATCACATGGTCGGCGGCGCGCATCATGTCCTCGTCGTGCTCAACCACGATCACGCTGTTGCCGATGTCGCGCAGGTGCTGCAGCGTGGCGATCAGGCGGTCGTTGTCGCGCTGGTGCAGGCCGATGCTGGGCTCGTCCAGCACGTACATCACGCCCGTCAGGCCCGAGCCGATCTGGCTGGCCAGGCGGATGCGCTGGGCCTCGCCGCCCGAGAGGGTTTCTGCGCTGCGGTCCAGGCTCAGGTAGTTGAGCCCCACGTCGTTCAGGAAGGTGAGGCGCGTGGCGATCTCGCGCACCACCTTGTCGGCGATCTCGGCCTTGGCGCCCGTGAGGGTGAGCTGCTGGAACCAGCCCAGCGCCTCGGCCAGCGTGGCACGGCTCACCTCGTAGATGGCGCGGCTCTGTTCGCCCTCGCCCACCCGCACGTGGCGGGCCTCGCGGCGCAGGCGGGTGCCGTGGCAGTCGGGGCAGGGCTGGGTGCTGCGGTAGCGGGCGAGGTCCTCGCGCACGACGACCGAGTCCGTCTCGCGGTAGCGCCGCGCCATGTTGGGCAGGATGCCCTCGAACGGGTGCTTCTTGGTGACCGACTTGCCCTTGTTGGCGCCGCTGTCCAGGATGTAGCTGAAGGCGATGTCTTCGTCGCCGGAGCCGTGCAGCACGGCGTGCCGCACCCGCTCGGGCAGCGATTCGAAGGGCGCCTCCACGTCGAAGCCGTAGTGCCGGGCCAGGCTCTCCAGCATGGCGAAGTAGTAGCCGTTGCGCCGGTCCCAGCCCTTGATGGCGCCGCTGGCCAGGCTGAGCGAGGGGAAGGCCACCACCCGCGCCGGGTCGAACACCTCCTGCTGGCCCAGGCCGTCGCAGGTGGGGCAGGCGCCCATGGGCGCGTTGAAGGAGAACAGGCGCGGCTCCAGCTCGGGCAGGGAGAAGCTGCAGACCGGGCAGGCGAACTTGCTGGAGAAAAGGTGCTCCTGGCCGGAGTCCATCTCCAGTGCCAGCACGCGGCCATTGCCGTCGGCCGCCTGGCCCACGCGCAGCGCGGCCTCGAAGCTCTCGGCCAGGCGTTGCTGCACGTCCGTGCGCACCTTCAGCCGGTCGATCACCACGTCGATGTCGTGCTTCTCGGTCTTCTTCAGCTGCGGCAGGCTCTCCACCTCATGGATCTGCCCGTCCACGCGAAAGCGCACGTAGCCCAGCGCCTGCATCTGCGTGAACAGCTCGGTGAATTCACCCTTTTTGTCGCGCGCCACCGGGGCCAGCACCATCAGGCGCGTGTCCTCGGGCAACGCCAGCACCGCGTCGACCATCTGGCTCACCGTCTGCGACGACAGCGGCAGGCCGTGGTCGGGACAGTACGGCGTGCCGGCGCGCGCATACAGCAGGCGCAGGTAGTCGTGGATCTCGGTCACCGTGCCCACGGTGGAGCGTGGGTTGTGGCTGGTGGCCTTCTGCTCGATGGAGATGGCGGGCGAAAGGCCCTCGATCAGGTCGACGTCGGGCTTGTCGAGCCGGCCCAGGAACTGCCGCGCATAGGCCGACAGGCTCTCGACGTAGCGGCGCTGGCCTTCGGCGTACAGCGTGTCGAAGGCCAGCGACGACTTGCCCGAGCCGGACAGCCCGGTGATCACCACCAGCTGGTTGCGCGGCAGGTCCAGGTCGATGTTCTTGAGGTTGTGCGTACGCGCCCCGCGGATGGCGATCCGCTGGTCCTGCAGGGAGCGGGCGAGGTACTTGCCTTCGGACGTGTCGGTCAACGGCTGGGCTGGGTCGAGGGAAACCGACCATGATAGACGGACGCCCCGCCGCCGCGCCACAGGCCGCGCCGCCCATGCCTGACAATGCGGGGCTCGCCGGCGCCCAGCCGGCCTCGCATCCGCTCTCGTGACTTCCACTTCCCCTTCCGACCGGCAGCGCATGACGCCGCTGGAGCGCCGCGCCAGCGGGTCGCTGGCGCTGGTGTTCGCCGCCCGCATGCTGGGCCTCTTCCTGGTCCTGCCCGTGTTCGCGCTGGAGGCGGCGCGCTATCCCGGCGGCGACGATCCGGCCTGGATCGGCCTGGCGATGGGCATCTATGGCCTGACCCAGGGCGTGCTGCAGATCCCGTACGGCGCGGCTTCGGACCGGTTCGGCCGCAAGCGCGTGATCCTCATCGGCCTGGCGGTGTTCGCGGTCGGCAGCTTCGTCGCGGCGGCCGCGCACAGCCTGGGCTGGCTC
>JAEWPH010000098.1 GCA_023460715.1 Pseudomonadota bacterium | reverse complement strand
TTCGAGCAGCAATGGGTGTCGCGCATCCATCTCGCCGCCAATGCCGCCAAGGACCGTGGCGACATCGAATATGTCGCGACCGAGAACGTTTCCAACACCGACTATGAGCGCGTCATGCGTGAATATGCCGAAGCTGGCCACAAGCTGATCCTTGGCGAAGTCTTCGGTGTCGAAGATGCCGCTCGCCTCGTCGCCGCAGACTATCCCGAGACGGCCTTCCTGATGGGCTCCAGCTTCAAGCCCAATGACGAAAACCCGAATTTCGGCGTCTTCGACAATTACATTCAGGACGCCTCCTACCTCTCCGGCATCATTGCCGGCGCGATGACCAAGACGAAGAAGATCGGCATGGTCGGCGGCTTCCCGATCCCCGAGGTCAACCGCCTGATGCATGCCTTCATGGCCGGCGCGAAGGAAGTGAACCCGAAAGTGGAGTTCACCGTCACCTTCATCAACAGCTGGTTCGATCCGCCGAAGGCCAAGGAAGCCACCTTCGCCATGATCGACAAGGGCGCGGACGTGCTGTATGCCGAGCGCTTCGGCGTGAGCGACGCGGCCAAGGAAAAGGGCAAGCTGGCCATCGGCAACGTGATCGACACCCAGCCCCAGTACCCCGACACCGTGATCGCCTCGGCCCTGTGGCATATGGAACCCAGCGTGGACCGCGCCATCGGGCTCGTGAAGGCGGGCAAGTTCGCGGCCGAGGACTACGGCCCGTACTCGATGATGAAACACAAGGGCTCGTCCCTCAGCGCCCTGGGCACGTTCGAGAAGAAGGTGCCGGCCGACATCATCGCCAAGGTCAAGGCCAAGGAGGCCGCGATCCTGTCCGGCCAGTTCACCGTGAAGGTGGACGACAGCCAGCCCAAGTCCACGGCCAAGTGATGTGACGCCCTTGCATCTGGTGCTGCTTCCGGGGATGGATGGAACGGGCGACTTGTTCGCTCCCCTGGAGCATGCGCTGGGCCAGGCCGTGACCGTGCACCGCATGCGCTATCCGGTGGACGAGCCTCTCGATTACGCGCAGCTCGAACGCTGGCTCCGCCCTCGCCTGCCCCAGGAGCCGTTCGTCCTGCTCGGCGAGTCGTTCTCCGGCCCCCTGGCCATCGCCATCGCGGCCGATCCCCCGCCGCCATTGCGGGGCGTGGTCTTGTGCTGCACCTTTGCACGCAGCCCCAGTGCCCTGCTGACGGCATGGCGCGCGCCCGCAGCCGCCGCCATGGCCTGGCTCGCCAAGCGCTCCTGGGCTACCCGGCTCCTCGGCTTGGCCCTGTTCGGCGCCTATGCCACCCGGTCGCTGCAGCAACGATTCGACCAGGCCTTGCGCCCGGTCGCACCGCAGGTGCTGGCGCAGCGGATGCGGGCCGTCGCACGGATCGACGTGATGGACCGGCTGCGCACCATCCGGCTGCCGATGCTGGCCTTGACGGCGCGGGACGACCGGCTGGTTCCCCGCTCGGCCGCGCAGGCCATGGCGCGGGCCCAGCCCGGATTGCAGATCCTCGACCTGCCCGGCCCCCATGCCCTGCTGCAGGCCGCACCCGAGCGCTGCGCGCAGGCCATCCTGCAGTTCTGCCGCTCCCTGACCTCTGCCGTCGCCGCATGAACGATCCCGTCCTCCACTTGGAAGGCATCACCAAACGCTTCGGCGCGCTGGTGGCCAACGAGGGCATCTCGCTGACGCTGGCACGTGGCGAGGTGCTGGCACTGCTGGGCGAGAACGGCGCGGGCAAGTCCACGCTGATGTCCATCCTCTTCGGCCACTACGTGGCGGACGCGGGCCACATCGAGGCATTCGGCCAGCCGCTGCCGCCGGGCCAGCCCCGCGCGGCGCTGGCGGCCGGCATCGGCATGGTGCACCAGCACTTCACGCTGGCGGACAACCTGAGCGTGCTCGACAACGTGCTGCTGGGCAGCGAGCCGCTGTGGCAGCCGTTCTCGCGCCGCGGCGCAGCACGCGACCGGCTGCTGGCCGTGTCGCAGCGCTTCGGTCTGCCGGTGGCCCCGGAGGCGCGCGTCGGTGATCTGTCGGTCGGCGAGCGCCAGCGGGTGGAAATCCTCAAGGCGCTGTACCGCGGCGCCCGCATCCTCATCCTGGACGAGCCGACGGCCGTGCTCACGCCGCAGGAGAGCGAGGCCCTCTTCGCCACGCTCTCGCACATGGTGGCTGAGGGCCTGTCGATCATCTTCATCAGCCACAAGCTGGGCGAGGTGCTGCGCGTGTCGCATCGCGTGGCCGTGCTGCGCCAGGGCCGGCTCGTGGCCGAGGCGCCGGCCGCGGGCACCACCCAGGCGCAGCTGGCGCAGTGGATGGTGGGCCATGCCGTCGAGGCCGCGCAGCGCCGCCCTGCAGGCGCCGTTGGTGCGCCCGTCTGCGTGCTGGAGCGCGTGAGCACCCAGCCGCCCGCAACCGCGCGCGGCGCTGGCGGCGGCAACGCCCGCGACGCCTTGCACGGCGTGGACCTGGCCTTGCACGCTGGCGAGATCGTGGCGATCGCCGGTGTCTCTGGCAACGGCCAGGTGGCGCTGGCCAACGTGCTCTGCGGCGTTCGCACGCCGTCCTCGGGCCGGGCCACATTGCGCGGCCAGCCGCTCATCGCCCGCCCCCAGGCCCTGGTGGCCCGGGGCGTGGCGCGCATTCCCGAAGACCGGCATGCCGTAGGGGTGGTGGGCGACCTGCCCGTGTGGGAGAACGCGGTGTCCGAGCGCCTGTCGAGCCGCTGGTTTTCGCACCCCTGGTTTTCCGGCTTCTGGATCAAGCGCGGCGCAGCCCGTGCCCATGCGCGGCACATCGCGGAAACCTTCGATGTGCGCGGCGGGCTGGACAGCCCGGCGCGGTCGCTGTCCGGCGGCAACATGCAGAAGCTGATCCTGGGCCGCGCGCTGATGCCGCCCGGTACCGGCTCCGCGGCGGGGGGTGCTGCGGCTCCGGACCTCATCGTCGCCCACCAGCCCACCTGGGGCCTGGACATCGGCGCCGTCACCTTCGTGCAGCAACAGCTTATTGCGGCGCGCGACGCCGGGGCGGCCGTCCTCCTGATCTCCGACGACCTGGACGAAGTGCTGGCCCTGGGCGACCGGGTGGCGGTGATGCACGGCGGGCACCTGACTGCAGCCCTGCCCGCCGCGCAGTGGACCCGCGAGGCCATCGGGCTGGCCATGGCCGGCGCCGCGGCATCTCCCATCGAACCGGCCGCACCCCCTGTGGCGAAGGCCTGCGCATGAGACTCGAAAAACGCAACCGCCCCTCGGCCGCCGCCTATGTGGCGGCCCCGCTGGGTGCCATCGTCTTCACGCTGCTGGTCAGCAGCCTGCTGGTGCTGTGGGCCGGCGCACCGGTCGGCCAGACGTATGCGCTGCTGGCCCAGGGTGCGTTCGGCTCGGTCTTCGCGCTGACCGAGACGCTGACGCGGGCGACGCCGCTCATCCTGACCGGGCTGGCCGCGGCCGTGGCCTTCCGGGCGCGGCTGTTCAACATCGGCGCCGAAGGGCAGCTGTATGCGGGCGCCATCGCCGCCGTGGCCGTGGGTGGCCTGCACGGCGGCACCGGCCTGGAATGGTCGCCCTGGGTGCTGTTCCCGCTGATGCTGCTGGCTGCCGCGCTGGCAGGCGCCGCATTGCTGCTGGGCCCGGCGCTGATGAAGGCGCGCCTGGGCGTGGACGAAGTGGTGACCACGCTGCTGCTCAACTTCGTGATGCTGCTGCTGGTGTCGGCCCTGCTGGACGGGCCCATGAAGGACCCGCTGGCGCTGGGCTGGCCGCAGAGCGTGGCGCTGCAGGGCGACCTGGAACTGTCGCGGCTGGTCCCCGGCTCGCGCCTGCACACCGGGCTGCTGTTCGCCGTGGGACTGGCCGTGCTGCTGTGGGCGCTGCTGGCGCGCACGGTGCCGGGCTTCGACATCCGCGCGGCCGGCGCCAATCCACGCGCCGCGGCCTTCGCGGGCGTGCCGGTCACCCGCACGGTGGTGCTGGTGGCGCTGCTCTCGGGCGGGCTGGCGGGGCTGGCCGGCGCCATCGAAGTGGCGGGCCGCACCGGCTACGTCACGCTGGACATGTCGCCCGGCTATGGCTACAGCGGCATCGTGATCGCCATGCTGGCCGGGCTGCATCCGCTGGGCGTGGTGGCAGCGGGCATCTTCGTGGCGGGGGTGCTGGTGGGTGCGGACAGCATGAGCCGCGCCATCGGCGTGCCAACGTACATCGCGGACGTGATCGTCGCCGCCTCGCTGATCGCCGTGCTGGTGGCCGGACTGCTGACGCAGTACCGCATCAGGAAATGAATCACTCCCTGAGCGGCTTCGCGTCTCGCCCCTCGCCTGCGGGAGAAGGACGCTACCAGCGGCCTGGCAAGGCCCGTCCCAACGCTTCGACAAGAGCGCGGCACACGCCGTCGCCGTCGCACACTTCAAGCCCAATGGGCCTCCAGCGCTTATCCACAAAGCGCAAGCAGCTACTGAATTCATAGTGACCTGATGACCGAACTGCTCGACATTCTCAGCAACAGCGCGTTCTGGATCGCCACGCTGCGCGTGGCGACGCCCCTCATCCTGGGCACGCTGGGCGTGCTGCTGTGCGAGCGCGCGGGAGTGCTCAACCTGGGCATCGAAGGGATCATGGTCGCGGGCGCTTTTGCCGGCTGGCTCACGGTGTATGCCGGCTACGGCCTGTGGGCGGGCGTGCTGGTAGCGGCCCTCACCGGCGGCGTCTTCGGTCTGCTCCATGCCTGGCTCACCGTGGGGCTGGCACTGTCGCAGCACGTCTCGGGGCTGGGCATCACGCTGCTGGCCACGGCACTGAGCTACTACGGCTACCGCGTGGGCTTCCCTAAGGTGAACACGCCGCCCACGATCACGCCCTTCGCGCCCATGGACTGGCTGCCCGTGCCGCTGCTCTCGGCGCAGACGCCGCTCACGCTGCTGGCGCTGGCGCTGGTGCCGCTGCTGGCCTGGGCCCTGTACCGCACGCCGCTGGGGCTGGCCGTGCGCATGGTGGGAGAGAACCCGCAGGCGGCCGAAGGCCAGGGCATCTCGGTCGCGGCCACGCGCACGGGCGCCATCGTCGCCGGCTCGGCCCTGATGGGCGTGGCCGGCAGCTTTCTCACGCTGTCGGCGTTCAACGCCTTCTTCTTCAACATGGTGAACGGCCGCGGCTGGATCTGCGTGGCCCTGGTCGTGTTCGCCTCCTGGCGGCCGGGCAAGGCCCTGCTGGGTGCGCTGCTCTTCGCGTTCTTCGATGCACTGCAGCTGCGCCTGCAGCAGGCGGGCGGCGCCTGGCTGCCCTACCAGGTGTATTTGATGCTGCCCTACCTGCTCTCCATCCTGGCGCTGGTGCTGGTGGCCCGCAAGGCTGCTTATCCGCAGGCGCTGATGAAGCCCTACCGCAAGGGCGAGCGCTGAGGCCCGAAGGCCGAGCGCTGAAAGCACGCGCAGAGCGTGCCCCCATCGTCTGCTGGCACATGGCGCACTACGATCGGCACATGCGCGATACCCGACCAGCCCCTGCCGCCTCGGCTCCCATTCCAGCAACGCCCGTCTCCATCGACCCCGCCCTGCTGCGCTCGCCCCGCGTGCGCCTGCGCCAGTGGATGCCCGCGGACCGCGCGCCGTTCGCTGCGCTGAATGCCGACCCCGAGGTCATGGAGCACTTTCCGGCACCGCTGGACCGCGCCGAAAGCGATGTCCTGGCCGACCGCATTGAGGCGCTGATCGACCGGCAAGGCTGGGGTTTCTGGGCGGCCGAGTTCGTGGAAGGCACGGACAGCAAAGGCATCGCCACAGGAACCTTCATGGGCGTCGTCGGATTGAACCGGCCCACGGCACCATTGCCGTTCGCGCCCTGCGTGGAGATCGGCTGGCGGCTCGCGCGGCCGTTCTGGGGCAGAGGGCTGGCTACCGAGGGAGCGCGGCTGGCGCTGCGGGCGGGGTTCGACGCACTGGGCTTTCATGACATCGTGGCCTTCACCGCGCAGCGCAACCACCGCTCGCGCGCGGTGATGGAACGCCTGGGCATGATCGAATCACCCACGGAGGCGTTCGAGCACCCGTCCGTGCCCGAGGGCCATGCGGTGCGGCCGCATGTCCTCTACCGCCTGGCGCGCACTGACTGGGCAGGGCCAACCGCAGCTGCCTGAGCCACCCTGCGCGAGCGATCTCAGGCCGGCCGCACCGGCGTGCACAACTCCACCAGCACTCCGTCGCCATCTTCCACATAGGCAATGGTCTGGCCCCAGGGCATCTTCTCCGGCGCACGCACCTGCCGGGCGCCGGCGGCCACGGCGCGCGCCAGCGCGGCAGGCACGTCGTCCGTCGTCAGCGCGATCTCGAAACTGGGCGCATCGGCGCTGGCGCGCCGCGGGTTCTTGCCCAGCTGCGCCATGAGCTGGTGGGACGAAAACGCCAGGGTGGTGGCTCCCGTTTCCAGCTCGCCATAGTCGCCACCGTCATGCACAAAGCGGCGCTGCAGGCCGAAGGCGGCTTCGTAGAAAGCGATGGACCGGGCGACGTCCTGGACGTAGAGGATGGTGTAGGCGAATTGCATGGGGGGAATTATCGCGAGACTGCCGGGTGGAGCAGGAGCAAGCGCCGCGTGGCGTTCCGTTGGTGATATACACGCCGCCATGACCGGAGATTCCATCACCCTGGCGGTCGTGCAACCCGCTGACGTGGCCGATTTCAAAGCAGAACTGCAGAGCGCTTTCGCCGTTGCGGTGGCCGACGCCTTCGGAGCGCTGCCGGACGGGCCGATCCCATCCGACCATTCCCTCGACAGCGCGATGCATGCCCCGAACGCCGTGGCCCTGCGCATACTCCGCAACGGCCGGAAGGTCGGCGGTGCCGTGCTCAGCATCCACCCCACCCACAACAACACGCTCGATCTCTTCTTTCTGAAAGTGGGCGAAGAAGGCCGCGGCATCGGCGGCCAAGCCTGGCGAGCCATCGAGCAGAAGTACCCCGAAACCCTCACCTGGCGGACGCACACCCCCTACTTTGAGAAGCGCAACATCCACTTCTACGTGAACAAGTGCGGCTTCAGCATCATCGAGTTCTTCAACCCGCACCATCCGGACCCTGGCCAGCCCGAGCAGGACGATCTGCCGGGGGACAACAATGAAGCGTTCCTGTTCGAAAAGGTCATGCGCCCGGTTTGAGCCACTGCGAGTAAAACGCCAGCGAGCACCGAGGTGATGCTGCAGCCGCTGCAGTCGTTCCCGGCCTGAAGTGGGGCGTTGTACCGGCGGTGAACGGCCACGTACGTTGCCTGGCCCAGAATATGCGATCGGGTACGTACTGCCTAACGCCTGCCCCAAATTGCCCCCTACACGAACTCCGGTGACCCCATGCTCGACCTGCTGATCCACAACGCCACCCTCCCCGACGGCCGCACCTCCATGTCGGTGGCAGTGCAGGACGGCCGCATCGCCGAGGTGACCGAAGGGCTGCACGCGCCCGCGCACGAAACGGTGGATGCAGGTGGTCTGCTGCTGAGCCCGCCGTTCGTGGATGCGCACTTCCACATGGACTCCACCCTCAGCTACGGCCAGCCGCGGGTGAACGAGAGCGGCACGCTGCTGGAAGGCATCGCGCTGTGGGGCGAACTCAAGCCCACGCTGCAGCACGACGCCATCGTCGAGCGCGCCCTGGGCTACTGCGACTGGGCCGTGGCGCGCGGGCTGCTCGCCATCCGCAGCCATGTGGACACCAGCGACTCCAGCCTGCTGCCCGTGCATGCCCTCCTGGAGGTGAAGCAGCGCGTGGCGCCCTACCTCGACCTGCAGCTCGTCGCCTTTCCGCAGGACGGCGTGCTGCGCAGCCCGGGCGGCCTTGCCAACCTGACCCGCGCGCTGGACCTGGGCGTGGACGTGGTCGGCGGCATTCCCCACTTCGAACGCACGATGGCCCAGGGCGCGGAGAGCGTGCGCATCCTGTGCGAACTGGCGGCCGAGCGCGGCAAGCGGGTGGACATGCACTGCGACGAGAGCGACGACCCGCATTCGCGCCACGTGGAAACGCTGGCCTTCGAGACGCAGCGGCTGGGCCTGCACGGCCGGGTGGTGGGCTCGCACCTCACCTCCATGCACAGCATGGACAACTACTACGTGAGCAAGCTGATCCCCTTGATGGCCGAGGCGCAGCTGGGCGTGGTGGCCAATCCGCTGATCAATATCACATTGCAGGGCCGGCACGACACCTACCCCAAGCGCCGCGGCATGACGCGCGTGCCCGAGCTGCTGGCGGCCGGCATCACGGTCGCTTTCGGGCATGACTGCGTGATGGACCCCTGGTACGGCGGCGGCAGCGCGGACATGCTGGAGTCGGCCCACATGGGCCTGCACGTGGCGCAGATGACCAGCCAGAGCGCCATGCGCCAGTGCTTCGAGGCCGTCACGGTCCACCCGGCGAAGCTTCTGGGCCTGGAAGGCTACGGCATCGCGCCCGGCTGCCACGCCGATCTGGTGCTGCTGCATGCGCAAGACCCGGTGGAGGCGATCCGCCTGCGCGCCACGCGGCTGGCCGTCTGGCGCCGAGGCCGGCAGGTGGCCGCCAGCCCCGCGCCCGTGGCGCAGCTGTCGGTGCCCGGACGGCCCGGCGCCGTCAATCTGCTGCGGCAGCGGCCGGTCTGATCGGGCCGCCGCGCCATCGGCGCATCTCATCAAAATGGCCCGCTACGCCCGTCCTCATTGCGCAGCAAGCTGCTATTTTCATAGCAAACCTGCGCGCGTGACGGACCGCGGATCCAGGGGCTCTGTCGAGCCCGCCGGCGCGGGCTGTGGAACCTTGGCACGGGCTCCCTGGGCGATCGCACGATAGGGGACGCGGACGCCGTCCTACACCCTCTTCGCGGCCCGCTTCGCAGCATGGGGGCGTCACCAGGAGAACCTATGTCACGTCCCACCCCAAGCCCCGCCCACGCCGCACAGCACCCCGCCGACGCCCCGGACCAGCCGGACCTGCAGGAGCGGATGCAGGACCGCGGCCACTTCAACCAGTACGGCATGCGCGATGACCCGCGGGGCCAGAACCAGATCGATGGCGAGAACCCTGGCACCGGCGAAGGGCCGCGCCAATTCGGATCGGGGGGCGACCTGTCCTCGTACGCCAACGTGCCGCCCGCGGATGACGGGCAACGCCCGGTCAGCCAGGTCTCCGGACCAATCAGCGCCGTGGATGCTTCCGGCTCCGCCCGTGCGCTGGGCCTGGACTACGGCGGCGAGCGGCACAAGGACACACCGCTGTCCTCGCGCCAGGGGGCCGAACTGATCGGTGAGCGCGACGACGATCGCCACCGCGGCCGCAATTAAGCACCCTCACCGTGCGGCAGATCCGGCAAATGCCTGGCGCTCAAGCCGCCGGCTTGGCGCTCCAGCCCCGGGACGGGTCGTCGCCCTCGATGAGCACCGGCGTTGCGCCGACGCTTTTCTGCGGGCCCCACGCCGCAGGCTCTTCGGTCCCGTCCGCTGCGGCCAATAGGCGCACCAGCGCCCGCATCCGCTCTGCGCGGCTTTCATGCAGCCAGCGCATCACATCGGCCGCGGGCACCGGCCGCGCGAACAGATAGCCCTGGATGCTGTCGATGCCACATTGCACGGCGCAGCGCAGTTCGGCCGCGGTTTCAATGCCCTCCACGGTCACCGGCAGGCCGAGATCGCGCCCCATGGCCGCGACATTGCGCAGCAACGCCTGGCGCCTTGGGTCCAGGGCCACATCGCGCAGCAGCAGACGGTCGCATTTCAGTCCGGCCAGCTTCAGGTCGGCGAGCACGCCCAGCGACGAGTAGCCGACGCCGAAGTCGTCCATCACCACTTGCACGCCCGCCGCGTGCAGTTCGTCCACGCTGCGCCGCAGCGGCCCACCGCAGGCGGTGATGGCATGCTCGGTCAGCTCCAGCCGCACGTCCTCGGGCACCAGGCCGCGGCTTGCGATCTCCTGGCCCAACCATTCGGCAAAACCCGGAACCATCAAGGTCTCGGGCGCCACATTCACGTTCACCGGCACGTCCAGGCACTGGGCGCGCCAGGTCCGCAGCAGATCCAGGGCGTTGCGCAGGATCAGGCGGTCGGCCTGGGGGGTCCAGCCCCGCAGCTCGCACGCCAGGAAGAATTGTTCGGGGTTGATGCGGCCGAGTAAGGGGTGCTCCAGCCGCAGCAGAGCCTCCAGGTGAACGCTTTGCGCGCGGAGGTTGGCGATGGGCTGGAAGTGCAGTTCCAGCCGCTCGGGCACCACCAGTTCCCGTAGGTGGTCCGCGATCAGCGACAACCGTGCATCCGACTGCGCGCCTCCGGTTTCGGCCCCGGACCGGATGAGCGAGAGACCGCGGTGGAAGAGATGCTGGCGACCCCGGTCCGAGCGCATGTTGACCATCTGCTCGATGAACATCAGGCCGCTGAAGAGGCCGACGACCAGCATGACCTCGGCCCCCTGCAGTCCGGCCTGGCTGCGCTCGCCAGAGGGCGGAGGGTGGGCGAAAGCCTGGAAAAACAGCCATTCGATCAAGACGACCACGGCCCCGCAGGCCCCCCAGAAGCGCCAGGGGGCCGAGCTGCGGCTGCGCACGCGTGCCCGCTGGTAGCGGCGGGCCACACGGAAGACCAGCGCCGCCACCACCAGGCAGGCCAGCACGAACGGCACGGCCTGGATGATCGCCGGCTGGAAAAAATGGCCGGTCATCAAGATGGTGTGGGCGAACGCCACCCCGAAAGCCATGCCGATGCTGGCGCCGCCCAGGCACCAGCGGTTGTCCCGGGTGAGCAGTACGGGCACGGCGATGCGGCACGTGACCACCATCACGATCAGGGAAGACAGGGCCGGCAGCAGGCTCCACTCCTGGGGGTCGACGTCGGACCGCAGGAAACAGGCGGCCATGTCCAGGCCCCAGGACAGCGCGCCGATCCCGACGGAGGCCAGGGATTCGGAGACGCGGCGGCTGGCGTCGTCCACGGACAGGGACACATAGACCGCCAGGCGGTTGGTGCCGTACAGCACCAGGGACGCCGCGATCCAGAACGCCAGGGCCTGCCAGACGGGCAAGCTCGCGGGATCCATCGCCCAGGGGCCCAGGCCGCCACGGAGCGCCCCCAGCGTGGAAAGCACGGCGTCCGGATTCACGCGGAAGCTCCGTCACGGTTGCAATGCCCACTGCGTACTGATCCCCGCTGACTCGCCCGCTCGCATCCGCAGCAGATTCCCGCCCCGCCGGCGATGGCGGGTTCACGGCTCGACAAGGGGCAGCAGCTAGGCATGGGCGTGTGGCTAAAGCAGATATTTATCTATTTTTGCACACCTTTTGTTACGAGCGAAGAGGCAGGCGCGACACCCGTCAAACGGCATCATGCGAGATCGTTGGAGCGCCGTGCAACAACCCTCAGCAGCTCAGGGCAAGGTCTTCGGCTCCATGAACTCGGGCAGGAAGGTCCGGCAGTACGCGATGGCTGCGACCGCGGCTTCAGCCTCGAATTCCTTCGTGATCTGGCCATGCCGGGAAAACGACAGGGACCAGATGCCGTTGACGATGGTGAGCATGACATGCAGCCGGTGCTGCAGATCACGAATCATCGGCATGTGGTACAGCGCATCGCAAAGAACGACCAAGCGCATCGACAGCGCTTCGATGAACCGCTCATCGAAAAGCGCCAGGTCCTGGCGCGCTGCACCACCCAGAATCACCTTGCTCATGGGCAGATTCTGGTTGTAGCACCGCACGAACACGGCAGCCATCTCGCTCAGCAGGGTCTGCCAGCGCCCGTCGGCCGGCGGCCTCGCGCTTTCCATCACGGAGGCGAGTTCGATCTGGTATCGCTCTGCCAGCGCAGTGAAGACAGCCCCCGGCGAAGGAAAGAAGTGGTATGCCGACGCAGCGGGCACACCAGCGCGGTCTGCAACTTGGTAAAGCCCGATCTCTGCAATGTCCTGGGTGAGCAGCAATTCGTTCGCTGCATCCAGCAGCAGGTTGTAGCGCGCCAGGCTGCGCTCCTGCTGGGGCTTGCGCGATACAACCGCGCTGCTCTCGCCGGCCTTGTTTCGCGTGGGCATTAGTGGATATCTATCGGATTAATCAGAACGTTATCTTATGAATATCGGATGGGCACAGCAAGCCACAGTGGCCGCGAGGGAGGGCCCAACCGGTATGCATTCGAGGTTACAGGCTCCACAGGCCACGCCATTCCGTCAGGCAGCAAGCGCCGAATTCGGCGGCCAAAGGGCCGCCATCCGCAAGCCACGGCCCCCGAATGGCCGCGACGCTCCGCAGGCCTAACCACCCGGCCGCTACCGCAAGCTCGGCCATCAGGGCGGTCCGAGTCACGAAGGTTGATCTTGAAGAGAAGGTCGGTGTGCAATCCCCTTGCCCGGCCTGGGCAGGACGAAGGCGGGGCCTAGCGCGCCCGTCCGTGCCCGAAGCAGCGGTGTAGCCAACACTGCACCTTGCACATCAGCACCTGCCCGGGAACGCGGGGGCGATTGGGATACCGCGACCGGGACGTTGAAGTGGACGCCCCTGAACGCACGGCGCTGGTCTAGGCACCCTAGGGAGGATCGTCTGCTCACGACCTCTCGTCCGCCGCCAGCGGGGGCGACTACGCTCTGCACCGCTGGACGCGGGTTTCGATGCCATCGCGGCCGCAACCCGCCGCCCTCCCGGTGGCGGCCAACTGGTCGCTCATGGCATCCCCATTCGAAAGCGTCGCGGCTTGCGACTGACGGGAACAGAGGCGGCGGCGCCACCGTGTGCCGGGGCGCCAGACCGCAGCGTCAGCCCTTGAGGCCGACGAACATCTCCTGGACGTCGTCGTGCGCGTCGATCGCTGCCAGGAAGCTCTCCACTTCTTCCAGCGCCTCGGGGCCGAGGTTGGCCGGATCCACCGGATTCTTGGGCTGGTAGCCCAGCTTGGCCGACAGCACGGTGAACCCTTGCGCAGGCAGCGCGCGGCTGACCAGGTCGAGATCGGCCGGGTCGGTCACGAACAGCGTCGCGCCCCCTTCCTCGCCCGGGCCGAAGTCCTGCGCGCCTGCCTCGATGGCGGCCACCTCGGCATCTGCACCGGCGTGGCCGGGCGTGGGTTCCGCTTCGATCAGCCCCACGTGGTTGAAGTCCCACGACACCGAGCCGGACGTGCCCAGCTGGCCCTTGCGGAACAGCACGCGCATCTCCGGCGCCGTGCGGTTGACGTTGTCGGTCAGGCATTCGACCATCACCGGCACCTGGTGGGGCCCGAAGCCTTCATAGATCACGCGCTGGTAGTCCACGGCGTCGGTGCCGGTGCCCGAGCCCTTCTTGATGGCACGGTCCAGCGTGTCCTTGGGCATGGACGCCTTGCGTGCCTGCTCCACGGCCAGCCGCAGGCGGGAGTTGCCAGCCGGATCGGCACCGCCGCGCGCGGCCACGATGATTTCCTTGACCAGCTTGCCAAACAGCTTGCCCTTGGCGTCGGCCACCTGGGCCTTGCCTTTTGCTTTCCATTGCGCACCCATGGCGCCTCCTGCGAATGAGGGGATAGGCCGCGGGCACGCCTGGGGCGTACCGCACCGCGGTTGCAAGCCAAAATGGCCGCAAGCGCATATTCTACGGCGGCATATCGCTACACAATCAATAGCATGACGACTGGCCAGCAAAGGCAGCCAGGGCGGTCGTGACGGCGCAGGCCCCGCCGCGGCGCCGCCCCCATGACTGCGCCGTCCCCATCGAGGCCGGGCTGTGCACGGTGCTCCACCACCCTGCCGTGGATCCGCACCTCTTCTGTCCTGGCGCGGCCCGCTCCCCTGGCGGCATCTTCCGGTCGTTGACCCGCGCACACCTGCTCCATTGTTCCGAAACGGAACAGTGGAGCGTCACGCAATGGAACACGCGGCACACCCTGAAGCAGCCCCGGGCCAGGCGACCAAGGCACGACCGTGCTCCCCCCGAGCCCCGCCAAGCCGAGGCGGCAGCCGCCAGCCCGTCGGCACGAATGTCCCTGCCCGCCTCTGGCACGCGACTTGCCCCTCAAAGGATGCACGGCGCCGCAGCGCGACGAGCGACTCTTCCCATTCCTACCAGGAGACAGCACCATGAACATGGCAGAAATCGCCAGCCTCGGCATCGCCAACCCCTACAAGAAGCAGTACGGCAACTACATCGGCGGCCAATGGGTGCCGCCGGTCGACGGGCAGTACTTTGAGAACAGTTCCCCGATCAACGGCCAGGTATTCGCCGAGATCCCACGCTCCAACGACAAGGACGTGACGGCCGCGCTGGACGCCGCGCACAAGGCCAAGGGCGCCTGGGGCAGGACGTCGACCACCGACCGGGCCAACATCCTGCTCAAGATCGCCGACCGCATGGAGGCCAACCTGCTCACCCTGGCCGTGGCGGAAACCATCGACAACGGCAAGCCGCTGCGCGAGACACTGGCGGCCGACATTCCTCTGGCCATCGACCACTTCCGGTACTTTGCCGGCGCCGTACGGGCGCAGGAAGGCGGCATCAGCGAGATCGACCACAACACCGTCGCGTACCACTTCCACGAGCCGCTGGGTGTGGTGGGCCAGATCATTCCCTGGAACTTCCCGATCCTGATGGCGGTATGGAAACTCGCGCCGGCCCTGGCGGCCGGCAATTGCGTGGTGCTCAAGCCCGCGGAACAGACGCCCGCCTCCATCCTGGTGCTGCTGGAGATGATCGGCGACCTGCTGCCCGCAGGCGTGCTCAATGTGGTCAACGGCTTCGGGCTGGAGGCCGGCAAGCCACTGGCATCCAGCAACCGCATCGCCAAGATCGCCTTCACCGGCGAGACCACCACCGGCCGGCTGATCATGCAGTACGCCAGCCAGAACCTCATTCCCGTCACCCTGGAGCTGGGCGGCAAGAGCCCCAACATCTTCTTCGAGGACGTGATGAGCGCCGACGACGCCTTCTTCGACAAGGCGCTCGAAGGCTTCACCATGTTCGCGCTCAACCAGGGCGAGGTCTGCACCTGCCCCAGCCGCGCGCTCATCCAGGAGTCGATCTACGAGCGGTTCATGGAACGGGCGCTCAAGCGCGTGGCCGCCATCCAGACCGGGCACCCTCTGGACAAGGGGACGATGGTGGGCGCACAGGCCTCTCAGGAGCAGCTCGAGAAGATCCTCTCGTACCTCGACCTGGGCAAGCAGGAGGGCGCCGAGTGCCTGATCGGCGGCGAACGCAACCAGCTGGCCGGGGACCTGGCCGGCGGCTATTACGTCAAGCCGACGGTGTTCAAGGGCCACAACAGGATGCGGATCTTCCAGGAGGAAATCTTCGGCCCCGTCGTGTCCGTGACGACGTTCAAGACCGAAGAGGAAGCACTGGAAATCGCCAACGACACGCTGTACGGCCTGGGCGCCGGTGTGTGGAGCCGCGACGGCGCGCGGGCCTTCCGCATGGGCCGCGGTATCCAGGCCGGCCGTGTGTGGACCAACTGCTACCACGCCTACCCCGCCCATGCGGCCTTCGGCGGCTACAAGCAGTCCGGCATCGGCCGTGAGAACCACAAGATGATGCTCGACCACTACCAGCAGACCAAGAACCTGCTGGTGAGCTACAGCCCGGACAAGCTGGGCTTCTTCTGAGCGGCCGATCGGCACCCGGTTGATCTGCATTAACCGGCGCAGCGCGGGGCGTACCTATTCTGGAAGCGTTCGCCCCGCCCTCTCTCTTCATCCGTTCGCAACCGCAAGGAGTCCGTGCCCATGTCCGCAAAAACCATGAAAGCCGCTGTCGTCCGTGAATTCGGCAAACCGCTGACCATCGAGGAAGTGCCCGTTCCCGTGCCTGCAGACGACCAGATTCTCGTGAAGATCGAAGCGTCCGGCGTCTGCCACACCGACCTGCATGCCGCCGAGGGCGACTGGCCGGTCAAGCCCAACCCGCCGTTCATTCCTGGTCATGAAGGGGTTGGCTTCGTGGCGGCCATCGGCAAGAACGTCAAGCACATCAAGGAAGGCGACCGGGTCGGCGTACCCTGGCTGCATTCGGCCTGTGGTTGCTGCACCCACTGCCTGGGCGGCTGGGAGACGCTGTGCGAATCGCAGAGCAACACCGGCTACTCCGTGAACGGCGGCTTTGCCGACTACGCCCTGGCGGACCCCAACTTCGTCGGCCACCTGCCCAAGGACATCAGCTTCGTGGACATCGCACCCGTGCTGTGCGCCGGCGTCACGGTCTACAAGGGCCTGAAGGTGACGGACACCAGGCCCGGTGACTGGGTGGTCATCTCGGGCATCGGCGGCCTCGGTCACATGGCCGTGCAATACGCCAAGGCCATGGGTCTGAACGTTGCGGCCGTGGACGTCGAGGACGACAAGCTGGAGCTGGCCAAAAAGCTCGGCGCGAGCGTCACGGTCAACGCCAAGACCACCGATCCGGCCGCCTACCTGCAAAAGGAGATCGGCGGTGCGCATGGTGCCCTGGTTACGGCCGTCTCGCCCAAGGCCTTCGAACAGGCGCTGGGGATGGTGCGTCGCGGCGGCACGGTGTCGCTCAACGGCCTGCCGCCCGGCAACTTCCCGCTGCCCATCTTCGACATGGTGCTGCGCGGCGTGACGGTGCGTGGCTCCATCGTGGGTACACGCCTGGACCTGCAGGAATCGCTGGATTTCGCGGCCCGCGGGCAAGTCAAAGCCACCGTTGCCACGGAGAAGCTGGAGAACATCAACGACGTGTTCGCGCGCATGCACAAAGGCCAGATCCAAGGCCGCATCGTGCTGGACATGGCCGCCTGAAACGCGGGGCGGCAGCCTCTGCAGGAGACTGACCCATGGAAACCACGGCATTCCCCAGCAGTGAGGGCGGCTCGGCCGCCGCGGTGGCCGCCCCAGTCACCCGCGTGTCGGCCACCCCTGCCGCCACCGACCTCATCACCCGGCTGGCCGCGCAACACGGCCCGCTCATGTTCCACCAGTCGGGCGGATGCTGCGACGGCAGCGCTCCGATGTGCTTTGCCCGGGGGGAGTTCCTGGTCGGGGATTCCGACGTGCTCCTGGGCCACATCGCCGGCACGCCGTTCTACATGAGCCGCTCGCAGTTCGCCTATTGGGAACATACCCACATCATCATCGATGCAGTCCCCGGAAACGGCGGCATGTTCTCACTGGAACGTCCCACGGGCCTGCGCTTTCTGACACGCTCACGGCTGTACAGCGATGCGGAGTGGGCATCCATCCAAACGATGGGTCCTCCACCCAGCGGGGCTGCCTAAAAAGCGCGCAAGGCCCCTGCGCGACGGGGGTGGGACGCACGCCCGCTGGCCGGGGCGGACGATGTTCAGCCCGGAGGGGCTGCCCGGACGGACGCCGCGCGCAGATGCCGGTACACGGTGTTGCGGGAAACGCCCAACGCACGCGCCGCGGCCGAGACGTTGCCCGCATGCGCACGCAGAGCCTCCTGCAAGGCAACGGCGGTCACATCGCCCAGGGAGCGCACACCCCCACGTACCGCAGCGTTCACTGCGGCGGGCTTGGGTCCTTTGTGGAGGGTGTCGGCGGCCTGCCGAAGGTACTCTGGCGACGGCGCTGCGCCCGCGCATTCGCCCAGGAAATCGTCCGGCAGGTGTTGTTCGCGCACGGTGCTGCCGTCGCCATCGCCCTCCGCCATCAGCGCAGCCGTGCGCAACACGTTGGCCAACTGGCGTAGGTTGCCGGGCCAAGCGTGGGCGGCAAACAGGTCCATGACCTCGGGCGACACCCGAATCATGGGTGCATGGGCTGCGCCACCGTCGCGTTGGGCCTGCAGCAACCGCTGCACGATGACGGACAGGTCGGAACGCTCCCGCAAAGCGGGCAGGCGCACCACCAATCCGTTCAAGCGGTAGTACAGATCCTCCCGGAATTGCCCTTGCGCCATCATCTCCCGCAGGTTGCGGTGGGTGGCGCACACGACGTTGACATCCACCTGGATCTCGCGCGTGGCCCCCAACGGCGCCACGCTGCGCTCCTGCAGCACGCGCAGCAGGCGTGCCTGCATCGACAGCGGCATGTCCCCGATCTCGTCCAAGAAGAGCGTTCCGCCGTGCGCCTGGACGATCTTGCCCGTGCTGCCCTTGCGCCGTGCGCCGGTGAAGGCCCCCTCTTCGTAGCCGAAGAGTTCCGCCTCGATGAGCGTTTCGGGTATCGACGCGCAGTTGACGGCCACGAAAGGCTTGCGCGCCCGCGGCCCATCATGGTGGATGGCCCGCGCCAGCAGTTCCTTGCCTGTGCCGGTCTCGCCGAGGATCATGGTGGGTACGTCGCGCCCCAGAAGCCGCGTGACCCTTTCGATCACCTGGGCCAGGTGGGCGTCGCCGGTATTCAGGTACCTGAGGCTCGACAATCCCGGCGCTATGCCGGCCAGGGGCGCAGCCGAAGCACCATGAGCACCCTGGTGCGGCCTAGCCGCGTCGCTGGCACCGGCCGCAGGCTCTGCGGGTAGCGCTGCCAGCACCGCCCCGGGGCGAGCCCGGTGCTCCACCTCGGCATGCACGGTCACGCCCCCGGGCAAACGCAGGGTGAGCAGTTGCGGATTGCCTTGGCGCGCGTGCGCCAGCAGGGTGCTCATCGGCATCCCGAAAAGCGATGGAAAGGTATGCGCCTGCAGCGCATTGGAAGACAGGCCCAGTTGGAACTGGCCGCTGCGGTTGGCGGCGAGGAACCGGCCCTCCGCCGTGAAGGCGGCGAGGCCTTCTACGAGGGTGCCGAGAAACTCCGGCCGGGCATGGAACCGCAGCCGTACGGCGTCTTCGTACACCTTGCCGAACAGGTGGTTCTCCACCATCTTGGCGGACATGCGCACCAGCGCCATCGTATGGGGGCTGCGGCTGCGGTGGTCACCACTCACGTCCAGCGCACCGATCACCAGGCCCTGGGGGTCGAGGATCGGAGCGCAGGAACAGGTCAGGAAGTCGTTCGCTTTGAGAAAGTGCTCATTGCCATTGACCTGAAGCGCCTCGCCCATGGCCAGTGCCGTACCGATGGCGTTGGTCCCCTTGCTGCTTTCCGCCCATGTGGCGCCCGGGCGCAGAGCGACGCGGCTGGCACGGCCGAGGAATTCGTCGTCGCCCAGCGCATGCAGGATCACGCCCTGCGCATCGGTGAGCAGGACCATGCTCTGGGTACCGGCGATCTGGGCCGACAGCGTTTCCATCACGGGCAAGGCATGGGCACACAGGGCTTCGTTGCGGGCCACGGTCCAGGCCAGCGCGTCGGCCCGCACCGGCTCCAGGTCGGCCGTTTCATGGCGCTGCAGCCCGAAGGCTGCGGACCGCTCGTGTGCACGCTGGATCCATTGCGCCGCTGCGGACACGGGCCCCGGCCCCGCAGCGGACGCGCCAAAGGATGCGTTGTCCTGCATGGCGTCTCCTTGCGATATCTTGTGACGGCCTGCGCGGCATGCATGGCGGCGACGCTGCGCAGGAGCAAGGCGGACCTTAGCACCAAACGCCTGCGCGGTACGCAGCATTCCGCAACCGGGTGTGCGGCTTCCGTGATCAAGCCCCCACTAGTGATGCCAGGGGCGCCCCGGCGGTCACAGCCGATGCCGGGCGTCAGCGCACACCCGAAACCTGCGGGGGCGGCAAAGCCGCCACCAGCGCAGAAAGCACGGCACCCACTTCGCCGTGCAGCTTGAACGCCAGCAGATCGTCAGCGCGGGTCTTGCCCTGGTTCACCGCGACCACTGGTTTGCCAGCTTCCGCTGCCGCCTGGACGAACCGGAAACCGGAATACACCATCAAGGACGAACCGGCCACCAAAACCGCATCTGCCCGCTGCACGGCATCCCGCGCAGACTGCACCCGCTCGCGGGGCACACTCTCCCCGAAGAAGACGACATCCGGCTTAAGCAGCCCCGTGCCACAGAACGGACACGGCGGTACATCGAAGCCTGCAAAGTCCAGCCCGTCCAGATCGGCGTCGCCATCCGGGGCCGTCACAGCCTGCAACTCGCCCCAGGCGGGATTCCGTTCCAGCAGCATCGCCTGCAGGTCTGCGCGGGGAAAACGCACTTCGCAGTGCATGCACCTCACGGTGTCGATCCGGCCGTGAAGATCTACCGTCCGGCGGCTCCCGGCGGCGTCGTGCAACCCATCCACATTCTGGGTGAGCAGCATCTCCACCCGGCCCGCGCGCTCCAGCGCCGCAAGCGCATGGTGCGCCGGGCCCGGCTGCGCCTGGCCCATGACCCGCCAGCCGACGAGGCTGCGGGCCCAATAGCGCTGCCGCGTGGAAACATCTCCCATGAAGGCTTGGTAGGTGACCGGCTGAGGACGCTTCCAATCACCGTTGCCATCTCGGTAGTCCGGGATGCCCGAGGACGTGCTCACCCCGGCCCCCGTGAGGACGAACAACCGCGGGTACTGCAGCGCAAAAGACACCAGCGCCTCCAGGCCCACCGGATCGCCGCCCTCGGTGGTCGCCGGCACGGTGAAGCGATGCGGTACAGGCGATGGCACAGACAACGGCATGCTCGACCCTTGGTCACATCGCGGGAGCGATGCTTTCGGCGTAATCGTAGAGTGCGCCCAGGATGCCCTCAGCGCGCTCATCGGCCTCTGCGCCGAGTTCATCCAGCCGGGCGAACAGTTCGTCGAAGGTGAGCGCCCCGCCTTGCCCCTCCATCAGGCACGCCACGCGGTGCTGCTCCCAGCGCTCCTGATCAGCCTCGTCGAGTGTGTGCGGAAAGTTGCGGGCGCGGTAGCGCCAGACCAGTTCGGCAAGGCGCTCATCGTCGAAACCCGTGCGCTCCTGGGCCAGTTCCTCGGGCGGCAACGCACGCAGCCGGTTCAGCCGGCGCCGATCCTCGTTGCCGACGAACCCGCCGTAGAGATCCTGGTCCACATCGGTCGCGCCACCCTCCTGCGGGCGTGAGAACACGGCCTTCCAGAGTTCGCTCAGATCCGGCAGCGCCCGTGCGGCCTCGGCATGCGCCGCAGCGGCCTCCAGATCGATGCACCACCGTTGCGATGTCTGCGCCGTGAGCGTGTTGACGTTGCCCACCACCATGGGCGACTTGTTCAGATGCACCGTTTTGATGGGCAGCCGGGTCACGCCGTCGGGCAGATCGCTCGACCGCGTGAACATGCGCAGGCGGGCCGTTTCCGCATCCAGCAGGGCCAATTCGGACGGATCGTGGGCCAGATCCCACGCAATGAGTTCGTTCTTGTTGGTCGGGTGGCTGGCCAGGGGCCACATGATCCCCAGGCAGCCGCGTTCGGCGGGGAACATGCCCGACACATGCAGGAACGGCCGCGTGCCCTCCTGGGTCGTAGGCAACCGCAGTTCCGCCGCGACGCGGTCCTTCTTGTGCAGTCCGAGAGCGAACTCGAACAGCCGCGGCTGGCACTGGCGGATCAGCCGCGCGAGCGCGATCGTGGCACGGACATCCGACAGCGCATCGTGCGCGGCGTCGTGCGCCAGGCCGTTGGCCCGGCTCAGGTCTTCCAGCCGGAAGCTGGGCGATCCATCTTCCTTGCGGGGCCACTCGATGCCCTCCGGCCGCAGTGCATACGTCATGCGGACGACGTCCAGGAGGTCCCAGCGACCACACTGGTTCTGCCACTCACGGGCGTAAGGGTCCATCAGGTTGCGCCAGAACATGAAGCGCGTGATCTCGTCATCGAACCGGATGGTGTTGTAGCCCACACCAATGGTGGCGGGCTGCGCGAACTCCGCCTCGATGCGGGCCGCGAAGGCATGCTCGGGAAGCCCGCGCTCCAGGCACAGCTGCGGCGTGATACCCGTGATCAGGCAGGACTGCGGGTCGGGCAGATAGTCTGGCGCCGGCTGGCAATAGATCATCAGTGGCTCACCAATCTCGTTGAGCTCAGCGTCGGTACGAATTCCCGCGAACTGGGCAGGACGGTCACGTCGGGTGTTGGCGCCGAAAGTCTCGTAGTCGTGCCAGAGGAAGGTGTGCATGGAATCGCTACAGCCGGAAACACAGAAGCCGCAAGTATGCCGGCAGGCAGGACAATGAGGCATGCCTTTGACCACGAACCACTCCCATAAGCCGCGGTTTTCTCCTCTGACCCGTTGGACGGGCAGCACACTCGCTGCGGCCCTGCTGGCGGCCTGCGCGTCGGCCCCGCCACCCAGCGCCAGCGTCGCCCCCTCGCCGGTGCCCGTCCCCACGGCTTCTGCGCAAGACACCGCCCCAGGCACCCGCAGCAGCCCTGTCGCCGCGGAGAACGGGACGGCAGACGCAGAGCAGGCAGGCTTTGCCGCGTGGCTCGCCGCCTTCGCCAAGGACGCGGAAGCGCAGGGCATCGCCCCCGAGGTCGTGCGATCCGCGCTGAGCAACGCCCGCCTTCAGCCCCGCGTAATCGAACTGGACCGCGCCCAGCCGGAGTTCACCCGTCCCCCCTGGGCGTATCTGGACTCGGCCATCTCCGCGCAGCGCATCGCCGCCGGCAGACGCAAGCTCTCGGACGAGCGCGCTGCGCTGGCCGCGGCCTCCTCGCGCTACGGGGTACCGGCCAGCGTCATCACCGCTATCTGGGGCATGGAAAGCAACTACGGCAGCAACTTCGGCACCTTCCGGGCGGTGGATGCCCTCGCCACGCTCGGCTTCGAGGGCCGCCGCAGCGCGTGGGCGCGTAGCGAGCTGATGGCGGCGCTGCGCATCCTTCAGGCAGGCGACATCGCACCCGACCGCATGATTGGCTCCTGGGCCGGTGCCATGGGCCACACCCAGTTCCTCCCGTCGGTTTTTCTGGCACATGCGGTCGACGCTGACGGAGATGGCCACCGTGACATCTGGGGCAGCATTCCCGACGTGACGGCGTCCACGGCGGCCTTCCTCGCAGGTGAAGGCTGGCGCGCCGGAGAGCCCTGGGGCACAGAGGTCCGCCTGCCGGCCGGATTCGACTACGCGCGCGCGGAGCTCACCCAACGGCAAACCACGGCCCAATGGGCAGCCGAGGGGGTCACCGCCGCGAGCGGCCAGGCCCTGCCGGTATTGGACAGTGCCGCGGTGATCACGCCGGCGGGCGCGAGCGGTCCTGCTTTCCTGGTCGGCCACAACTTCCGCATACTGCTGCGCTACAACAATGCGGTGAACTACGCACTGGGCGTCGCCTTGCTTGCGCAACAGATCGACGGCGGGCCTGGCGTCCAGGCCCCGTGGCCACGCGAGCTCCAGCCGCTTTCGCGCGCCGAGGTGCAGAGCCTCCAGACGCTATTGAATGCACAAGGCTTCGACGCAGGCACGCCGGATGGCGTCATGGGCCCCGCCACCCGGGCCGGACTGCGGCGTTACCAGCAGAGCCAAGGGTGGATCGCCGACGGCTACCCGAGCAAAGACCTGTTGGACCGCCTAAGCGGGTCTGCTTCTGACACGCCTGTCACCGGCCCAGCCACGCCTGAGCGGGCGTCCAATGAACCTCCTAGTCGCTGACGTGAATGCGGTGCAGCGGAAGCGGTCGCTTCTCGATCGCGGAGGCTGCCCTCCTCCCCATCAGCGCGCTCATCAGGTCACGACGCGGTAGCGCGCTCTACCGCGTCTGCGTGGAGTGCCTTGCTCAATTGGTCCACCACGAGGGCCCACGGCGCGTCGGCCTTGAGCTGCTCGACAAGAAACTGTCGCTGGGCATCACTCCAGAATGGCGCATCTCCCAAGGACACGTCGGTCGGGAGTTGGTGAGTACGGATGAAGTCGGCGATGGATTGGTCGCCCTCCTCCAGGCCCAACTGGAGGAACAGGTTGGTCATAGTGGGGTCGGTCGTGATCATCTGGCGCTCCTCGGTGGGTGGGGACTGTCCAGGCACCTGCTCGCAGGCCCCAAGGGTGATGGGATAGCAGGGACACTTGCCCCGGCTACCGGCTGGCCCCTGATTGCACCATTCACTGGGATCACGCCCTGTAGGACACGCGCTGGCGGCGTGCAAAGAAAAAGGCCAGCCATCGCAACAATGGCTGGCCTCGCGCCTGTGCAGGCTCTGCGTTACGTCAGTCCGCCGTGGCTTCCTCCGGCTCTGCAGGCTCTGACTTCGGCGAGCGCTCCTTCTTCGGCAAAGGCTGGATGTCCAGTTGCACGTCGCTGTTTTCCACGCCCTTGTCGTCCTTCTTCGTCTCGATGTCGACCGTCAGGCGCCCCCCTTCTGTCAGGCGACCGAACAACAGTTCGTCGGCCAGCGCACGCCGGATCATGTCCTGGATCAGGCGTTGCATCGGACGGGCGCCCATCAGAGGATCGAAGCCCTTCTTCGCCAGGTGCTTGCGCAGCGCATCGGTGAACGTGACCTCCACCTTCTTCTCGGCCAGCTGGGTCTCCAGCTGCAACAGGAACTTGTCGACCACCCGCAGGATGATCTGCTCGTCCAGCGGCTTGAAGTTGACGATGGCGTCCAGGCGGTTACGGAACTCGGGCGTGAACAGGCGCTTGATGTCGGCCATCTCGTCGCCGGCCTGCCGCGGGTTGGTGAACCCGATGGTGGCCTTGTTCATGGTCTCGGCACCCGCGTTGGTCGTCATGACGATGATGACGTTGCGGAAGTCGGCCTTGCGTCCGTTGTTGTCGGTCAGCGTGCCGTGGTCCATCACCTGCAGCAGCACGTTGAAGATGTCCGGATGCGCCTTCTCGATTTCGTCGAGCAGCAGCACCGCGTGCGGCTTCTTGGTGACGGCCTCGGTCAGCAGCCCGCCCTGGTCGAACCCCACATAGCCGGGGGGAGCCCCGATCAGGCGGCTTACGGCGTGGCGCTCCATGTACTCCGACATGTCGAAGCGGATCAGTTCGATGCCCAGGATATAGGCCAGCTGCTTGGCTGCTTCCGTCTTGCCGACGCCGGTCGGGCCGCTGAAGAGGAACGAGCCGATCGGCTTGTCACCCTTGCCCAGGCCCGAGCGCGCCATCTTGACGGCGGACGCCAGTACTTCGAGCGCCTTGTCCTGTCCGAACACCACGCTCTTGAGGTCGCGCTCGATGGTCTGCAGCTTGCTGCGGTCATCGTTGGAGACGTTCGCGGGCGGAATGCGGGCGATCTTCGCGACGATTTCCTCGATCTCGGCCTTGCCGATGGTCTTCTTGCGCTTGCTGGCCACCAGGATACGCTGGGCAGCGCCGGCCTCGTCGATCACATCGATCGCCTTGTCGGGCAGGTGCCGATCGTTGATGTACTTGGCGGACAGTTCCGCCGCCGCCTGCAGGGCCGCAGTGGCGTACTTCACGCTGTGGTGCTCCTCGAAGCGGCTCTTGAGCCCCTTGAGAATGTCCACCGTCTCCGCCACCGTGGGCTCGACCACATCCACCTTCTGGAAGCGCCGCGACAGGGCCGCGTCCTTCTCGAAGATGCCGCGGTACTCGGTGAAGGTCGTGGCGCCGATGCACTTGAGCTGGCCGCTGGACAGCGCCGGCTTGAGCAGATTGGAGGCGTCCAGGGTGCCGCCCGATGCCGCACCGGCGCCGATCAGCGTGTGGATCTCGTCGATGAAGAGCACCGCATGGGGCTTGTCCTTGAGCGACTTGAGCACTCCCTTCAGGCGCTGCTCGAAGTCACCGCGGTACTTGGTGCCGGCCAGCAGCGCGCCCATATCCAGTGAGTACACCGTGGCTTCTGACAGGATTTCGGGCACATCGCCTTGGGTGATGCGCCAGGCGAGACCCTCCGCGATCGCGGTCTTGCCCACGCCAGCTTCGCCCACCAGCAGCGGGTTGTTCTTGCGGCGACGGCACAGGATCTGGATCGTGCGCTCGACCTCGTAATGGCGGCCGATCAGCGGATCGATCTTTCCATCCTTGGCCGCCTGGTTCAGGTTCTGCGTGTACTGCTCCAGCGGCGATGCCTTTTCATTGCGCTCGCCACCACCGCCCTCTTCGCCATCCGCCTGGCCTTCTGCCTTGGCGGGCTCCGGTGGCTCGCCCTTCTTGATGCCGTGGGCAATGAAGTTCACCACATCGAGCCGGGTCACCCCCTGCTGGTGGAGGTAGTACACGGCATGCGAGTCCTTCTCACCGAAGATCGCAACCAGCACATTGGCACCGGTGACTTCCTTCTTGCCGTTGCCGGTGGACTGCACGTGCATGATGGCGCGCTGGATCACACGCTGGAAACCCAGCGTGGGTTGCGTATCCACCTCGTCGTTGCCGGCGACCTGGGGGGTGTTGTCCTTGATGAAATTCGTCAGCGACGAACGCAGATCATCGACATTGGCCGAGCATGCGCGCAGCACTTCGGCTGCGCTGGGGTTGTCCAGCAGAGCCAGCAGGAGGTGTTCCACGGTGATGAATTCGTGGCGCTGCTGACGGGCCTCTACGAAGGCCATGTGCAAGCTGACTTCCAGTTCCTGAGCAATCATGTGAACTCCTTTGTGCTTGCTGGGAATTGATTGACTGTAGATCGAGGCCGATAGCCACTTATTCAACAGGCTCACTCACGCATTGCAGCGGGTGGCCGGCCTTGAGGGCGGCATCCAGGACCTGTTCGACCTTGGTAGCGGCCACGTCGCGGGTATACACCCCGCAGACGCCTTTGCCGTCCAGGTGGATCTTGAGCATGATCTGCGTGGCCGCTTCGCGGTCCTTGCTGAAAAACTCCTGCAGCACGACGATCACGAACTCCATCGGGGTGTAGTCGTCGTTCAGCATCACCACCTGGTACATCTGCGGCGGCTGCGTTTTCTGCGGACGCCGCTCCATCACGACCGAATCGCCGTCGTCCCGCGCAGGCGCACGGGAGGGAGGCGTCGGGGGAGGGGACGGTGGTTTGGTTGCCATGAATTTCATTCTAGCGAGCGCAGCCGATCGGTGTGGCTTGATGAATCTGGTGTTGCACGCCCATTTTTCAAGCCGGGGTGACGATCGCGCGCAACGCGGCTCAGCCGGCGTCGTAGATGACGCTGACCGCACCGCTCCCGGCCTGTGCGCCCCACGCCGCCAGGGCCGCATCTGACGGGAAGAACCGACTCGCTTCCCCCAGTTGCAACTCGGCCACTGCAGCGCCGTGCTCTGCCTTGCATTTCACGCCCATGCGCACGCGCAGGCCGTGGACCAGCGTCTCTCCGTGCTCCGTGTCTTCGCGCAGGGGAGGAAACTCCTTCACCAGACGGGTGACATCGGGCACGGCGTCGCCGACCAGCACCTGCAGATACCGTCCATATTTTGCCCGGGCCCCTGCCAGACCCCAGGCTTGCAGCACCTTGACACGGAGGCCACCGCTGAAGTGGTCCAGCTGCAGGCGCCCGTTGAGGACGACGAACTCGTCGTCTTTGAGCACGTCGCGGTTCGCGTTCAGCACCGCCTCGTCCGCAGAGGCCTCGATCGTGCGGGTCTTGTCGTCCAGTTTGAACAGCGCCAGCCGGCCCCGCTGGCCATTGATGACGCGAAAGTCGCTGACGATGCCCGCCATGACCTGCGGCTCCCGGCTGTCGGCCAGTTCCTCGATAGGGGTGCGCACGAAGCGGCGCACCTCTTTCTCCACCTCGTCGAACAGGTGGCCCGACAGATAGAAGCCCACGGCCGTCTTCTCCTGCGTCAGGCGCTCCTTGATGCCCCACGGCGCCACCTCGACCAGATCGGGCTCCTGCGTGCTCGATCCGTGGGCATCCTCGCCCATCATGTCGAACAGCCCGCCCTGGTTGGCGTTCGCCAGCGTCGCAGCCGCGAACTCGAAGGCCCGGTCGATGGAAGCGACCAGCGCGGCGCGGTTCATGTGGATAGCGTCGAACGCTCCAGCCTTGATGAGGGCCTCCACCGTGCGCTTGTTCATGCGCTGCTTGTCCACCCGCACGCAGAAGTCGAACAGGCTCTTGAACGGCCCCACGGTGCCGCCCTGCGGGCCCTCGCCCCGGCCCTCGCGGGCGGCGATCATGGCTTCGATGGCCTGCTGTCCTGTGCCCTTGACGGCGCCCAGGCCGTAGCGGATGACCTTGTCGGTCACGGGTTCGAAGCGGTAAACGCCGCGGTTGACATCCGGCGGCTCGAAGGTCATGCCGAAGTGCTTGACCGCATCTTCGTAGAGCACCTTGAGCTTGTCGGTGTCGTCCATTTCCACGGTCATGTTCGCGCAATAGAACTCGGCCGTGTAATGCACCTTCAGCCAGCCCGTGTGGTAGGCCAGCAGGGAGTACGCAGCGGCGTGCGACTTGTTGAAGCCGTAGCCCGCGAACTTCTCCATCAGGTCGAACACTTCGTCGGCCTTGTCCTGATCGATGCCTTTTTCGGCCGCTCCCTTGCGGAAGATCTCACGGTGCTCGGCCATCTCCTCGGCCTTTTTCTTGCCCATGGCCCGGCGCAGCATGTCGGCACCGCCGAGGCTGTAGCCGCCCAGCACCTGGGCGGTCTGCATCACCTGCTCCTGGTACACCATGATCCCGTAGGTTTCGGCCAGCACCGGCTCCACCAGGGGGTGCGGATACTCCACCGGCTCCTTGCCGTGCTTGCGGTTCACGAACGTGGGGATCAGGTCCATCGGGCCCGGGCGGTAGAGCGCGTTCAGGGCGATCAGGTCTTCGAGGCGGCTCGGACGCGCTTCCTTCAGCATGCCCTGCATGCCGCGGCTTTCAAACTGGAACACGGCTTCCGTCTTGCCGTCGGAGAACAACTGGTAGGTGCGGGCGTCATCCAGCGGGATGTTTTCGAACGCGAAGTTCTCCTGGCCCTTGTGGCGCTTCATGATGAACTCGCGGGCGATCTCCAGGATCGTCAGCGTGGCCAGGCCCAAGAAGTCGAACTTCACCAGGCCGATGGCTTCCACATCGTCCTTGTCGTACTGGCTCACCGCCGATTCGCTGCCTGGCTGCTGGTAGAGCGGGCAGAAATCGGTGAGCTTGCCCGGAGCGATCAGCACGCCACCGGCGTGCATGCCGATGTTGCGTGTCATGCCTTCGAGCTTCTGCGCCATCTCGATGACGGTCTTGACGTCCTCTTCCTTGCGCACCCGCTCGTAGAGCATGGGCTCCAGTTCCAGCGCGTAGTTGTTCTTGTCGCCCTCCTTCTTCACCTCCGGCGGGTACGCGAGCGTGTAGGACATGCCGGGCTTGCCGGGCACAAGCTTGGAAATGCCGTCGCAGAACGTGTAGCTCATGTCCATGACACGGCCCACGTCGCGGATCGCGGCCTTGGCGGCCATGGTTCCGAAGGTGGCGATCTGGCTCACGGCGTTCTTGCCGTACTTGTCCTTCACATAATCGATCACACGGTCGCGGTTGGACTGGCAGAAGTCGATGTCGAAGTCGGGCATGGACACCCGCTCGGGATTCAGGAAGCGTTCGAACAGCAGGTTGTACTGCAGCGGGTCCAGGTCGGTGATCTTGAGCGCGTAGGCCACCAGCGAGCCGGCACCGGACCCCCGTCCCGGCCCGACAGGGCAGCCGTTCTCCTTCGCCCACTGAATGAAGTCGCCCACGATCAGGAAGTAGCCGGGGAAGCCCATCTTGAGGATGGTGCCCAGTTCGAACTCCAGCCGCTCCACGTACCGGGGGCGCTCCTTGTCACGCTGGGCTTCGTTGGGGAACAGGTGCTTGAGCCGCTCTTCCAGCCCCTCGAAAGACGCATAGCGGAAGTACTCTTCCGGAGCCATGCCGTTGGGCGTGGGAAATTCCGGCAAGCGGGGCTTGCCGAGCACCAGGGTCAGGTTGCAGCGCTTGGCGATTTCCAGCGTGTTGGCGATGGCCGATGGCACATCGGCGAACAGCGCCTCCATCTGGGCGCTGTTCTTGAAGTACTGCTCGCGGGTGAACTTGCGCACCCGCCGCTGGTTGCCCAGGATCTCGCCCTCAGCAATGCAGATGCGGGCTTCGTGCGCCTCGTAGTCGTCGGGCGTGGCGAACTGGATGGGATGCGTGGCCACCACCGGCAATTGCAGGCGGGCCGCCAGTTGCACCGCGGCCACCACATGCGCCTCGTCATCGGCACGACCGGCCCGCTGGATTTCGAGATAGAAGCGGTGGGGAAAGATACCGGCGAACTCCAGCGCACCCGCGGCGGCGCCGGTATCGTCACCCCGCATCAGCAACTGCCCCACCGGCCCCGCCTGCGCGCCCGCCAGCGCGATCAGGCCTTCCTGCAGCTCACGCAACCACTCGCGGGTGCAGACCGGGACATTCTTGACGACGTTGCGCGTCCAGGCGCGTGCCAGCAATTCACAAAGGTTGAGATAGCCCTGCTTGTTCTGGACCAGCAGCAGCATGCGGGCCGGCGCGGCGTCTGGCATGGCCACATTCACCTCGGCACCCAGAACGGGCTTGACCCCCTTGCCGCGGGCTTCCTTGTAGAACTTGATGGCGCCGAAGAGGTTGTTGAGGTCGGTGATCGCCAGCGCAGGCTGGCCATCCTTGGCCGCCGCCTTGGCGACCTCGTCGATACGCGTGGTCCCGTCGACGACGGAGAATTCGGTGTGCAGGCGCAGGTGAACAAACATCCCGTCATTGTAGGAAGCTGCGCCGGCCCGGTGCGGGCGCGGGTCGTTCCCACCACGGTCGAAGCGTCGGGGCCGCCGCTACAATGACCGGTCCAGCCGCCCTTGGCGGTCGGTCGGCGCCCGGTGGGCTGCAGAACCGGCCGCCATCGGCCAAAACCGCTGCAATGACGATGCCTCTTAACTGCCAGAAAGCTGCTGCCATGGTGCGCTCCCCCCTGCCCTTGTTGTCCGTCCTGTTGGCCGCCGGTCTCATGGCAGGTTGCTCCAGCACCCCGGAGGACAAGACGGCCGGCTGGAGCCCCGACAAGATCTATTCCGAAGCGCGGGACGAACTCAACAGCGGCGCCTTCGACAAGGCCGTGCCGCTGTTCGAGAAGCTTGAGGGCCGCGCCGCCGGCACCGCCCTCGCCCAGCAGGCGCAGTTGGACAAGGCCTATGCCCAATACAAGGCAGGCGAAAAGGTGCAGGCTGTGGCCACACTGGACCGCTTCATGAAGCTGCACCCCGCCAGCCCGGCCTACGACTACGCCCTGTACCTCAAGGGCCTGGTCAATTTCAACGACAACCTGGGGCTGTTCGCCTGGGTGTCCCGGCAGGATCTCTCGGAACGAGACCAGAAGGCCGCCAAGGACTCTTTCGAATCCTTCCGCGAACTGGTGACGCGTTTTCCGGATTCCCGCTACGCCAAGGATTCGCAACAGCGCATGACGTACATCGTCAACTCGCTCGCGCAATACGAAGTGCACGTGGCACGGTATTACTACCAACGTGGTGCCTACGTGGCCGCCATCAACCGGGCCCAGATCGCACTGGCCGATTACAAGGACGTGCCTGCGTTGGAAGAGGCGCTCTACATCCTGATCCAGTCGTACGATGCACTGGGCATGACGCAGTTGCGCGACGACGCCCGCCGGGTGATGACGGCGTCCTATCCCAACAGCCAGTACATGCGTGATGGCTTCAGGTCGAAGGACGATCCCTGGTGGAAGCTCTGGTAAGAGCCCGAGGCGCCGGCTAGCCCTGGCGCAGGGCGTCCAGCGCGGCGTCGAACGCTTCCTGGGTCTGCAAGCGCTGCATGGGTGGGAGCGCCCTGAGCAGCCGTTTGCCATATCCCATCGTCGCAAGCCGGGTGTCTGCCACCACCAGGACCCCGCTATCGGTGTCGGTGCGTATGAGCCGCCCCGCCCCTTGCTTGAGGGCCACGGCCGCTTCGGGCAGGGCGAAGTCCTTGAACGCACTGCGCCTTTCCTGCTCGAGCTGGCGCGTGCGGGCATCCACCAACGGATCTCCGGGCGGCGGGAACGGCAGCTTGTCGACGATCAGCAGCTGCAGCGCATCGCCGGGCACGTCGAGCCCTTCCCAGAACGAAGCGGACGCCACCAGCACACAGCCCTGCACTAAGCCCATGCCCCCCTCTACAGCGTCTTCCGCCTGACGGAAGCGTTCCATGATCTGGCGCTTGCCGGACTCCCCCTGCACCAGCACGTCGATGCCGGAGCCCATGGGAAAGCGCTGCCGCAGGGCCGTCCCGATCACGTGGAGGGAGCGCAATGTCGTGGTCAGCAGCAGGGTCCTGCCACCCAGGCGGGCGATGGCGTCGCCCGCCCAATCGGCCAGCCGCACCGCGTGGGCCGGATCGGCAGGCCGGGGCAAGTCCAGAGGAATGTACAGGGCAGACTGCCGCGCGTAGTCGAACGGGCTCGGCACCTGCAGCGTCGTGGCATGCTGCAGGCCGCACGGCTCGGTGAACCAACGCAGGGCCGGGTCATCGCCCAGCGTGGCGGACGTGAAGATCCAGCTGCGGCCCCGCGGGCCCGTTGAAGCGTCCGAAGGCCCGCCGCCCTCGTCCCAGGCGGACGGCTCTGGCGCCGCCGGTGCCCACAGGCCCTGCAGGGCCAAGCCAATGTCCAGCGGCGACTCGACCAGCCGCAGTTGCGTTCCCACGTCCAGCCAGCGGACCGATTGCGGCCCGCAATCCTGCGCAAAGGCCACCAGACGCTCCAGCAGCACCACGGTCCGCTCATGCAGCCGGGTGAAATCCGGCGCCGTGCCGGCGACGGCGTCCAACGCCGCCAGGGCTGCCCGCAGTGCAGCGACCAGATCCTGCAGGGCGCGCGTCCAGGCGACAGGCTCGGTGCGCTCGGGAACGGCCTCCTGCCAGGCCCGGCGGGCAGCGCCCTCCACCGGCCCGGCGGCCATGCGCAGATCGCGGGCGGCGTGGTCGATGTCGGCGGCCAGTGCAGGCCAGTCGCGAAAGCCTTGCGCGCCTTCCAAACCCGCCGCGAGGAGGTCGCGCGCGTAGTCGAGCAACTGTCCGGTCCCGAGTTGGACCCCCAGGAACTGCACGCCCGTGTCATTCAGCTGGTGGGCCTCGTCGAAGAGCACCACCCGCACCGTCGGCAGCAGTTCCGCCATGCCGGACTCGCGCACCGCCACGTCGGCGAAGAACAAATGGTGGTTGATGACCACCACGTCTGCGGCCAGCGCCTCTCGCCGGGCCAGGTTCACATGGCACTGCGCAAACCGGGGACAGGCCGAGCCGAGGCAGTTTTCCCGAGTGGACGTGACCAGCGGGATGACGGGGGAACGCTCATCCAGCCCCGGCAGTTCCGCCAGATCGCCGGACTGCGTCGCCTGGGCCCAGTGCTCGACGCTGGCGAGGGCCGCGGCGAGCGCATCGGCCCGTCCGCCCAGACCCGGACGTGCTTGCTCCAGCCGGTGCAGACAGAGGTAGCTCGAGCGGCCTTTGAGCAGGGCCGTTCGGGCCGTCACCCCGAGCGCCTGGATCACCCGCGGCAGGTCGCGGGAAAAGAGCTGGTCCTGCAAAGCCTTCGTGGCGGTGGAGACCACCACGCGTTCCCCACTCAACAAGGCGGGCACCAGATAGGCGAAAGTCTTTCCCACGCCCGTTCCCGCCTCCACCACCAATGCGCCGCCTTCTTCGATGGTGTCGGCAATTGCGCACGCCATCTCCGTCTGGCCCGGCCGAGAGCGAAACAGGGCGTGTGCCCGGGACAAAGGCCCATCCGGGGCGAAGACCGCGGATACGGCCTCTCTCAGCGGCATGGACCGGCTCCCGCAAGGCCCGCGGTGGGGCCGGCAAACACGAGGACAAGGGGATGGAGCAACAAATCGAAAGGCGGCAAAAGGCCGGGAAGGTAGCGCAAAGCATGGCAAAAAAACCACGCACCCAACCGAATAATACGGACTGCGCCCCCGCCGCACAGCCACGGTGCCCGGGCGCCACGCACAATTCGATACATGACGAAAGCGTTTCGCCTCATTGCCTCCACCGGGATACACAAGGGTGACCGGGAATACCAACAGGACCAGGTGGCTCTTTTCGCCCATCCGCGGGTGAACGGCTGTGTGCTCGGGGTGGTGGCGGACGGCATGGGGGGACGCAGCGGGGGCCGCAAGGCATCAGACCAGGTCATGCTGACGGCCAGGCAGCTGTTTGAGCGCTACGCACCCGAAACGGACGACCCGGCCGCTGTACTGAAACACATGGTCGAGGAAGCACATGTCGTGATTCGCCTCACCGCCATCTCGGCCGAGCAGGAGCCGCACAGCACCATGGCGGCGTTCCTGATCAACCCGGGCGGCGACTGCCACTGGGCCCATGCGGGCGATTCGCGGATCTACCATTTCCAGGGTGCGCGGCTGGTATTCCGCACCAACGACCATTCCTACGTTCAGGCGTTGGTAGACCGCGGCGAGATCACCGAGGCGGAGGCCAATACCCATCCGCAATCCAACATCCTGGTGGGATGCCTGGGTACCGAAAGCGACCCGCCGGTGAACATGCACCTGATTCCCCGGCTGCAGCCCGGTGACACCTTGCTGGCCTGCAGCGATGGCATCTGGCACTACTTCTCGCCTGCGGAGCTGGGGGCGGTGCTGGACCAGCTCACTCCCCGCGAGGCGACCGAATTCCTCATCGACAAGGCCCGCTCACGCGCCCGGGGCGGAGGCGACAACCTGTCGCTGGCGGTCGTGAAGATCGAAGCACTCACGGAAACCGCAAAGCCCAGGACGCCGGGCGGGCATTGATCTAGGGCCTGAACAGGCCCTGGTCGACAGCGGGCTGTCTGCAGAAGCGGCCGACGGCTTGGCGGTTGGCAGGCCACCGCGGCTCTGCCTTTGAACACCGGTGAGTGCACCGCTCCCTAGGGCGGCCGAAAGGTGGTGCGATCAGGGCGCGCTGGCAGGTGCGGCAGCAGGCGCCGGCGCTGGTGCATTGCCAGGCGCAGGTAGCGGGCGGGGCGGCGTACGCCCCGACGCTGCAGCCTCGGCATTGGCCTTCTCGCGCCGGGCGCGCCGTTCTTCTGCCGCCTGCTGCTTGGCTTCGAAACGCTCGCGGGACTGTTGGACTCTCGACGGTTCCTCCGCCGCGCGCGCCGCCTGGCTGGCATCGTGCGCGGCCTGGCGCTGCTGCTGTTGGGCGGCCCGCTGGCGGGCCTCATCGGCCCGCGTGGCCTGCTCCTTCGCCCTGTTGGCAGCCATCTCGCGGGGCGAGCCCGACATGCCGGCCGGGCGCTCGCCCGCGGCCTGCTGCGCCTGCTGTTCCTGCTTTTTCTCTTCGATGGAACGCAGCCGGCCCGCGGCCTTCTCACGGCGGTCGGCGTCGTTCAGCGCCACCTCGCGCTCACGGAACGCGGCATCTTCGATGCGGGTGCGGGCGCGCACCTCGCGCAGGCAGCTTTCCACCACGAACTTCTGGTAGCACGCGGATTCCTCCTGCAGACGGCGTTGCTCCAGCGCTTGGCGCGCCCTGCGGATGGACTGGCGCTCGGCCTCACGGCTCTGCGCATCCCCCGTGGGGGCCGAGGCTGGGGCTACGCCTGCGGGCCCGGAAGCATGGGAGGCGGCAGCCGTACCCATCAGCAGCGTCGCGGCCAGCGCCATGGAAAACATCGGTTTCATCATCAGGTCAGCCCCGTGTCGACCACCCGGCGCTCCAGGGCCAGGAACTCCTGGGACTGCATCTCGTTGAGGCGAGACACCGTCCGGGGGAACTCGTGCGCCAGTGGCCCTTCGGTGTACAGCGATTCGGGCGGCACGGCAGCAGAGAGGATCAGCTTCACGCGCCGATCGTAGAGCACATCGATCAGCCAGGTGAACCGGCGGGCGGGTGACGCCATCGATACCGGCATGTACGGCACGTTGGAGAGCAGCACGGTGTGGAACTGCGAGGCGATCTCCAGGTAGTCGTTCTGCGAGCGCGGGCCGCCGCACAGCACGTCGAAGTCGAACCACACGACGCCACCGGCCTTGCGGCGCGCACGGATCTCGCGCGCTTCGATGTGCAGGACGGGGTCTTCGTCGCGCACTTCAGCCAGCTGGTCGAAGGCCTTGGCCATTTCCGCATCGGCCTGGGGGCCGAGCGGCGTGTGGTACAGCTGCACGTGTTCCAGCGTGCGACGGCGGTAGTCGGTGCCGTTGTCGACGTTGATCACCTCCATGCGCTCGTTCAGCAGCGCAATGGCAGGCAGGATGCGGTCGCGGTGCAGGCCGTCGGGATACAACCCGTCGGGCTTGAAGTTGGAGGTGGTCACAAAGCCGACGCCGTTCTCGAACAGCGCCACCAGCAACCGGTGCAGGATCATGGCGTCCGTGATGTCGGCCACGTGGAACTCGTCGAAGCAGATCAGCTTGTAGCGCTTGGCGATGTTGGCACCCAGCACGTCCAAGGGGTTCTGCGTGCCTTGCAGCGCGTGCAGTTCGCGGTGCACTTCGCGCATGAACTCATGGAAATGCAGCCGCACCTTGCGCCGGATGGGCACGGCGTTGAAGAAGCAGTCCATCAGGAAGCTCTTGCCCCGGCCCACGCCGCCGTACATGTACACGCCGCGCGGCACCTCGGGGCGGTTGATGAGCTTCTTCAGCGCGTTGGAGCGGCGCTCCTTGTACAACGCCCAGTCATCGGCACAGCGCTGCAGGGCCTCCACGGCTCGCATCTGTGCCGGATCGCTCTTGAACCCTTTGGCGGCCAGCTCGGCCTCGTATGCCTGCTTGACGTTCACGCACGCACTCCAGAACTATAAAAACAATAGCTGCTAGCGCTTGATGGGTAAGCGCTAGCAGCCAATTTGACCTCAAAAGCTGCGAGCCCGCCGCCGAAGCGGCAAGGCCCGCGGCCAGCGGCCCCACTCAGAAGTTGAGCGTGCGCTTGTCCACCGCCAGAGCGGCTTCCTTGGTCGCTTCCGACAGCGAGGGATGGGCATGGCAGATGCGCGCGATGTCTTCCGCGCTGGCCTTGAATTCCATCGCCACGACGCATTCGGCGATCAGTTCGCTGGCCATCGGGCCGACGATGTGCACGCCCAGGATTTCGTCCGTGGTGGCGTCGGCCAGCATCTTCACCATGCCGGTCGTGTCACCCAGCGCGCGTGCGCGGCCGTTCGCCAGGAACGGGAACGTGCCGGCCTTGTACTTCACGCCGTCGGCCTTGAGCTGCTGCTCCGTGCGGCCCACCCATGCGATCTCGGGGTTGGTGTAGATCACCCAGGGAATGGTGTTGAAGTTCACGTGGCCGTGCTGGCCTGCGATGCGCTCGGCAACGGCAACGCCCTCTTCCTCGGCCTTGTGCGCCAGCATCGGACCACGCACCACGTCGCCCACCGCCCACACGCCAGGCAGGTTGGTCTTGCAGTCGGCGTCCACCACGATGGCGCCGCGCTCGTCCAGCTGCAGGCCCACCGCTTCGGGGTTCAAGCCGATGGTGTTGGGCACGCGGCCGATGGAGACGATGAGCTTGTCAGCGTCCAGCGACACGGCCTCGCCTTTGGCATTGGTGTAGGCGACGTTCACGCCCTTCTTGCCGGCCTTGATCTCGCCGACCTTCACGCCGAGTTCGATCTTCAGGCCCTGCTTGTCGAAGGCCTTCTTCGCTTCCTTGGCGATCTGCTCGTCCACCGCGCCCAGGAACGTGGGCAGGCCTTCCAGCACCGTCACGTCCGCGCCCAGGCGGCGCCACACGGAACCCATTTCCAGGCCGATCACGCCGGAGCCGATCAGGGCCAGCTTCTTGGGCACGGCACCGATGCGCAGCGCGCCGTCGTTGGACAGCACGTTCTCTTCGTCGAAGGGCACGCCCGGCAGCGCGCGGGCATTGGAGCCCGTGGCCACGATGATCTGCTTGCCCGTGAGGGTTTCGGTGTCCTTGCCGGCCACCTGGATCTCGTAGCCGCCTTCGGCGGCCTTCACGAAGGAACCACGGCCGTGGAAGAAGGTGATCTTGTTCTTCTTGAACAGGTACTGGATGCCGTCGTTGTTCTGCTTCACGACGCTGTCCTTGCGGGCGATCATCTTGCCCACGTCCATGCTCACGCCCTTCACTTCGATGCCATGGTCGGCGAAGTGGTGGTTGGCGTGGTCGAAATGCTCGGACGATTGCAGCAGCGCCTTGGAGGGAATGCAACCCACGTTCGTGCAGGTGCCGCCCAGCGCGGGGCCGCCCTTGTCGTTCTTCCACTCGTCGATACAGGCCACGTTGAAGCCCAGTTGGGCGGCGCGGATGGCAGCCACATAGCCGCCAGGGCCACCGCCGATGACGATCACGTCGAATTGTTTGCTCATGTGAATCTCACTCTGTCAGTTGAAGAAAGACCCACTGCGGGGCCGGCTGATGAGCCAGCCACACATGTGGGTCCGTCAGGGTGTCTTGGTCTTCGTGGCGTCAGACGCCGCCCCCTGCCCTTGAAGCACTCGCGGCCCAGGCCAGCGACCGCCGCGCAAGGGCCGCCCAAGCTGCGCAGCGGCGTTTCACTTGCGAGCGCTGGCGGTGTCCCTCTTCCCGAATGGTGCAGCCATTCGAGAGAAGGGGGAAGGCGCAAAGCGCCTCAGGGGGTTGTTCCATCAGATGTCGAACAGCAGGCGCGACGGATCTTCCAGCGCGTCCTTCATGGCGACCAGGCCCAGCACGGCTTCGCGGCCGTCGATGATGCGGTGGTCATAGGACATGGCCAGGTAGTTCATCGGACGCACCACGACCTGCCCGTTTTCGACCACGGCACGGTCCTTGGTGGCGTGCACGCCCAGGATGGCCGACTGCGGCGGGTTGATGATGGGGGTGGACATCATCGAGCCGAACGTACCGCCATTGGAGATGGAGAAGGTGCCGCCGGTCATCTCTTCGATGCCCAGCTTGCCTTCGGCAGCCTTCTTGCCGAACTCGGCAATCTTCTTCTCGATGTCGGCGAAGCTCATCTGGTCTGCGTTTCGCAGGATGGGCACCACCAGACCGCGCGGCGAACCCACGGCGATACCGATGTCGAAGTAGCCGTGGTAGACGATGTCATTGCCGTCCACCGAGGCGTTCAGCACGGGGTACTTCTTGAGGGCGTGCACGGCGGCCTTCACGAAGAAGGACATGAAGCCCAGCTTGGTGCCGTGTTCCTTGGTGAAGGAGTCCTGGAACTTCTTGCGCAGATCCATCACGGGGGCCATGTTCACTTCGTTGAACGTGGTCAGGATGGCGTTGGTCGATTGCGATTGCAGCAGACGCTCGGCCACCCGGGCGCGCAGGCGGCTCATGGGCACGCGCTGCTCGGGACGGCCGCTCAGGTCTTCCTTGCCAGCGGGCGCCGCCACTTGCGGCAGAGCCTTGGTGGGCACGCCCGTGGGAATGGTGCTGGGTGCTGCCGACGGCTTAGCGCCACCGGCCACGGCGGCCAGCACGTCGCCCTTGGTCACTCGGCCGTCCTTGCCCGAACCGGACACGTCCGACACGGCCAGGTTGTTGTCGGCCAGCAGCTTGGCGGCAGCAGGCATGGCGACGTCGCCCTTGGAGCCGCCGGCGGCAGCCGGTGCAGCAGCGGCTGCCGGCGCTGCCGAGGGGGCAGGCGCTGCGGCGGCTGCAGGAGCGGGCGCGGCGGCGCCGGCCTTGCCTTCGCTGTCGATCTTGGCGATGAGCTGGTCGGACACGACCGTGCCGCCGTCTGCCACCACGATCTCGGCCAGCACGCCGGCGGAAGGTGCGGGCACCTCCAGCACGACCTTGTCGGTTTCGATCTCGATCAGGATCTCATCGATGGCCACGGCTTCGCCGGGCTTCTTCTTCCACTGCAGCATGGTGGCTTCGGCCACGGACTCGGACAGTTGGGGGACTTTGACTTCTACGATAGCCATTTGGATTTCTTTCGGTCAGATGTGTGTTCTGCGTGATACCGGGGACGGTACGACTTACTTGTTCAGCACGAAGCCCTTGAGCTTGGCAAATGCCGCCTCGACCAGGGCCTTTTGCTGCTCCTGGTGCAGGTGGGCATAACCCACGGCCGGCGAAGCCGAAGCTGCGCGACCGGCGTAACCGAGCTTTTGGCCATCGAGCATGTTCTCGTGGATGTAGTGCTGCACGAAGAACCAGGCGCCCTGGTTCTGCGGCTCGTCCTGGCACCACACGATGTCCGTGGCGTTGGGGTACTTCTTCAGCTCGGCGCCAAAAGCCTTGTGCGGGAAGGGGTAGAGCTGCTCGACGCGGATGATCGCCACGTCGTCGGCTTCCTTCTCTTCGCGCTTCTTGACCAGGTCGTAGTACACCTTGCCGGAGCAGGCGATCACGCGCTTGACCTTGTCGGCCTTCTTGTCGATGGCGGCGTTTTGCTCGGGGATCACTGTCTGGAAGGCGCCCTTCGTGAACTCGGACAGCGGCGAAGTCGCATCCTTGTTACGCAGCAGCGACTTCGGCGTCATGATGACCAGCGGCTTGCGCAGGTGGCGGACCATCTGGCGACGCAGCACGTGGAAGATCTGGCTGGCCGTGGTGGGCTGAACGATCTGCATGTTGGCGTCGGCGGCCAGTTGCATGAAGCGCTCCAGGCGCGCCGAGCTGTGCTCAGGGCCTTGGCCTTCGTAGCCGTGCGGCAGCATCAGCGTGATGCCGTTGACGCGGCCCCACTTCACTTCGCCCGAGGCGATGAACTGGTCGATCACGACTTGGGCACCGTTGGCGAAGTCGCCGAACTGGGCTTCCCAGATCACCAGGGTGTTGGGATCGTTGGAGGCGTAGCCGTATTCGAAGCCCAGCACCGCCTCTTCGGACAGGATGGAGTCGATCACGACAAACGGAGCCTGGTTCTCGCTCACGTTCTGCAAAGGCACATAGGTGCCGATGTCCCACTTCTCGCGCTTCTGGTCATGGATGACCGAGTGGCGGTGCGTGAACGTGCCACGGCCGCAGTCCTCGCCCGACAGGCGCACCGGGAAGCCGCTGGCCACCAGCGAGGCGAAGGCCATGTGCTCGCCCATGCCCCAGTCCACAGGAATGTCGCCACGGCCCATGGCGGCGCGGTCGTCGTACACCTTCTTGACCAGTTGGTGCGGCGTCACGCCTTCGGGGATGGTGGTGATCTTCTCGGACAGGCGCTTCCACTCGGCCAGCGGAATGGCCGTGTCACCGGCATCGGTCCACTTCTTGCCCAGGAAGGGGCTCCAGTCAACGGCGTACTTGCTCTTGAAGTTGGTCAGCACCGGGTCGACCGTGTGCTTGCCTGCGTCCATGGCGGCGCGGTAGGCCTTGGCCATGTCGTCGCCCAGCGATTCGCCCAGGCCTTGTGTGGCCAGCTTGTCGGCGTACAGCTTGCGCGTGCCGGGGTGGGCGCCGATCTTCTTGTACATCAGCGGCTGGGTGAGCGCGGGGGTGTCCTGCTCGTTGTGGCCCAGCTTGCGGAAGCAGATGATGTCGACCACGACGTCCTTCTGGAATTCCATGCGGAATTCGAGGGCGAGCTGGGTGGCCAGCACCACGGCTTCGGGATCGTCGCCGTTCACGTGGAGCACGGGCGACTCGACCATCTTCACGATGTCCGTGCAATACAGCGTGGAGCGCGCATCGCGGGGGTCGGACGTGGTGAAGCCGATCTGGTTGTTGATGATGATGTGCACCGTGCCGCCCGTGGAATAGCCACGGGTTTGTGCGAGCGCCAGGGTTTCCTGGTTCACGCCCTGGCCGGCGAAGGCCGCATCGCCGTGCACGAGCACGGGCAGCACCTGCTTGCCGTGCGGATCGGCGCGGCGGTCCATGCGGGCACGCACCGAACCTTCGACCACGGGGTTCACGATTTCCAGGTGGGACGGGTTGAAGGCCAGCGACAGGTGCACCGGGCCGCCAGGCGTGGAGACGTCGGAGCTGAAACCCTGGTGGTACTTCACGTCGCCCGAAGGCAGGTCTTCAGGGGCGGTGTGATCGAACTCGGCGAACAGGTCCTTGGGCATCTTGCCCAGGGTGTTGACCAGCACGTTCAGGCGGCCGCGGTGGGCCATGCCAATCACGATTTCCTGCACGCCCTTGGAGCCGGCGGACTGGATCAGCTCATCCATCGCGGCGATGAAGCTCTCGCCACCTTCCAGCGAGAAACGTTTCTGGCCGACGTACTTGGTGTGGAGGAAGCGCTCCAGGCCTTCGGCGGCCGTCAGGCGATCGAGGATCTGTTTCTTCTTCTCGGCACCAAAGCTGGGCTTGCTGCGGATGGTTTCCAGCTTTTCCTGCCACCAGCGCTTCTGGTTCTGCTCGGACGCGTACATGAACTCCACGCCGAGGGTGCCGCAGTAGGTTTCGCGCAGCGCGTTCATCAGCTCGCGCAGGGTCATGGACTCCTTGCCGAAGAACGTGTTGCTGGTGTTGAACACGGTTTCCTGGTCGGCATCGGTGAAGCCGTAGAAGGACGGCTCCAGTTCCGGGATCGCAGGGCGCTCGGTGCGCTTGAGGGGATCGAGGTCCGCCCAGCGCTGGCCCACATTGCGGTAGGCAGCGATCAGCTGCTGAACGGCGGTGCGCTTGCGGCCGAGTTCGGAGTCAGCGCCCGAGGCCACGACGACCTTGGTGCCTCCCTGCTTGGCGCGCTCGGCGAATGCGTTGATGACCGGGAGGTGTGGGACGTCCTTGGCGTTGCTGCCGTCCACCGCTGGCACATGCTGCAGCGCGTCGAAGTACTCGCGCCACGTGCCCGGCACGCTGCCGGGATTGGCCAGATAGTTCTCGTACATCTCTTCGACATAGGGCGCGTTGCCGCCGAAAAGATACGTGTTGCCCTGGTAGGCTTGGTAGACGGATGTCTGTTCGCTCATGTTCCGCTGACCTTCACTCCCCTTGGGGGAGTTTTAGTTGGTTGGTAAACCTCCCGCGTCACGGCTGAACCGGTTGGCGGATGCGACTGTGGCTGTGGAAGGGCCGGGGGTTGCGGTGGCTATTGTGCCACTGAACACCGCCGCGTGCGGCCCGCGCAGGTTACAGGCGGTCCCGCCTCGCTTACATTTGCCGGTATCGCCACCGTTTCCAGGCCATGAACACCCCGACCCTCCAGAGCCGTACGCTCCTGCTTCTTCTCATCGCCGTGACGCTGGCCTTTCTGGCGATTCTGTGGCCCTTCCACGGTGCGGTTTTCTGGGGCATCGTCCTCGCCATCCTGTTCGCCCCCTTGCATCGCCGCCTGCTGCGCAAGATGCCGCGGCGCAGGAACCTGGCGGCCCTCACCACCCTGGTCGTCTGCCTGGTGATCGTGATCCTGCCGACCACGTTGATCGGCATCTCGCTCGTGCAGGAGGCGGGGCTGGTGTACGAGCGTCTGCGCTCGGGCCAGATGAGCTTTGGGGCCTACTTCCAGCAGGTGATCTCGGCCCTCCCAGCCTGGGTCGTGTCGCTGCTCGACCGGTTCAACCTCACCTCGGCCGCCGAGCTGGAGGCGCGGCTGTCCTCCGTGGGCGTGCAGGCCAGCCAGGTGCTGGCCACCAAGGCGCTGGACCTGGGCCAGAACACGCTGCAGTTCGTCGTGAGCTTCGGCATCATGCTGTACCTGCTGTTCTTCCTCCTGCGCGATGGCGCCGAGCTGGGCACGCGCATCCGCGAGGCCGTTCCGCTGGACGACGGGCACAAGCGCCAGCTGAGCAGCAAGTTCACCACCGTGATCCGAGCCACCGTCAAGGGCAACATCGTCGTGGCGGCCTCGCAAGGGGCGCTGGGTGGGCTGATCTTCTGGATCCTGGGCATCCAGGGTCCCGTGCTCTGGGGGGTGCTCATGGCGTTTCTGTCCCTGCTGCCCGCCGTGGGCGCAGGGCTCATCTGGGGCCCTGTGGCCATCTATTTCTTCGCCACGGGCGCCCTCTGGCAAGGCGCAGTCCTGGCGGCTTTCGGCGTGTTCGTGATCGGGTTGGTAGACAACGTGCTGCGCCCGGTGCTGGTGGGCAAGGACACGAAGATGCCCGACTACATCGTGCTGATCTCCACCCTGGGCGGCATGGCGCTGTTCGGGCTGACGGGCTTCGTGATCGGACCGGTGATCGCGGCCCTCTTCATCGCCACCTGGGACCTGTTCGCCCCTCCGCGCCCGCCCGTCCAGACTTCGACGCCCAAGTAAGCCGCGATCCGATCGACTCCCCTCCTCGCGCACGCGGCTCCCGCGTTGCGTTGGGCAGCGCTTCCACGGAGTCGGACATTCCGGCACCCTGTCTTTTTCGTTTCGATGCGCAACCTGTCTTCCCGCCAATACATCCTGCTGGCACTGGTGCTGTCCGCGGGCATTGGCGGGCTGTTCGCCAAGACCATCCTGACGCTGCGGGACAGCCAGTGGACCTATGCGCTGCAGACCAACAAGACGCTGGCGCACACGATCGAGCAGAACATCGGGCGGACGGTCGACGGGTTCGGGCACTCCCTGGATGGCATCGTCAACGGCCTGGGGCGGGCGGACTTGCGCTCCCTCCCCCCGCCCGTGCTGCGCACGCTGCTGTTCGACAGCTCGCTGCGCACGCGGGGTCTCGGCTCGGTGGTGGTGGTGAATGCACAGGGCGACATCATCATGGATTCCGCCACCGAGGTGCCGCGCAAGGGGAACGTGCGGGACCGGGAGTATTTCAAGGTCCACCAGGAAGGCCGCGTCCAGGGGCTCTACATCGGCGCGCCGATCCGGGCCCGGCTGGCGGGCAATGTGCTTTCGTTGCCGTTGAGCCGCGCCTACTTCGACGATGCAGGGCGCTTCGCGGGCGTCGTGGTGGGTTCCATCCGCGTCAAGTACTTCGACGAGCTGTTCGCCTCCGTCGACATCGGTGCGACGAGCCGCGTGGACCTCTGGCGGGCCGATGGCGTGACCATCGCCACCGCACCACGCAACGAAGCCATCCTGGGCACCGTCACGGTGGACAAGACCCACCTGGAGCGGGTATTCGCTGCGGAGAGCGGCTCGTTCACGAGCGCCGATACGGTGGACGGCACACGCCGTATGCACGCCTTCCGGCATGTGCAGGGGTACCCCTTGGTCGTGAGCGTGGCCCAGTCCGTCGACACCATCCTGGCGCCCTGGCGGCGCAGCGCGCTGATCCTCGGCGGCTTTACCGTGCTGCTGATGGCGTCCTCGATCGGGCTGACGCTGCTTTTCGTCCGCGAACTGAACCGCCGCCAGGCCGTCAGCGCCCAGCTGCGCCAGGCCGAACGCGACCTGCTGACCATCCTCAACAACCTCCCGTCGTTCGTGGCCTACTGGGACAGCGATCTTCACAATCGCTTCGCCAACGAAGCCTATCTGCAGTGGCTGGGCGCCTCCGCGGCGGATCTGCGCACGCGCCGCCTCCCCGACGTGATGGGCGACCGGCAGTACGCCCAGGTCCGCGTCCATGTGGAACAGGCGCTGCAAGGCCAGAAGCAGGTCTTCGAGCGCTCGGTCCGGCTGCCGTCCGGCAAGGAGATCCACGTGCTGGTCTCCTACGTGCCGGACTTCGACGGCTCCCGCGTGCAGGGCTTCTTCGTGCAGGTCGACGACCTGACGGAACGCAAGCGCATGGAGGATCTGCTGTTCGAAGAGAAGGAACTCGTGCGCCTGACCCTGCAGTCCATCGGCGACGCCGTGATCTGCACCGACGCCCAGGGCCATATCACCTACATCAATCCGGTCGCCGAAGCTATGACGGGATGGCAGGCGTTCCACGCGTCGGGGCAGCATGTGGATCTGATTGCCCCGTTGCAGTGGCCCGCCGCCCAGGCCCAGAACCCCAGCCCCATCCAGCGCGCGCTGACGGAAGGCGCGGGTCATGCGGCGCAGCGCGGCGTGGTCCTGCGCCGGCGGGACGGCCGCCACATCGAGATCGAGGAGTCCGCCAGCCCCATCACCGACCGCAACGGTCTCGTCACCGGGGCGGTCATGGTGCTGCGGGACGTTACCGAATCCATGGCGCTCACACGGCGCATGGAGCACCTCGCCCAGTACGACAGCCTGACCGACCTGCCCAACCGCCTGCTGCTGCAGGACCGCGCGCAGCAGGCCATCGCGCACGCGGTGCGCGACCGGCGCAGCCTGGCGCTGATGTACATCGACCTCGACGGTTTCAAGCAGGTCAACGACACGCTGGGCCACGATGCGGGCGACGTGCTGCTGCAGCAGGTCGCGCAGCGCTTCACCGCCGCGGTGCGGCAATCCGACACCGTCTGCCGCCAGGGCGGCGATGAATTCGTCGTGCTCCTGCCGGCGCTCGACCATGCCGAGCAGGCCTGCGTGGTCGCACGCAAGCTGATGGCCGCCATGGCCCAGCCTTTCGATCTGCAGGGCCACCACCGCGCCATCAGCCTGAGCGGCGGCATCGCCCTGTACCCGCAGGACGGCCGGGACTTCGAGGAATTGGCGCGCGGCGCCGACGCCGCCATGTATGCCGCCAAACGCGCCGGGCGCGGCCATTTCCGCCTGTCCCGCGGCCCGAATGCCGAAGCAGAACCCATCGATGTGCCGTCCGAGGCCCGGTCATCGGGCGCGCCCGACAATCAGAATCCATAGCTGGAAGCGCTTATCCAGCAAGGGATGGAGCCTCTTTTCCTTCCCAACCGAGCTGGTGCGCGCCCTGCCAGTCTCCCAGGCGCCCACAGGGCATTGACATCGACATGGGGCAACGGATAGGCTGCCCCTAATACAAGGACAAGAAAGCGCTACGTGCCATGACGCGGAGCTGCGACGCTGGGAGGCGAACCAACAGCATCGGGACGGCCCCACGGGTTGTACCGTTCCCCCTTTCCTCCCCTCGCGCCACCGCTTCGGCGGGCATGTAGACGCCGCAGGCTGGCCCTGCCGGGAGGAATCCACGTGCACTTCGCGCCGTTGGCTGACTCCGGGCGGTGGGCGGCCCCCGCAGAAACGGAGCACAACAACGCCGGATTCCAGGCCGCCCGCAGCGACCGCCCGGCCAGCAGTGGAGGATGCAGCATGGTGTCAAGCGCCCCGCACCGCGGGACCGACCCCCAGGAGGAGGCTTTCCTGTTCGCGCCCGAAGTCGGCCCTTCCCCCAAGGAGGAGCCACCCGGCCACGACGTCTACCGCCCCCCGGCCCTCAAGGTGCTGACGGTGGACGACGACCCTGCCTTCCAGAACTCCCTCATCCTGGCCCTGGAGAGCTTCCGGTTCCAGGGGGCGCGGGTGCAGATCCTCACCGCGTGTTCGGCCATGGATGCGGCCCGGGTGCTGAGCACCACGCCCGACGTGGCAGTGGTGCTGCTGGACGTCGTGATGGAAACCGACGACGCCGGCCTGCGCCTGGTGCGCAGCGTGCGCGAAGTGCTGGGCAACGCCGAGGTGCGCATCGTGCTCGTCACCGGCCAGCCCGGCATGGCGCCGATGGAGCACACGCTCAGCGCGCTCGACATCAGCGACTACTGGCTCAAGACCGACCTGACGCTCGACCGACTGCAGGGGGTGCTCAACAGCAACCTGCGAACCTGGTCGCAGATCCGCGCGCTGGGACAGGCCCGGCGCGGGCTGCAGTGCATCGTGGAGGCCAGCAACAGCCTGAGCCGCGCGGGCAATCTCAAGGAGTTCTCCCAGCGCATGATGCAGGAGCTGGCGCGGCTGCTGCAACTGGACTCCGAAGGACTGGTCTGCGTGCAGGAAGATGGGCTCAACCCGCTGCCGGAGGCCGCACGCATCGTGGGCGCATCGGGCCGCCTCGGCTTCGCGGTGAACCAGCCGCTGGCGCTGCTGCCCGACGAGGCGGTGCGGAACCTGCTGGTCAGCGCCCTCACCCAGCGCCGCAACGTGGAGACCGGCACCCGGCAGGTGCTGTTCTTCGGCGGCGCGGAGCACGGGCCGCATGCGGCGACCTACCTCGCCACGGGCCGCCCGCTCGACTCCACCGAGCGCGAACTCCTGCACGTCTTCGCCACCAACATCAACTCGGGCCTCATCAACGTCGCGCTCACCAGCCGGCTGGACCGCACCGCCTATGAAGACCCGCTGCTGGCCATGCCCAACGGCAATGCGCTGCTGCGCACGCTGGAACAGGTGCTGGAGGTGCCGGCGCCCCGCGACCGCGCCCTGCTTTTCGTCGAGCTGGACCAGTACTCGGCCAGCTGCCTGTCCCTGGGCATCGAACAGGGCGACCTGATGCTGCAGAAGATGGCGCGAAGGCTGAGCGCCGTCTTCCCGGCCCCGACGGTGGTCGCGCGCCTGTACGACGACACCTTCGCCATCCTGGGCCACAGCAGCCTGCTGCTGCAGGAGCGGATCGACGACCTGGAGACGCTGGACCCGGACGCTTCGGTGCACCCCGCGTTCATCAGCGTGCGGGCGGCGCGCATCGACCTGGACTGCTTCCAGGGCTCGGCCCGCAGCGCCATGGCCATGGGCACGCTGCTGCTGCGGCGCGCGCAGTCGCAGGGCACGCAGGAGATGATCGAATACACCCCCGGCCTGGAGCGTGAGACGGACCAGCGCTTCACGCGCTCCCGGGAGCTGTACCACGCGCTGCACGGCAACGAGATCAGCATCGAGCTGCAGCCGCAGATCGAGCTGAACACCGGCCGCATCGTCAGCGCCGAGGCGCTGGCCCGCTGGACGCGGCCGGACGGCACGCGCATCCCGCCGGCCGACTTCATCCCCATGGCCGAGGCCAATGGCCTGATCGTGCCGATGGGACGGCAGGTGCTGCACCTGGCCTGCCAGGCGCTGGTGCAGCTGCAGGGCGACGGCATCGAAGACCTGTCCATCGCCGTCAACGTGTCGCCCTTGCAGATGGCCCACCGCGACTTCGTGCAGGAATTCATTGCCATCGTGCGGGACCACGGCGTGGCGCCCGAGCGGCTGGAAGTGGAGATCACCGAAACCGCCGCCATCCGCGACTACGAGTCCAACGGCCGGGCGTTGCGGGTACTGCGCGACGCCGGCATCTCCATCGCCATCGACGACTTCGGCACCGGCTACTCGTCGCTGGCGCACCTGCGCTCGATGCCCGCGCAGACGCTCAAGCTCGACCGCTGCTTCACGCACGAGATCGGCGTGGTGCCCGGCGACCTCATGGTGGCCGACATGATCGTCGACCTGGGCCGGCGCTTCCACATGCGGGTGCTGGCCGAAGGCGTGGAGACCCAGGCGCAGGCCGATTGGCTGCGCGCGCGCGGCTGCCATATGGCGCAGGGCTACCTCTTCGCCCGGCCCGAGCCGCTGGAGCGGTTCCGGTCACGGATGCGCGGCGTGCGCGCCGGCGCATGAGCCGCGCCCCGCGCCCGGCGCTGCCGGCGGCCCAGGTGCTGGCC
>JAEWPH010000097.1 GCA_023460715.1 Pseudomonadota bacterium | reverse complement strand
GGTCAACCGGCATGGTCGGCGCAGGCGCGTGCCGGTGGGGTGCCCAGCACCGGCTCCACGTCGCGCAGGGCGCGGGCGAGGTGGCGCGCCACCATGCCGCGCGAGATGCCCATGCGCCGGGCGGCCTCGTCCTGGGGCATGCCGTAGAGCTTGGTCAGGATGAAGGCGTCGCGGCTGGCCGGCGGCAGCTGCTGGATGGCCGCGAGCAGGGCGCGCTGGTGCTGCGCGGCCGCCACGGCCAATTCGGGCGGCGACAGCCGGGGGGCGGCGGTGGGCGCGGGCAGCTCCTCCAGCGCCAGGCCGTCCAGCGCCGTCTCGGGGCGGCGGGTCTGGCGGCGGTAGCGGTCGATGGCCAGGTCGCGCGCCACGCTGCGCAGAAAGGCCAGCGGGTTGGCGATGTCCGCCGGCACCGGCCGCTCCAGCAGCCGCACGCACAGGTCGTTGACGATCTCGCGCGGATGGCATTCCTCCCCGAAGCGGTGGCGCAGCGAGCGCACCAGGTCCTCGTAGTGCTGCACCAGCACGGCGAGCAGCGGCTCGGCAGGGGAAGGGGAGCGCAGGGCGGTGGCGTCGGACAGCGGCATGGCGGGCCGGATTATAAAAAGCGAATGGGAATGATTCTTGATATTGTGCGCCGCCTCGGCCCTGCTTGACCCTGCCGCGGCCAAGGTGTGGCGCGGGAGGCACAATCGGAGCCCCGCACGCCGGCCAGGCCGCCGGCGCGCTGCAGACCCGACGGAGCACCGCCATGAGCGCAATCGACCTCGCACACATCAACGCCACCCTTGGCCGCAACGCCCAGGGCCTGGTGGACTGGGCCATCGGCCTGGGCCGACCCGCCATCGTGACCACCAACTTCCGCCCGTTCGAGGCGGTGATCCTGCACATGGTCACGCGCGCCCAGCCCGATGTGCCCGTGGTGTGGATGGACAACGGCTACAACACCGAGGCCACCTACCGCTTTGCCGACGAGGTCACCCGCCTGCTGGGCCTGAACCTGAAGATCTACCTGCCGCGCCGCTCGCGCGCGCACCGCGAGGCCGTGGAAGGCCCCACGCCGGCGCTGGACGATCCGCGCCACGCCGCCTTTACCGAAGAGGTCAAGCTCGAACCTTTCGCCCGTGCGCTGCGCGAGACCGCGCCGCAGGTCTGGTTCACCGCGCTGCGCGCCACCGATACGGCCGTGCGCGCTCAGATGGACCCGGTGAGCATCAACCCCGATGGGCTGGTCAAGGTCGCGCCGCTGCTGCACTGGTCGTCCAAGGACCTGTACGAGTACTGCCAGACGCACGGCCTGCCGAACAACTTCGACTATGTTGACCCGACCAAGGGCGAAGACAACCGCGAGTGCGGCCTGCACCTGTCGCACTGAGAGCCGCCCCTCCAGGCGCGTTCCGCGCGTCCTGCACCCTAGCAAAGACGTGCCTTGGGGCACGTCTTTTTTTTGCCTTGCCAGCGGCGCCCCAGCCTACGCGGCGAGGTAGGCGGGGGCTGACGCCGCCTGCGTCACGCCACCTACGGCGGGCGGCGGGGGCCCTGCCTACAGTTCTTCCATCGCCTCGCAACTAGGCGTCCTGCCCACCAGCAGGACAGTGAAGGCGAGACATCGCACCCGTAGAGGAGTCAACATGAACGAAGACCGCATCAAGGGCAACTGGAAGCAGTTCACCGGCAAGATCAAGGAACAGTGGGGCAAGATGACCGACGACGACCTCGACGTGATCGCCGGCAAGCGTGACCAGTTCCTGGGCAAGCTGCAAGAGCGCCAGGGCATCGCCAAGGACGAGGCGGAAAAGCAGCTCAAGGACTGGCAGGCCCGCCACCCCGACTTCCGTTTCGACAACTGACACGGACACGTTCCGGTCCCCCAGAACAACAGGCCGCCGGCTTGGGCCAGCGGCGCAAGAAACCCCCTTTTGACAATCCGAGGAGAATTTCCATGAAGCACACCCGTAACCTGCTCGCTCTCGCAATCGCCGGCCTGATGGCTACCTCCGGCATGGCCATGACCAAGGAAGAGCACAGCGCTGCCAAGGACCGCATCTCTGCCGACTACAAGGCCGCCAAGGCCAAGTGCGACGGCATGAGCGGCAACGCCAAGGACGTCTGCCAGAAGGAAGCCAAGGGCGCCGAGAACGTCGCCAAGGCCGAACTGGAAGCCCAGTACAAGCCCAGCGCCAAGGCCAACGAGAAGGTGGCTGATGCCCGCGCCAACGCTGCCTACGATGTCGCCAAGGAAAAGTGCGACGACCTGACCGGCGACGCCAAGAACGTGTGCCAGAAGGACGCCAAGGCCGCTCAAGTGAAGGCCAAGGAAGACGCCAAGGTGGCACGTACCGCCGCCACGCCGACGGACGACCCCGCCAAGCAGCAGGCCAAGGTGGCTGAAGCCAAGAAGGACGCTTCCGCAGAAAAGCGTGAAGCCGACTACAAGGCCGCCAAGGAACGCTGCGACACCATGAACGGTGACGCCAAGGACAAGTGCGTGGCCGACGCCAAGCGCATGTACGGCCAGTAATCCCTATTGGCAACGCGATGGTCTGATACAGCCATCTTTTGAGAACTCGAAAAGCTGACGCTGCGGCGACCATCGACCGCGCCCTCGGGGGCCCTGCACTGCAGGGCCCTTTTTCTTGGCCCGCGCGGTTTGCCAGAGCCGCGCCGGCCATGGCTTCATGACCTGCGTCAAAGCCTGGGAGCGCACGCCTTCGTAAGCTGGCCCCTCGCCGCGCGACGGCGCTGTTTTGCCTTGGCTGATGAAGGGAATGGATATGGCCGCACTCGAATGGTCCGACGGTCTGGCACTGGACCTGCCGCTCATGGACGACACGCACCAGGAGTTCGTGCAACTGCTGGAGGCCGTCGAACGTGCGGACGACGCCCACCTGCTGGACGCCTGGAAAGCCCTGGTGGAACACACCGAAGGCCACTTCGGCCAGGAAGACCGCTGGATGCAGGCGACCCGCTTCGCGTCCAGCAACTGCCACAGCCTGCAGCACAAGGTGGTGCTGCAGGTGATGCGCGAAGGCACGCAGCGGGCCGAGCAGGGCGAGCTCGATGTGCTTCGGGGCATGGCCTCCGAACTGGCGATCTGGTTCCCACAGCACACCCAGAGCATGGATGCGGCCCTGGCCCTGCATCTGCGCCGGGCGGGGTTCGACCCCGTGACCGGCATCGTGAACGCCCCCGCCGCGCTGCCTGACGACCTGATCCAGGGTTGCGGCGGCGCCTGCTCCAGTGGCGACGACGAACACGCGGCGCACGAGCGCCAGCCCGTCGCGGCCTGACGCAGGGCCTTTGGCTCCTGGCCGCTCAGCCCAGCGGGTCGCGCGACAGGCGCATGCCGGCCATCCACCACGACAGCCGGCGCAGAGCGGTGCGCAAGGCCGGCGTCGCGGGCTGCTGCTGCCGCAGATAGGCCGCCTGCAGCACGTCCTGCTTGGCGCGCCGCAGCGCCGCGCGGTCCCTCGCCTGCAGGGCCTGCTCCAGCCGGTCTTGGTAGTGCTGCACCCGCTGCGCTTCCGCCAGCGACAGGGCAGGGCCGGTGCCCGGCGGCAGCCCGCGCTGGCTGCCGCGGGATGCTCTACGGGTCGCTCCGGCGTTCGTGGGATGGCCTTCCATCAAGAAGCCTCCTGCGCCGTGGTGGCCGCAGCGGCCGGCGCACCGCGCTGCGGCGCCAGCCCGTACCAGTTGACCTTGCGGGTCAGCACCATCACCGCGCCCAGCACCAGGAACAGCGCGATCGCGCCCACCACCAGCGCCGTCTGCTCCAGCTGCAGCAGCACATAGAGCAGCCCGTACAGCAGACCGATGCCCAGGCCGAAGGGGATGCCGCGCAGGACGCCCCCCAGCATGTGGCTGGCGTAATAGGCCAGCAGCAACACGCACCCGCCAGCCGCCAGGGCATAGGACAGGCCGAAAGACAGGTGTTCCGACAGGCTCACCAGCAGCAGGAAGAAGCTGCACAGCGCGCTGCCCACCAGCAGGTACTGCACGGGGTGCACGCGCAGCTTCTTCATCAGCTCGAACAGGCCCACGGCCACGAAGGTGAGCGCGATGAAGAGCACGCCGTATTTGGTCGCGCGGTCGGAGAGCGAATACGGGTTCACCGGATCGACGAAGCCCACGCTGAAGCTGTCGGTGCAGCCGCGCTGCGCCGCTTCGGGGGCGGTGCGTTCGCCCTCGCTGTCGTCATAGCTGGCCGGCACGGCGGCGCCGGGCTCGCAAATGCGGCGGCCGGCTGCCACGTCCTGCTGCGCCGTGGTGGCCAGCGACGAGAGGCGCCACCGGGCGGTGAAGCCTTCCGCCCCCCATTCGCGCTCGGATGGCAGGAAGCGGCCCGAGAACGACGGATGCGGCGAGCCGCTTTGCATCTGCACGTCGGTGGTGCCGCCCAGCGGCACGATGGCGAGCCGCTCGGTGCCGACCAGTTCCAGGTCGAGGTCGGCGGTCACCCCGCCGCGCTGGTCGCGCAGGGCCTCGGGCAGTGCGGCATGCAGGCCGCGGGTGTAGAGCGGATGGAAGGTGCCGGGCTTGAGTGCCATTGCCTGGCCGCCGACCTGCAGCTGCGCCGTGCGGATGCCCCGCGCATCGCCCACGGACACCATCAGGATCGGCGCGCCGCACTGCATGCGCGAGCCCTTGACCGTCGTCTCGGCCCGCAGGTCCGACAGGTCGGCCCACTGCGCCGTGAGGTGGGCCTTGAGCGTATAGGCGTTCACCTTGTGCAGGCCGCGTGCCCGCTCTTCCATCACGGCCGCTGTGCGCACCTGCAGCTGCTCGGGCATGGCGGTCAGCAGGAACTCGCGCCGACGCTCCACGCTGCGGCGGTCGGCGCCGGTGCCGACGGTTTCGTCCCAGCTCTCCACGCAGGCGCTGTGCATGAAGGGCCCGAGCAGCGTCTGCGGCCCGGCCAGGCTCTGCGCCACGCTGCGGGTGGCTTCGGTGCGGTAGCGCTGGCGGTCGCGCACCACGTCCTCGACGAGGCCCAGGCCGAACAGCAGCAGGGCGGCGATGACCGCCAGCGCGGCGATCTTGGTGAATAAGGGGTGTTTCAAGGGACTGCTCCTCCAGGGGTGGTTCATGGAGAGGCAGTGTTCTCACCGAGGGTGAGAGGGAAATGAAGTTTGTGAGGCGGGCGTGAAGTGGCGGTGCGGCCGCCTTACCCGGCGGCTGGCTCCGGACCGGCCGCCCCGTGCCAGACCGCCTCGATGTTGTAGCCGTCCGGATCCAGCACGAACGCCGCGTAGCACCCAGCGTGGTACTGAGGGCGCAGCCCCGGCGCCCCGTTGTCGGTGCCGCCGGCCGCCAGCGCCGCGCGGTGAAAGGCGCGCACCTGCTCTGCATCGCGGGCGCGGAAGGCCACGTGGCTGCGCGGAACGAACGGCGGGGCCTGGGCGATCCAGAACCCGCCGCCCGGATCGTCGCCTGGCGACGGCGGCTGGGGCCCGTAACCCACGGCGTCCGGCAGCTCCTGGCAGATGCCGTGGCCCAGCGTCTTCAGCACCTGCGTGTAGAACGCCTGGCCGCGCGCCAGATCGGTGACGTGGATGCCCGTGTGATCGATCATGCGCGCGGCTCCGGTGTGCGGGGGGCCTGCGCTCAGGCGCGCGGCCAGTGCAGGCTGGCGCGCAGTCCGGGCGCCGCGTTCTCGACGGCCAAGCGGCCGCCGTGCAGCGCCATCACCCGCTGCACGATGGCCAGACCCAGGCCCGAACCACTGCGCGTGCCGTCCGGCCTCGCGGTGGTGAAGAAGCGTTCGCCCAGCCGGGCCAGGGCGTAGTCGGGCACGCCCGGGCCTTCGTCCTGCACCGTGACTGTGGCGCTGTCCAGGTGCACGCGCACCGTGCCGCCGGCGGGCGAGAAATCGATGGCGTTGTCCAGCAGGTTGCCGATGGCCAGGGTGGCCAGGTCGGCCTCCCAGGGGCCGCTGGCGCCCTCGCCGCTGAGGGCCAGTGCCACGCCGCGCTGCCGGGCGCGGGCGCTGCACTGCTGCAC
>JAEWPH010000096.1 GCA_023460715.1 Pseudomonadota bacterium | reverse complement strand
TTTTGTGTCCAATGTGTGCATACACAAAGGCATGAGAAACGGCGGGCACGCGGTGGCGCGTGCCGGCCTGAACATGCCCATCTCGGCACCGGCCGCAGCGGCGGCCGGCGCGTCAGGCCATCAGCAGCCCGAAGGACGGTTGGGGCGCATCGGGATGATGCCGTTGACCGTGATGCGGTCGCCGTCGCTGGCCTCGACGATCTTGCCCGTCAGGCGGATGCGGTTGGTGTCGCGCACCACGGCCACGTTGGACCAGTCCAGCGCGCCGTATTCCTTGCCATTGAAGGTCAGGTAGGCCTGGTAGACGTTGGCCGCATCGGGGCGGTAGCGCACATCGCCGAAGGCCGTGCCGGTGGCACCCACCTTGTTGGCGCCGTCGTACTTGAAGGTGCACACCTCGGGGTCGGAACCGATGGGGTTCTTCTTGTCCACATCGGTCAGGTTCAGGTTGCCGTCGCCATAGACGCCGTTGATGCCGGCGGTGTTGGAGCCGGTCACCGTGAGCACGCCCAGCTGTTCGCTGGTGGTGGGATCGTCATCGTTGCCGCCACCGCAGGCGGTCAGCAGGGCGGCAGAGGCCGCCAGGGCGGCGCAGGTACGCAGCAGGGTCAGGGTAGGCATGGTGTTTTTTCCGTTCTTGAAGGGGTTGTTTCCGGCCGGGCCGCGGGGCCATCGACCGTGGCGCCATGCTAGAAATCCACCCCACCCCGGTGCGTCGGGGCGGCGCCCCTACCCGTGTAGGACGTTCGCCATGGCGGCGCGCGGCGCGCGCAGCCCGCGGCCCCATGCCCCATGGAACCCACGGGTTGCCAAACCAGCCCCCCAGCCCGATGCCGCGCCTGCGCCCCTGCCGGCAGCACGGACCGGCTGCCGGCACCGCGCTCAGCAGCGGCCCGTCACCGCGCCAGCACCGGGGCCAAAGCCACCCCGGTGTGCGTTGCGCGGCGCACCACTTCCTCGGGCGTGGCCGCGGCCACGATGAGGCCGCCTTCCTTGCCGCCTTCGGGTCCCAGATCGATGATCCAGTCGGCCTCGGCGATCACGTCCAGGTCGTGCTCGATCACCACCACGCTGTGGCCGCCGTCCACCAGGCGGTGCAGCACCTGGATGAGCTTGTGCACGTCGGCCATGTGCAGGCCCACGGTGGGCTCGTCCAGCACATAGAGCGTGTGCGGCGCCTTCTGGCCGCGGCGGCCCACCTCGTCGCGCACCTTGGTGAGTTCGGTCACCAGCTTGATGCGCTGCGCCTCGCCGCCGGACAGCGTGGGGCTGGGCTGGCCCAGTGTGAGGTAGCCCAGGCCCACGTCCTTCAGCAGCTGCAGCGGGTGCGCGATGCTGGGCATGCTGGCAAAGAACTCCACCGCTTCGTCCACCTCCATCTGCAGCACGTCGCCAATGCTCTTGCCGCGCCAGGTGACGGCCAGCGTCTCGGGGTTGAAGCGCGCGCCGTGGCAGGCCTCGCACGGCACCTTCACGTCGGGCAGGAAGCTCATGGCGATGGTGCGGATGCCCTGGCCCTCGCAGACCGGGCAGCGGCCTTCGCCGGTGTTGAAGGAGAAGCGCCCGGCCGCGTAGCCGCGCGCCTTGGCCTCCAGCGTCTCTGCGAACAGCTTGCGGATGGTGTCCCAGAAGCCGATGTAGGTGGCCGGGCAGCTGCGCGGCGTCTTGCCGATGGGCGTCTGATCCACTTCCAGCACGCGGTCGATGGTCTCGAAGCCCGCCAGCCCCGTGCAGCCGACCAGCGGCGGCGCCTTGCCCGCGTCCATGGCGTCGCGGCCCGCCTTGGTGGCGCGCTGCTGCACCCAGGCCTGCACGTTGGCCAGCAGCACGTCGCGCGCCAGCGTCGATTTGCCCGAGCCGCTCACGCCCGTGACGGCCACCAGCCGGTTCAGCGGCACGCGGGCCGTCACCTGCTGCAGGTTGTGCAGGCGGGCGCCGTACACCGTCAGCCATTGCTGGGGCTGCGCCACTTCGTTTTTGATAGCTGGCTGCGCTTGTTTTTCCTTGGATTCAGGCACTTTTCCATCCGAATCGGCCGCAGATACAGCGCCAGCAGCTACGTTATCCGTAGCAACCCAGCGCCGCGCCTTCAGCGGGTGGCGCATGGCGTGCAGCAGGTAGCGGCCGGTCTGCGAGTCCTCGGCCGCGGCGATGTCCGCCGCCGTGCCCTGCGCCACCAGGCGCCCGCCGCGCTTGCCGGCGCTGGGGCCGATGTCGATGATGTGGTCCGCGCGGCGGATGGTGTCCTCGTCGTGCTCCACCACCACCAGCGTGTTGCCCTTGTCGCCCAGCTTGTGCAGCGCGTTCAGCAGGATCTGGTTGTCGCGCGCATGCAGGCCGATGGTGGGCTCGTCGAGCACGTAGCACACGCCCTGCAGATTGCTGCCCAGCTGCGCGGCCAGGCGGATGCGCTGCGCCTCGCCGCCCGAGAGCGTGGGCGCGCCGCGGTCCAGCGTGAGATAGCCCAGGCCCACTTCTTCCAGGAATTCGAGCCGGTTGCGGATCTCGGGAATCAGGTCGCGGGCGATATCGGCCTCGCGCGCCGTCAGGGCGCCGTCCACCTGCAGCGTCTCGATCCAGCGGCGCACGTCGCTCACCGACAGCGCGGCGATGTCGGTGATGCCGATGCCGGCAAACTGCACCGCGCGCGCCGTGGCGTTCAGGCGCGTGCCCTGGCAGGTCGGGCAGGCCGTGTCGGCCACATCCTCCGCCTCGGGCTCGGCAAACGTCTGCTCGCGGCCCTTGTCCTTGTCGTCCTGCACCGAGTCGTCGAAGACCTTGCGCTGCTCCTTGGTGAGCTTGACGCCCGTGCCCACGCAGTCGGGGCACCAGCCGTGCTTGCTGTTGTAGGAGAACAGGCGCGGGTCCAGCTCGGCATAGCTCGTCGCGCAGACCGGGCACGCCCGCTTGGTGGAAAAGGCCTGCAGCGCGCCGATGTGCCCCGTAGGCTCGCCTGCCGCCAGCGCCTCGCGCAGGCCGTCCAGGCTGCTGAGCACGTGCACCACGCCCTTGCCCAGCTCCAGCGCGCGCGCCAGGGCGCTGCGCAGCGCGGGCTCGTGCGCGGCGCCCACGTCCAGGCTGGCCACGGGCAGTTCGATGGTGTGCTCCTTGAAGCGGTCGATGCGCGGGAAGCCGGTGGTGGGCAGGAAGTGGCCGTCCACGCGCAGGTGGGTATAGCCGCGCGGGCGCGCCCAGTCGGCCAGCTCGGTGTAGACGCCCTTGCGGTTCATCACCAGCGGCGCCAGCAGGCCGATGTGCTGGCCCTTGAACTGCGTGAGCAGCTGCGCGGCGATGTTGTCGGGGCTCGTAGGCTGCACGGCCGCGCCGTCATGGATGCAGTGCTGCACGCCCAGCTTCACATACAGCAGGCGCAGGAAGTGCCACACCTCGGTGGTCGTGCCTACCGTGCTCTTGCGGCCTCCGCGCGACAGGCGCTGCTCGATGGCCACCGTGGGCGGAATGCCGTAGACCGCGTCCACCTCGGGCCGGCCGGCCGGCTGCACGATGGAGCGCGCATAGGCGTTCAGCGATTCGAGGTAGCGGCGCTGCCCTTCGTTGAACAGGATGTCGAACGCCAGCGTGGACTTGCCCGAACCGCTCACGCCGGTGATCACGTTGAACTGGCCGCGCGGAATGTCCACCGACAGGTTCTTGAGGTTGTGCTCCTTGGCGTTGACGATCTCAATGGCGTTCTTGGCCTCTGGCGCTTGATCAGCCTGCGCCAGCAGCTTCTCTTTCCGTAGCACGGCAGCCTGCTCGTGCACCGAGTGGCCGCCCTCGCCCAGGGCCAGCTCGTAGTCGCGCAGCGCCGCGCCGGTGTGCGACGTGGGGTGCTGGCGCACGTCCTCGGGCGTGCCCTCGGCCACCACCAGGCCGCCGCCGTCGCCGCCCTCGGGGCCCAGGTCGATGAGCCAGTCGCTGGCGCGGATCACGTCCAGGTTGTGCTCGATGACGATCAGCGAGTGGCTGGCATCGAGCAGCTTGCGCAGCGCGCGCATCAGCTTGGCGATGTCGTCGAAGTGCAGGCCCGTGGTGGGCTCGTCGAAGAGGAACAGCGTGCCCTTGCGCGCGACGGGCTGGCGCGATTTGGTTTCTCCGCGGGCCGCTTCCGCCAAAAATCCTGCCAGTTTCAGGCGCTGCGCCTCGCCGCCCGAGAGCGTGGGCACGGGCTGACCCAGCTTCACGTATTCCAGCCCCACGTCCACGATGGGCTGCAGCGCGCGGATCACGTCGCGGTCCTGCGCGAAGGCCTGGGCGGCCTCGCTCACGGTGAGGTCGAGCACGTCGGCCACGTTCAGCGCACGGCCGCCGCGGTCGATGGTCACCTCCAATATCTCGGGGCGGTAGCGCTTGCCGTCGCAGTCGGGGCAGCGCAGGTACACGTCGGAGAGGAACTGCATCTCCACGTGCTCGAAGCCCGAGCCGCCGCACGTCGGGCAGCGCCCGTCGCCCGAGTTGAAGCTGAACTTGGCCGCGGTGTAGCTGCGCTGGCGCGACAGCGGCGCCACGGCGAACAGCTCGCGGATGGCGTCCCACGCGCCCACGTAGCTCACGGGGTTGGAGCGCGCCGTCTTGCCGATGGGGGACTGGTCCACGAAGACGACCTCGCCCAGGTGGTCGGCGCCCAGCAGGCGGTCGTGCGCGCCGGGCGATTCCGTGGCCTTGCCGAAGTGGCGCAGCAGCGCGGGTGCCAGCACGTCCTGGATCAGCGTGGACTTGCCCGAGCCCGACACGCCCGTCACCGTCACCAGGCGCTGCAGCGGGAACTCGACCGACACGTCCTGCAGGTTGTGTTCGCGCGCACCTTCGAGGATGAGGCGCGGCGTGGACTCGGTCACCCTGCGCTTGAAGCCCATGCCGATCTGCTTGCGCCCGCCCAGGTACACGCCGGTCAGCGTGTCGGCGCGGCGCAGCTCGGACGTGGTGCCGTCGAACACGATGGAGCCGCCGCGCTCGCCGGGGCCCGGGCCCATGTCGATCACGCGGTCGGCCGCCAGCATAACGGCCGGGTCGTGCTCCACCACCACCAGCGTGTTGCCGGCGTCGCGCAGGCGCAGCATGGCCTCGGTGATGCGGTGCATGTCGCGCGGGTGCAGGCCGATGCTGGGCTCGTCCAGCACGAACAGCGTGTTGACCAGGCTGGTGCCCAGCGCGGTCGTCAGGTTGATGCGCTGCACCTCGCCGCCGCTGAGCGTGCGGCTCTGCCGGTCGAGCGTGAGGTAGCCGATGCCCACGTCGCACAGGTACTTCAGGCGCGTGGTCACCTCTTCGTGCAGCAGCTTGAGCGCCTGGGCATCGCCCGATGCGGGGGCCGGGGACGCAGCAGCCGGAGCGCCGGCCACCGATTCAGCGTCATTTTGGCCTCCAGCGCTTTCCACGCCTGCGTCATCAGCTATCAATGCAGGAGCAATCTCCTCGTCCCCCATCTGCGCGAAGAAACGGCGCAGCCGGTCGATGGGCAGCAGCATCAGGTCGTGCAGCGTGAGGCCGGGCAGCGCCTCGAGCTGCGCGCGGCTCCACTGCACGCCTTGCGGCATGAAGCGGCGTGCCGGCTCCACCACCGCGTCGGCGGCGGCCTTGCTGCCGATGCGCCAGAGCAGGCTCTCGGTCTTCAGGCGCGCGCCGCCGCAGGTCGGGCACGGCGTGTAACTACGGTACTTGGACAGCAGCACGCGGATGTGCATTTTGTACGCCTTGCTCTCCAGGTACTCGAAGAAGCGCCTGATGCCGTACCACTGCTTGTTCCAGTTGCCCTCCTTGTAGCCGGGCGCACCGTCGATGACCCACTTCTTCTGGTCGTCCGTGAGCTTGTACCAGGCCGTGTCGCGCGGAATGCCCGCCGTCTCGGCGTGGCGCATGAGGTCGTCCTGCGCCTCCTTCCAGGCGGGCGTCTGGATGGTCTTGATGGCGCCGGCGCGCAGGGTGAGCTTGTCGTTGGGAATGACCAGGCCGTAATCCACCCCGATCACGCGGCCGAAGCCCCGGCAGGTCTCGCAGGCGCCCACGGCGGAGTTGAACGAGAACATCGACGGGATGGGCTCGCTGTAGCGCAGGTCGCTTTCGGGTGAATGCAGTCCGGTGGAAAACTTCCACAGTTCAGGCTCGCCGCCTTCCTCGTCCGGCAGCCGATAGACCGTAAGCCGGCCCGTGCCGCGCTTGAGCGCGACCTCGATGGCCTCCACCACGCGGGCGCGCTCGGCCTTGGCCAGGCGGAAGCGGTCGGCCACCACGTCCAGCAGCTTTCGGCCGCCCTGCTCCCGCTCGGCCTGCACTTTGGTGAATCCGCTGGCGGACAGCCACTGCTCGACCTGCTCGGCCGAGGTGTTGGCGGGCAGCTCGACCGGGAAGGTGAGCACGATGCGCGGATCGCCCGCCTCCGCGGTGCGGCGCAGCAGTTCGGCGTAGATGGTGTCGGGCGAATCGTGGCGCACCGGCTGGGCCGTCTGCTTGTCGAACAGCTGGCCGGCACGGGCGAAGAGCAGCTTCAGGTGGTCGTTCAGTTCCGTCATCGTGCCCACGGTGGAGCGGCTGGAGCGCACGGGGTTGGTCTGGTCGATGGCGATGGCCGGAGGCACGCCCTCGACCTTGTCCACCGCCGGCTTGTCCATGCGGTCGAGGAACTGGCGCGCGTAGGCGCTGAAGGTTTCCACATAGCGGCGCTGGCCTTCGGCGTACAGCGTGTCGAACACCAGGCTGGACTTGCCCGAGCCGCTGGGCCCCGTCACCACCGTCAACTCGCCGGTGCGGATATCGAGATCGATGTCCTTGAGATTGTGCTGGCGTGCGCCGTGGATACGGATCAGTCCGTGGGTCATGGGAGGCGGTCTTTCTGTGTGAGGCGGAACATTCTAGGCAAGGGGCCCGGCACCGCCGGCCGAGGCATCGCAAGCCCCTGTATTTGGGGCGGCCGCGCCAAAAGGCAACGCGGGCCATCGGCTCAGGCCCATGCCAGACGGCACCCCATCCTCGGAAGCGTCCCGGGGCGCAGGAGACGGCCAGGGCCGATCCGGCCCGCGCCGGAAGCGCGCCACCTCGCCGGTGCCGCAGGTAGCCACCCGCAAGAGAGGCGTCGCCGATGCCAACGCCGGCGGAATCGCCTGACGAACGTTCCACCGCAAAACCCACGCCGGCCCTACACTCGCCGTCTACATCCGATCCAAAGAGGGACGTTCGATATGACGACGAAGCGTGGGAATGGTTGGTGGGCAGCTTGCGTACTCGCGGCGGCCCTGGCAGGAGGCAACACCGCAGCGCAGGCCCAGATCCTGATCGGCCAGACGGCCGGCTTTTCAGGCCCCGTGGCCGACGGCGTGAAGGAAACGACGGCTGGCGCGCGCCTGTACCTCGACGCGGTGAACGCCCGCGGCGGCGTGCTGGGGCAGAAGGTCGAACTGATCTCGCTCGACGACAAGTTCGACCCGGCCCTGACCGTGGAGAACGCCCGCAAGCTGATCGAGGAGCGCAACGTGTCCGCGCTGTTCCTCACCCGCGGCACGCCCAACACCGAAGCCGTCATTCCCTTGCTCGACAAATACGGCATTGCGCTGGTCGGCCCCTCGACCGGAGCGATGTCGCTGCACCGGCCCGTGCGCCGCCATGTGTTCAACGTGCGCGCGCCCTACCAGCGCGAGGCAGAAAAGGCCATTGGCTACCTGGCGTCCCTGGGCGTGAGCCGCCTGGCGATCGTGCAGACGGACGACAGCTTCGGCGCGGACGTGCTCATCGGCGTGCAGAAGGGACTGCAGGCGGCCAAGCTGACACCCGTGGCGCATGAGAAGTTCGACCGGGCCAAGCCCGACTTCTCCACCATTGCCCCCCGGATCGCGCTGGCCAACCCGCAGGCCGTCATCATGATCGCCTCCAGCGCCGCCACGGTGCAGGGCTACAACGCGCTGCGCGCCGCCGGCTCCACCGCCCAGGTCGTGACCTTCTCGCACAACGCATCGGCCGGTTTCGTGAAGAGCCTGGGCAGCAATGCCCGGGGCGTGATCGTCACCCAGGTATTCCCCAACGAGCGGGCCACCAACCTGCCGATGGTGCGCGAGGCCCAGGAGTTGGCCAACGCGCAGCAGCAGGAGATCAGCCCCGCCATGCTGGAGGGCTTCGCGGCCGCCAAGGTGCTGGTCGAGGGCCTGCGCCGCGCGGGTCCCAAGCCCGGCCGCGACAAGGTCCAGGCCGCACTGGAAAGCATCCAGAAGTTCGACCTCGGCGGTCTGGAAGTGTCCTTCAGCCCCGAAGACCATTCGGGCCTGGACTACACCGACCTGTCCATCATCGGTACCGACGGCAAATTCCGCCGCTGACCGCCCAGCCGTAGCCCGGCATCCGGGCGGCCGGCGCCCGGGCACGGGGCTCGGGCCTCGGGGCGGGACATCCCCGCCCCGCTGTGAGGCGACCGGACCGGACAGGCTTCCAGCGACGTCTGATTCGCTCCTGCGACAGCACATCCCTCGGCAGAGCCCGTTCGGCGCTCAGCCCACGCCAGCATCATCAGCCAAGCCCGCTCCCATCTTCCCGAGGGCCCGCGTGAAATGCGGCCTCGCTCCTCCGCAATCGTTGCGAAACAGAAAAGCCCGGGGACGTCCCAGCTCCGCCATATGAGCGGCCCCGATAAAAGCCCGGCGGCGCCTGCCGCTGCATGCCTGCCCGTCCGTCCACCTGCAGCCGCACACAGCGGGGGCTGCCTGGCACCGGCGCTCATGGTTCGCACCCGGGAGGCTCGCTTCCCCAGCAAGCAGAAGGACCCGACGGGAAACGCAAACAAAAAAGCCCGCGCAATGCGGGCTCGGCGCCATCGGCTTTCAGCAGCGGCAGCAGCCGCCGCGACGGAAGTTCCAGCTTACTGGGGCTGGCTGGCGGTGGACGCAGCGGGCGTCACCGGTACGGCGACGGACGAAGCAGGAGCCTCAGGCACATGGACGGCGTCCGCACCGTGCTTCTCTCCACTCATATCCACCTTGTCCCCGGCCTTCATGATGACGAACAGCGACAGGGCGGCGAACAGAACGAAGCCTACGACGATTTTCCACATGCTTTTGTCTCCTGGATTTGAATTGAACAGTTGAAAAAAAGCCCCACGCCCTTGCGGGTGTGGGGCTCGATTGCCTACGCAATGCACGTGGGCTCACGCCCACGACAGCGGCAATTAGAAGTTGTGGCGAACACCCACGCCGAAGGTACGGGGATCGGCGCCAGCACCGGTGGTGCCGTTCACGAAGCCGTAAGCGTAGTTGGCGGCCGACTTGTTCTTCACGAACGTGTAGGCGCCGTACACCTTGGTGCGCTTGCTCAGGTTGTAGTTGTAACCCAGGATCAGCTGTTGAGCGCCGGAGTTAGCGATTTCGCTCCACTTGCCAGCCCAGATGTAGTTGGCAACCAGCTCCGAAGCGCCGAAGGCGTACTGAGCAGCAACGCCAGCGGAGTTGCGGGTGCCGATCTGGTCGTAGTCGTTACGCTGGTAGTAGGCTGCCACTTGCACGGCGCCAACGGTGTAGTGGGCGCGCAGGCCGGCGTCCCAGTTGTCGCCCAGCTTGGAGTAGCCGCCACCCAGAGCCAGGGGGCCGCCTTCCCAGTTCAGGGCCAGGTCGTAGGCGTTCTTGGTCACAGCCAGGGTCGTGAAGGGCACGCCTTGAGCGACACGCTCGTGTGCGCCGACTGCCGCTTCAGCCCAGAAGCCGCCCAGTTGGGGCGTGCGGTAGGCCACCTTGTTCGCGGAGGGAGCCACGGACACGTACAGCTGGTTGGCGAAGTTGCCGGTGTCGTGGTTGGGCTGGTCTTGCACACCGTAGTCGGCCACGGCGTAGTAGGACTCAGGCGTCCAGGTGCCCAGACGGACCATACCGAAGCCACCGGCCAGGTTCACTTCGCTTTGACGACGGAAGTTGATGCCGCCACCGGTGCCGGAACCCAGACCGCTCGAGCTGTCGAAGCCGCTTTCCAGCTGGAAGCCAGCCTTCAGGCCGCCGCCCAGATCTTCCACGCCCTTGAAGCCGATACGGGAAGCGTTGTTGTTGACGCCGGTCTGCTCCAGATCGCCGACCTTGGAACGCTCGACGGTGGTGTTGACGCGACCGTAGATGGTGACGCTGCTTTGTGCGAAAGCTGCGGAGGTGCCCAGGAGAGCAAGCGTTGCGATGAGCAAACGATTGGTTTTTTGCATGTGATTTCCTTAAATGCTTTTGTCCATCGGGTGAGGTAGACACCGCTTGCAGTCCTCTGTAAGAACCTTGGGCTCTTGTGCATCTACTGGACAAATTCTAGGTGTAACTATTGAAATAACAGACTTCTGTGTCGTTTTGATAACGTTCGTGATGCTCCGCCGCCACACTTTGGCCAGGAATCCCCAGCAAGGTGCGGCGGCGTCCTTTTTCAGTGCATCCCTTGCACTCAATCGTTCGCGTAGATATCCACGTCCTTCGTCTCGCGGATGAACAGCGTGCCGATGATGGCGGTCGCGCCCGCGATGATGATGGGGTACCACAGACCGTTGTACATGTTGCCGGTCTGGGCCACGATGGCGAACGACATGGTCGGCAGCAGGCCGCCGAACCAGCCGTTGCCGATGTGGTAGGGCAGGCTCATGGAGGTGTAGCGGATGCGGGTGGGGAACATTTCCACGAGCATCGCGGCGATCGGGCCGTACACCATGGTGACCAGCAGAACCAGGTAGGTCAGGATGACGACCATCATCACCTTGTTCATCTTGGCCGGATCAGCCTTGGCAGGGTAGCCGTCGGCCTTCAGCGTGTCGGCCACCGACTTCTTGAACGCTGCGTCCTTGGCCTTGGCCTCGTCGGCAGGCAGGCCCTTGCTGGTGTAGCTGGGGATGACGGTCTGGCCGATCTTGATCACGGCCGGGGTGCCGGCGGGAGCGGCTTCGTTCTCATAGCTCACCGAGTTGGCTGCCAGCACTTGCTTGGCGACGTCGCACGAGCTGGTGAACTTGGCCGTACCCGTGGGGTTGAACTGGAACGAGCACTCGGCGGGGTCCGCCACGATCACCACCTTGTTCTTGGCCTGGGCAGCAGCCAGGTCCGGGTTGGCGGCTTCGGTCAGCGCCTTGAAGACGGGGAAGTACGTCAGCACGGCCAGAATGCAGCCCAGCATGATGATCGGCTTGCGGCCAATGCGGTCCGACAGCGAGCCGAACACGATGAAGAACGGCGTGCCGATCAGCAGCGCGGCAGCGATCAGCAGGTTGGCCGTGACGGCGTCCACCTTCAGTTGCTGCGTCAGGAAGAACAGCGCGTAGAACTGGCCCGTGTACCAGACCACGGCCTGGCCGGCGGTCAGGCCGATCAGCGCCAGGATCACGATCTTCAGGTTCTTCCATTGGCCGAACGATTCGGCCAGCGGCGCCTTGGAGGTCTTGCCCTCGGCCTTCATCTTCTGGAAGGCGGGCGATTCCGACAGCGAGAGGCGGATCCACACCGAGATCCCCAGCAGCAGGATGGAGACCAGGAACGGAATGCGCCAGCCCCAGTCGCCGAAGGCCTCCTCGCCCATGACGGTCCGCGTGCCCAGGATCACCAGCAGCGACAGGAACAGACCCAGCGTGGCGGTGGTCTGGATCCATGAGGTGTAGGCACCGCGACGGCCGTGCGGCGCGTGCTCGGCCACGTAGGTGGCAGCACCGCCATACTCACCGCCCAGCGCCAGGCCTTGCAGCATGCGCAGGACGATCAGGATGACCGGAGCGGCCACGCCGATGCTGGCGTAGGTGGGCAGGATACCCACGATGAACGTGGACAGGCCCATGATCAGGATGGTGACCAGGAAGGTGTACTTGCGGCCGATCATGTCCCCCAGGCGGCCGAACACCAGCGCGCCGAAGGGGCGCACGATGAAGCCGGCGGCGAAGGCGAGCAGTGCGAAGATGAACGCCGAGCCGGCATCGAGCCCGCTGAAGAACTGCTTGGCGATGATGGCGGCGAGCGAGCCGTACAAATAGAAGTCGTACCACTCGAACACGGTGCCGAGCGATGACGCGAAGATCACCTTCTTTTCTTCCGGCGACATGGGCCGGGGAGCGACGTTGGTAGCCATGGTTTTCGTCTCCATGAGTTGGTTGGCCGAGTTGCCTCGGAGGCCAGGATGCGGGAGCACTCTGTGGTGCCTGCGGCGCAATATCCGGCCGCCGTCTGACCGAAAACTGACAGGGCCGGCACGGCCTGTGGCGGTGCTTCTTACGGCCAACTGACAAACCCGGGAGCAACCCCTAGCCGCGTTTTCTTGATACGGAATAAGAGGGGCCCTCCGGTACGCGGGCCTGTCCACGCCCGTGTGGGACGCCGGGTAAACACCGACGCCCATGCACCGGGTTAACACTGATCGGGACAAACCCTGAGGAATGGCTTGATGTGGCTCCAGGCGCACGGTGCGGCGGCCAGGGCGCTGCGGCGCGGCCGTCCGATTGGCCCTGCGCGCAGATCAAACCTAGGCTGAGCCCCGGCGGGCAACCCGCGCACGGGTGGTGGGTCTACGCCTTCGCTGGCCTGGCGGGCACCCGGGGCGCGGCGTCCCAGGCGGGGCCCTCGAACCACGGATCGCCGGTCAGATACGCGCGCAGCATGGGCAGGCCGTCCACGCCCCAGAACAGGCGGCCGTCCACTTCCCAGGCGGGCACGCCGAACACGCCGCGGGCCGCCGCCTCGTCGGTGTTGGCGCGCAGCAGTGCCTTGGCGGCCGCCCCGGTCCCTTCGGTGTCGGGGCGCAGCTGGTCCGCCAGGAGGGCGCGCAGCGCTTCGAGGCGCGAGGCTTCCAGCGCATCCTGCCCACCGATCCACACATGCTGCAGCACGGCGTGCGCCACGAAGCGGTTGATGCTGCCGTCGTCGCTGCAGGCCAGCGCCAGGCGCAGCAGCGGCAAGGGATTGAAGGGGTGTTGGGCGGGCATGTCGAGCCCGCAGCCCAGCGCATGTCCCAGCCAGCTGGCGTGGCGGTAGGTCCACTCGCGCTTCGGGGGAATACTGGCCGGGCCGGGGTTGCCGTGGTGCTGCAGCAGCGCGCCCAGCAGCACCGGGCGGTAGCGCACGTGGTAGCTCAGTCCCTCCAGCGCCTGGGGCAGCTGCTCGAACGCCAGCCAGGCATAGGGGGAGACGAAATCCAGGTAGAACGTGATCTGCTTCATGCGGGGTCCCCAGCGAAACGACCGTCCGAGTATGGCGCGCGTGCTCGCTCCTCCCAAGCTGGCCGGACGACCGCGCCGCGCGGCGGGCACCAAGGGCCGCGGCCGGGCACCCTGCCAGCCGTCGTGCTCACGGGACGGCGCCCCGCCGGGGGCCATGGCCCGTACGCCATGGGGGCGCGTGCCCCACCGGTCTCAGTGACCGCCGGGCAGCGCCACGCCCGCCCGCCCGAGCGCGGCGGCCCAGATCACGCGGCGCAGTCCGCTGTCAGCACGCGACCACATGCGGATCTCGTCGAGCGTGCGGAAGCAGCCGATGCAGTGGCTGCGGTCAGGCGACATGCGGCAGACGGAAATGCAGGGGGACGGCACGGGCGCCAGACTTTGAGAGTCAAAATGGCCTTCCGCGCTTACCTGATCTGCGCGAGCAGCTATTAAATCGATAGTACTCATCAGGGGCTACACGGCCGGCGGCAGCACCACGTCGGCCACGGGGGCGTGCGTGAGGGCTTCCAGATCCTGGGGTCGCAGTTCGAACACGCCGTGCGGATGCCCGGCCGCGGCCCAGATCACGTCGAAGCGGTACAGCTCCCGGTCGATCAGCGTCACGGGCGGCGTGGCATGCGCGACAGGCGAAACCCCGCCGATGGTGAAGCCGGTCTTGGCCTTGACGAACTCGGCATCGGCCCGGCCGGTCTTGCCCACCAGCGCGTCCACCTTCTTCTCGTCCACGCGCCGATCGCCGGAAGCGATGACCAGCACGGCGGCGTCATCGCTCTTGCGGCGGAAGATGATGCTCTTGGCGATCTGCCCCACGGCGATGCCCAGCGCGTCGGCCGCTTCCTGGGCCGTGCGGGCGGAGTTGTCGAGCATGCGCGGGGCATGGGGATGGCCCTTGGCCTGCAGGGCGGCAGCCACGCGCTGCACGCCCTCGGGAAGGGCTTGGAGTTCGGCACCACACATGGGTTGTCGGTCCTCTGGAATGGGTCTGGGGAGAGCGAAGGCGCACATCTTAGGGCCTGGCTGCCTGCCCTGCCGCCGACCAGACAGCGGCTGACGCTGGGGGTCCGTCCACACGGAACACGGCCGTGCCAAGGCGCACGGCCCGGCCCCGCCTCTCAGCCCGCGCGCTTGTTCAGCAGCGCCGTCGCGGCGCGCGAGTTGGGCTTGCGCCCCAGGAAATCGCTGATGTAGGCGCCGGCGTCGATGAGCTTGTCGAGGTCGATGCCCGTGTCGATGCCCATGCCCTGCAGCATGTAGACCACGTCCTCGGTCGCCACGTTGCCGGTCGCGCCTTTGGCATACGGGCAGCCGCCCAGACCCGCCACCGAGGTGTCGAACTGCCAGACGCCCATCTCCAGCGACGCCAGCGTGTTGGCCAGCGCCTGCCCGTAGGTGTCGTGGAAATGGCCCGAGATGTCGTCGATGCCGTAATGCTGCAGCGTGGCCTCGATGGCGCGCTGCACCTTGACGGGCGTGCCCACGCCGATGGTGTCGGCCACGCCGATGTGCTGCACGCCGATGCCCTTCATCAGGCCCGCCAGGTAGGCCACGCGGTCGGGGGCGATCTCGCCTTCGTACGGGCAGCCCACGGTGCAGCTCATGGCGCCGCGCACGTGGATGCCCGCGGCGCGCGCAGCCTCCACCACCGGGGCGAAGCGTTCGATGCTCTCGGCGATGCTGCAGTTGATGTTCTTCTGGCTGAAGGCCTCGCTGGCCGAGCCGAAGACCACGATCTCGTCGGGCCGGTCGGCCACCGCCGCTTCGAAGCCCTTCAGGTTGGGCGTCAGCACCGAATAGCGCACGCCCGGCTGGCGCTCGATGCCGACCATCACCGCGTGATTGTCGGCCATCTGCGGCACCCATTTCGGACTCACGTAGCTGGTGACCTCGATCTCCGTCAGGCCCGCCTGCTGCAGCCGGTGCACCAGGCCGATCTTGATCTCGGCGGGCACGGGCGATTTCTCGTTCTGCAGGCCGTCGCGCGGGCCGACGTCGACGATCTTGACTGTGCGGGGATAGGTGGCCATGGCGTTGTCTCTCTTGGGAATGTCAGGGGTGGGTCGGTGCCCGGCTCCTGCGGCTGCGCCGATGGAGCCGGCGTCTCATCAGTAGCCGCGCGCCCGGTCGACCGTGCCGGCCACGGGCTCGCCGCGGTCCAGCTGGCCGATCTTGCGCACGATCTGGGCGATGCTCTCCTCGCGCAGCGTGCGGGCCGAGGTATGCGGCGTGGCGACGATCTTCGGGTGGCTCCAGAACGGGTGGCCCGGCGGCAGCGGCTCGGTGCGGAACACGTCGAGCGTGGCGCCCGCCAGATGGCCGCTGTCCACCAGCGCGAGCAGGTCCTCCTCGACCAGATGCGCGCCCCGCGCCACGTTGATCACATAGCCGCCCTGGGGCAGGCGCGAGAGCGTGCCGCGGTTCATGATGCCTTCGGTCTCGGGCGTGAGCGGCAGCAGGTTCACCAGCACCCGGCTGGCAGCCAGAAAGTCGTTGAAGGCGTCCGGCCCGTGGAAGCCGCGCACGCCTTCCAGCGCCTTCGGCGTGCGGCTCCAGCCGTTCACCGGAAACTCGAAGTGCGCCAGCGCCTGCGCCACGCGCTCGCCCAGCACGCCCAGGCCCATCACGCCGACGGTGAAATCCGAGCGCGTGCGCGGCTTGCGAAAGCCCCAGCGGCCGTCGCGCATGTCGGCCTCGTAGGCGTCGAGTTCGCGGAAGTGCCGCACCACGGCATGGCAGACGTACTCGGCCATCTGCACGGCCATGCCGCCGTCGTCGATGCGCACCACGCGGCAGCCGTCCGGAATGCGCAGGCGCAGCAGTGCGTCCACCCCCGCGCCGATGTTGAACATCGCCTGCAAGGCCGGCTGCTCGTCCAGAAACTGCTGCGGCGGCGCCCACACGACGGCCACATCGGCCTTGGGCGCGCCGGGCTGCCAGACGGTGACGGAGGCGCCGGGCAGCGCCGCGCGCAGCCCCTCCAGCCAGGGTTCGGTCTTGGTATCGGTACAGCAGAGGGTGATGTTCATGCGTGAAGCCTACCGCGCCCGGAAAACCCGCGCCCTCAGGCGGCCGAGAGCTTGAGCAACTCGGCGCCCTCCGTCACCTGGTCGCCGGGGGCGTAGAGCAGCTCCTGCACCACGCCATCGGCCGGCGCGGCGATGGTGTGCTCCATCTTCATCGCCTCCATCACGGCCAGCGGCTGGCCCTTGGTCACGGTGTCGCCCGCCTTGACCGCGAACGAGACCACCTTGCCGGGCATGGGGGCCGTGAGGCGCCCGCCCTCGGCCTGCGTGTCGCCCGCATGGGCCAGCAGATCGATGGCCGCGATGCGCGTGGCGCCGCCGGGCGTGAAGACTTCCAGCGCCTCGCCCTGCGGATACACCGTGGCGCGCGTGCGCTGCCCGGCGAACTGCAGGTCGATGGCGCCGTCTCCGCCCGCCGGCGCGAAGGACAGCGGCCCGCTCACCTGCGCGTCGCCCTCGCCCACCGCCAGCGCCAAAGCGCCCTGCGGCTGGTAGCTCAGCCAGGCCTTCGACTGCGCGCCGGCAAAATCGAACGCGAACGGCCGGCGCTGCACGCCGAGCGACAGCCAGCCATCGCGCCGGCTGAAGGGGTCGGCGGTCTCGGTGGCGCGCTCCTGCGCCAGCGTGTGGGCCACGGCAGCCGCCGCGGCCAGCGGCAGGCCCACGGGCTCCTGGTGGAACAGCAGGTCCTGCTCGCGCTGGATCAGCGCCGTGTCCAGCTTCGCCTGCGCAAAGGCGCCGCTGCGGGCGACCCGGCGCAGGAACTGCACGTTGGTGGCCAGGCCCACGATGTGCGTCTGCGCCAGCGCCTCGTCCAGACGCGCCAGGGCCTGCTCGCGGGTGTCGCCGTGCACGATGAGCTTGGCGATCATGGAGTCGTAGAACGGGCTGATGGCATCGCCCTCGCGCGCGCCGTCGTCGATGCGCGGCGTGCCGCGTTCGAAGCTGGTGCACGCCGGCTTGCGGTAGACCTGCAGCGTGCCGGTGGCGGGCAGGAAGTTGTTGTCCGGGTTCTCGGCGCAGATGCGCGCCTCGATGGCATGGCCGGTGATGCGGAGTTGGTCCTGCAGGCAGGGCAGCGGCTCGCCGCTGGCCACACGCAGTTGCCACTCCACCAGGTCCTGGCCGGTGATGGCTTCCGTCACCGGGTGCTCCACCTGCAGGCGGGTGTTCATCTCCATGAAGAAGAACTTCATGTCTTCGGGCCGCTCGTAGCCGCCGGGCTGCTCGACGATGAATTCCACCGTGCCCGCGCCCACGTAGTTCACGGCCCGCGCGGCGGCCACGGCGGCGGCGCCCATGCGCGCGCGCAGCTCCGGCGTCATGCCGGGCGCCGGGGCTTCCTCCAGCACCTTCTGGTGCCGCCGCTGCACCGAACAATCGCGCTCGAACAGGTAGACGATCTGGCCGTGCGTGTCGCCGAACACCTGGATCTCGATGTGGCGCGGGCGCTGCACGTACTTTTCGACCAGCACCGCGTCGTCGCCGAAGCTGTTGATGGCCTCCCGCTGGCACGAGGCGAGCGCTGCCGCGAAATCTTCGGAGCGCTCCACCGCCCGCATGCCCTTGCCGCCGCCGCCCGCGCTGGCCTTGATGAGCACCGGGTAGCCGATGCGGTCGGCCTCGCGCTGCAGCAGCGCCGGGTCCTGGTCGGCGCCGTGGTAGCCGGGCACCAGGGGCACGCCGGCCTTTTCCATGAGCTGCTTGGACTCGGCCTTGAGCCCCATGTCCTTGATCGCGGAGGGGGGCGGGCCGATGAAGACCACGCCCGCATCGGCACACGCCTGGGCGAAGTCTTCGTTCTCCGACAGGAAACCGTAGCCGGGATGGATGGCCTGGGCGCCGGTGGCACGGGCGGCCTCCAGGATGCGCTCCCAGCGCAGGTAGCTGTCCTTGGGCGCGCTGCCGCCGATGTGCACGGCCTCGTCGCAGGCCGCGACGTGCTTGGCGCCGGCGTCCGCGTCGGAATACACGGCCACGGTCTGCACGCCCATGCGGCGCGCGGTGGCAGCCACCCGGCAGGCGATCTCGCCACGATTCGCAATCAGTATTTTCTTGAACATGTCACGCCACCTTGGCTGAACCAGAGAAAAGAGAAGACACGCGCCGCAGCACGGCGCGCAGGAACTTGAAAAGCACGACCAGCACCAGCACCGACAGCACCAGCATCACCGCCAGGGCCACGCCGAACAGCACCGGGTGCTGCGTGGCCAGCCACACCACGGCGACCACCAGGCCGTCTTCGAAGAAGGACAAGCCCCAGTTGGAGAACGGCTCGGGCGAGGTGTTGGCCGCCGCCCGCGTGGTCATCTTGGTGGCCAGCGCCGTGGCCGAGAGCGATCCGCCCAGAAGCCCCGCAACGACGGCCATCGCCCCCGCATCGGCCCCGAAGACGCCCGCCGCCAGCAGCGCGCCCGCCGGCACGCGGATGAAGGCATGCACTGCATCCCAGGCGCTGTCCAGCCAGGGCACCTTGTCGGCGAAGAACTCCACCACCAGCATCAATCCGGCCGCACCCAGCACCAGCGGGTGCTGCAGCAGCGCCAGGCCCGGTGGCAACGGCAGCCAGCCGGCCGCGCCCATCAGCCCCACGAGGAACACCACGGCATACAACCGGAAGCCGCTGGCCCAGCCAAGCGCGGCGGCCAGCGCCATCAGCGCGGGCAGGTCCAGCGATGCCGTCGCATGCGCCGCGCCGTCCGACACGGCCGCGGCCGTGCCGGCGTCCAGATGCAGCCCCAGCGCGTGCAGCCATTGGACGACGTCGGACCAAAGGGCTTCCATACGGCCTACCCATGGTGGCGCAGAGCGCGGCAGCGGCGCGGCGGCAGGGTCATGGCAGCAGCCACGAAGGCTTGCGCTTGTTGAGGAAGGACTGCACGCCCTCCCGGCCTTCGTCGCTGGCGCGGATGTCGGCGATCGCCTCCACGGTCGCGGCGATCAGCGGCGCGTCGATGTCGCGCCCGGCCACCTGCTGCACCAGGCGCTTGCAGGCCGCCACGGCCGCAGGGCCGTTGGCCGACAGGGTGCGCGTCCAGGCGTCGACGGTCTCGTCCAGCAGTTCGAAATCGACCACCTCGTGCACGAAGCCGATGCGCAGCGCCTCGGCCGCACTGAAACGCTCGCCCGTGAGGAAGTAGCGGTGCGCGGCGCGTGCGCCCATGGCACGGGCGACATACGGCCCGATGGTGGCCGGAATCAGCCCCAGCTTCACCTCCGAAAGGCAGAAGCCCGCCGACTCCACCGCCACGGCCATGTCGCAGGCCGCCACCAGGCCCATGCCTCCGGCGTACACGTCGCCCTGCACGCGGGCGATCGTCGGCTTGGGGCATTCGTAGATCACGCGCAGCATTGCGGCCAGCTTGCCGGCGTCCTGCACGTTCTCGTCCCGGGTGTAGTCGGCCATGCGGCGCATCCAGTTCAGGTTGGCGCCGGCGCAGAAGGCGGTGCCCTCGGCCGCCAGCACCACGGCGCGCACATCGGCGCGCGCGCCCACGTCCAGGAAGGCGGCCGTGATCTCGGCGATGACCTCGTCGCTGAACGCGTTGCGGATCTCGGGCTGCGTGAGCGTGATGCGCGCGACCGCGCCGCTCTGGGTGATGGTGAGGTTGGGTGAACTCATGGCTTTTCCCTCATGGTGGATTCATGGCACAGCGCACAGCCCTCGACACTGGCGTGGCCCAGGCCAGCAGCCCCCGCGCAAGGGCCGCCCCGCCGCGCTGGGGGTGTCCCCCTCCCGCTTCGCGCAGCGAGGCGAGGCGAGAGAGGGGGAGGGCGCGAAGCGACTCAGGAGGTGGCTCATCGTCACATCCGGAAGACGCCGAACTTGGTGTCGCCGATGGGCGCATTGCGCGTGGCCGACAGCCCCAGCGCCAGCACGCGGCGCGTGTCGGCGGGGTCGATGACACCGTCGTCCCACAGGCGCGCGGTGGCGTAGTACGGGTGGCCCTGGTCCTCGTACTGGCGGCGGATGGGGGCCTTGAAGGCATCCTCTTCCTCCGCGCTCCACTGGCCGCCCTTGGCCTCGATGCCGTCGCGCTTGACGGTGGCCAGCACGCTGGCGGCCTGCTCGCCGCCCATGACACTGATCCGCGCGTTGGGCCACATCCAGAGGAAGCGGGGCGAATACGCCCGGCCGCACATGCCGTAGTTGCCCGCGCCGAAGCTACCGCCGATGATGATGGTGAATTTGGGCACGCTGGCGGTGGCCACGGCCGTGACCATCTTGGCGCCGTTGCGCGCGATGCCTTCGTTCTCGTACTTGCGGCCCACCATGAAGCCGGTGATGTTCTGCAGGAAGACCAGCGGGATCTTGCGCTGGCAGCACAGCTCGATGAAGTGCGCCCCCTTCAAGGCCGATTCGCTGAACAGGATGCCGTTGTTGGCGATGATGCCCACGGCCATGCCTTCGATGCGCGCGAAGCCCGTGACCAGCGTGGTGCCGTAGCGCGCCTTGAACTCGTCGAACTCGCTGCCGTCGACGATGCGCGCGATGATCTCGCGCACGTCGAAGGGCTTGCGCGCGTCGGAGGGGATCACGCCGTACAGCTCCTCTGCTGCAAATTTAGGAGCAACCGGCGCTTGATCCGCGGGCGCTGGAGCCTTGTTTTTATTCAGATTGCGCACCGCATTGCGAGCCAACTGCAGCGCATGCAGGTCGTTCTGCGCCAGGTGGTCGACCACGCCGGACAGGCGGGTGTGCACATCGCCGCCGCCCAGGTCTTCGGCGCTGACCACCTCGCCCGTGGCGGCCTTCACCAGCGGCGGGCCGCCCAGGAAGATGGTGCCCTGGTTCTTGACGATGATGGATTCGTCGCTCATGGCCGGCACGTAGGCGCCGCCGGCCGTGCACGAGCCCATGACCACGGCGATCTGGCCGATGCCCTGCGCGCTCATGTTCGCCTGGTTGTAGAAGATGCGGCCGAAGTGGTCGCGGTCGGGGAAGACCTCGTCCTGGTTGGGCAGGTTGGCGCCGCCCGAGTCCACCAGGTAGATGCACGGCAGGTGGTTCTGCTCGGCCACCTCCTGCGCACGCAGGTGCTTCTTCACCGTGAGAGGGTAGTAGGTACCGCCCTTCACCGTGGCGTCGTTGCAGACGATCATGCAGTCGGTGCCCGCCACGCGGCCGATGCCGGCGATCAGACCCGCGCCCGGCGCGTCGTTGTTGTACATGTTGAGCGCGGCCAGGGGCGCCAGCTCCAGGAAGGGCGTGCCCGGGTCCAGCAGCAGGGCGACGCGCTCGCGCGGCAGCAGCTTGCCGCGGGCCACGTGCTTGGCGCGCGCGGCCTCGCCGCCGCCCTGCGCGACGCGCTCGATGTGGGCACGCAGGTCATCGACCACGCTGCGCATGACAGCGGCGTTGGCCAGGAACTCCGCCGAGCGGGGATTGAGTTGGGATTCGAGGATCATGGTGTGAAAGGAGAGCGTTGTCCGGTTCAGGCGGTCTGGTTCTCTTGCAGGCCGAGCTGGTCTTTCATGGCGTCGCGGATCTTGAATTTCTGGATCTTGCCGGTGACGGTCATCGGGAACTCGGCCACGAAGCGGATGTACCTGGGCACCTTGTAGTGCGCGATCTGGCCCTTGCAGAAGGCGCGGATGTCGTCCTCGGTGGGCTGGGTGCCGGGCTTGGCGATGACCCATGCGCACAGCTCCTCGCCGTAGCGCGCGTCGGGCACGCCCACCACCTGCACGTCCTGCACCTGCGGGTGGCGGTAGAGGAACTCCTCGATCTCGCGCGGGTACACGTTCTCGCCGCCGCGGATCACCATGTCCTTGATGCGGCCGACGATGTTCACGTAGCCCTCGGCATCCATGGTGGCCAGGTCGCCGGTGTGCATCCAGCCCTCGGCGTCGATGGCCTCGCGGGTCTTGGTTTCGTCGCCCCAGTAGCCGTGCATGACGGAGTAGCCGCGCGTGCACAGCTCGCCCGAGGTGCCGGTGGGAACGACCTCGCCCGTCTCCGCGTGGATGATCTTCACCTCCAGGTGCGGCTGCACAGTGCCCACGGTGGCCACGCGCTTTTCCAGTGGGGTATCGGCGCTGCTTTGGCAGCTCACCGGGCTGGTCTCGGTCATGCCGTAGGCGATGGTGATCTCGGACAGGTGCATGTCACGCACCACGCGCTTCATCACCTCGATGGGGCACGGCGAGCCGGCCATGATGCCGGTGCGCAGGGTGGACAGGTCGAACTCGGCAAAGCGCGGATGGTCCAGCTCGGCGATGAACATGGTGGGCACGCCGTGCAGGCCGGTGCAACGTTCGGCCTGCACCGTCTCCAGCACCTTCAACGGGTCGAAGCCGTCGCTGGGGTAGACGATGGCGGCGCCATGGGTGATGCAGGCCAGGTTGCCCAGCACCATGCCGAAGCAGTGGTACAGCGGCACGGGAATGCACAGCCGGTCCTCGGGGGTGAGCCGCATGCACTCGCCGATGAAGAAGCCGTTGTTCAGGATGTTGCGGTGCGTGAGCGTGGCGCCCTTCGGAAAGCCCGTCGTGCCGCTGGTGAACTGGATGTTGATCGGGTCGGTGTTCTTCAGCGTGGCGGCTATCGCATCGATGCGCGCGTCCTGCGCATTGCCGCGGGCGATCAGGTCCGAGAAGCGCAGCAGGCCCGGCTCGTCGGCGCCCTGCCCGGCTTCGTCGATCCACACCACCGTCCTCAGCGCAGGCAGGCGCGCGGCCTGCAGCTGGCCCGGCGCGCTGCCGGCCAGCTCGGGCGCCAGTTCGCGCAGCATGCCCAGGTAGTCGCTGGTCTTGAAGCGGGCCATGGTCACCAGCGCCTGGCAGCCGACCTTGTTCAGCGCGTACTCCACCTCGGCCGTGCGGTAGGCTGGGTTGATGTTGACCAGCACCAGGCCCACCTCGGCGGTGGCGAACTGCATCAGCACCCACTCGGCGTTGTTGTGCGACCAGATACCGACGCGGTCGCCCGGGGCGAGCCCCAGGCCCAGCAAGGCGCTGGCGAGGCGGCGCACTTCGGCATGCAGTTCGCGGTAGGTGTAACGCAGGCCCTGGTGTGCGCTGACCAGCGCCAGCCGGTCCGGGCCCTGGCGCACCTGGTCGGCAAAGAAGGCGCCAAGGGTCTGTTCGATCAGCGGCGTGGCCGTGTCGCCGCGGCCATAGCTCAGGCCCGGCAATCCTGCGGCGGTTGCGGGTGCGAGAGAAGCGTGCATGTCGTGTCTCCTGGTCTGGCCGCGCGGCAAGCCACGCAGCCGCGCCCCGCGGAAGGCCCGGGACGTCGGTCTTTGCCACAGCATACGCCCGCGCCCCGCCCAGATGAAGCCAGGCCGGTTGCAATTTGTGCCACGGGCCGACACACTCGGCTGCATGGCCGTTCCCGCTTCCGCTGCCCGTGACCTCCCGCCCCTGGCCGTCGCCGCCACGCCCGGCGCCTTTGTGGCCGCCATCGTTCAGGCCTACCGGCAGCGCGGCATGGACCCGGCGCGCGTGCTGCAGCGGGCACAAATCGCGCCAAGCCAGTGGCAAGGCGGGTCTGGCGCCCGCATCACCGCCTGGCAGATGGAGGCGCTGTCGGATGGCGCCATGCGCGAGCTGGACGACGAAGCCCTGGGCTGGTTCTCTCGCCGGCTGCCCTGGGGCAGCTACGGCATGTTGGCCCGCGCCTCCATCAGCTCGCCCACGTTGGGCGTGGCGCTGGCGCGCTGGTGCCGCCACCACGCGCTGCTGACCGACGACATCCTGCTGCAGCTGGCCGTGGAGGGCGACACCGCCCGCGTCACCCTCACCGAGCGGCGCGAACTGGACACGCTGCGCGAGTTCTGCATCGTCTCGGTGCTGCGCAACCTGCACGGCGTGGCCTGCTGGTTCATCGACTCGCGCCTGCCGCTCCAGAGCGCGGAGTTTCCGTTCGCGCCGCCAGCCCATGCCGATGCCTACGGGGTGATGTTTCCCGGGCCCGCGCAGTTCCACGCGCCGGCGGCGGCCATTGCCTTCGATGCGCGCTACCTCGCCCTGCCCCTCACGCGCGACGAGGCCGCGCTGCGCGTGATGTTGCAGCGCGCGTTGCCGCTCACCGTGCTGCAGTACCGGCGCGACCGGCTGCTGGTGCAGCGCGTGCGGCAGGCGCTGGCGGCCGATCCGTCGGCCCCGCACAGCGCCGAGGCGCTGGCCGAGCGCCTGCACCTGTCGGCCCGCACGCTGCACCGGCAGCTCAAGGAAGAAGGCGCCTCGCTGCAGGCGCTCAAGGACGAGGTGCGCCGCGCCCGCGCGGTGGAGCTGCTGCAGCGCACCGACCGGCCCATCAAGCAGGTGGCCCAGGCGGCGGGCTTCGTGAACGAGAAGAGCTTCATCCGCGCCTTCCGCGGCTGGACGGGCAGCGCGCCGGCGGAGTTCCGCCGCGCCTCGCGCATGCCGTCGTGATGTGCGCCTTCGGTGGCAGCATTTGCGCCGGCCGCTGCCTATGCTGGCCCTATGATCGATCTGTACCACTGCATGAGCGCACGCTCGTTCCGCCCGCTGTGGGCGCTGGAAGAACTGCAGCTGCCCTACCGCCTGCACATGCTGCCCTTTCCGCCCCGCGCGCTGGCCCGCAGCTACCTGCAGGAGAACCCGCTGGGCACCGTGCCGCTGCTGGTGCACGGCGGCGGCGCCGAAGGCAGCGGCCATGCCGTACGGATGACCGAGTCGGCGGCCATCTGCCAGTACCTGGCCGCACTGCATCCGGCCGCGGGCCTGGACGTGGCGCCCGGCGACCCGGCCTACGGCGCCTATCTGAACTGGCTGCACATGGGCGAGGCCACGCTCACCTTTCCCCAGACCCTGCTGCTGCGCTACGGCCGCTTCGAGACGCCCGAGCGCCTGCAGCCCCAGGTGGTGACCGATTACACGCGCTGGTTCCTGGCGCGGCTGCGCGCGGTGGAGGCCGCCGTGGCCACCGGGCCGTGGCTGTGCGGTGACCGGTTCACCGCCGCGGATGTGTCGGTGGGCTACGCGCTGCTGCTGGCCACGCACCTGGACCTGGCCGACCAGTGGGGCGACGCCACACGCGCCTACTGGCAGCGCCTGCAGGAGCGGCCCGGCTACCAGCGTGCGCTGGCCGCGCAGCGGACGGCCGCCCTGGCGCAGGGCGTGTCGTGCGTACCGTCGCCCGATACACAGCCGTGATGGGCCACGGCGAATCGCTAGATTATTTAGGGTATCCGGATTTAATGGTTGATGGGGCTCCTTCACCCCACCAACCTTATACCACCCTCAGATGGTTGATAGATCGACCCCGTAATTGAGTTCCTCTGCGAAATCCGACAGTCCGTAACAGATGGT
>JAEWPH010000095.1 GCA_023460715.1 Pseudomonadota bacterium | reverse complement strand
GGCGTGGGCTGCCCTCGCGGCAGACGGGGCAGGCGCCGCGCAGCCCCCGCCGCCGCAGCACGACACCTCGATGCGCGGCTTGCCGCTGCGCGCTGGGATGGCGGCAGGCAGAGAGGCGGCGGTGATCGGCGTGTCGGCGCTGCCCGCGGGGGAGGGGTGCGGGTGGCCGGCGTGCGCGTGTCGGTGGCTGTGGTCCGTCATAGTGTTCCCTGTTTTTGGTGGTGAGCGCAGTCGGTGCGTTGCTGTGCCATGATTGGAAACCTTGAAGTCGCTCGAAGGTCAAGCCGTGTCCGTCCAAAGCCCCCAACACCGTATCGGAGATGCCGCCCGCCTGTCCGGCGTGTCGGCCGTCAACATCCGCTACTACGAGAAGGAAGGCCTGCTACCGGTGCAGGCACGGGCCGGAAACCAGTACCGGCTGTACAACGATGAGGAAGTGCACCGGCTGCGCTTCATCCGCCTGTGCCGGGCCATGGACATGTCGCTGGACGAGGTGCGTACGCTGCTGGCGCTGGATGCGACGAGCGCCGAGGCCGACCACGCCGCCTGCGACACGCTGGACGAACACCTGCAGCACGTGCGCACCCGCCTGATGGAGTTGCAGACGCTGGAGCAGGAACTGCTGTCGCTGCGCGGGCGCTGCAGCGGTGCCGGCGCGCACTGCCGCGTGATCGAGGCGCTGCACCAGCGCGCAGACGCGCAGCCTGTCTCGTCCCCGGCGCCTGCCGCCAAGCGACACGTCTAGTGCGCCGTGCATCCCGTCGGGTGCAGTGGCACCTGCCATGCGGTTGCTATGTAATTAAGAGCTAAAAGCGCTTGTATCCATTGCGCTGCCAGCCTATTTGTTACTGAATCCAGCGCCCCGTCCACTATGATCGCCGCATGATTGCCGGCCTGAGTCCCGCCCCGCTGACCGACCGCCTCTGGCGCACCGCCCGGCGCTGGGCGGTGGCGTGGTGGCGCATCCTGTACCTGGGCGCCGTCGTGCTGGTGCTGATGCTGTCGCCGTCCAGCTACGGCCATGCCACGCGCTGGCGGCTGGCGCGCCACATGTACCGCGACACGGCGCCCATCCTGCTGGGTTTCACGGTGCTGGCGGCGCTCATCAGCCTGGTGATCACGCGCATCGTGGTGGTGACGGCGCTGAGCTACGGCCTGTCGCGCTATGCGCTCGAAATGGTCATCCGCGTGCTGGTGCTGGAACTGATCCCGCTGACGGCGGCGCTCTTCGTGGCCATGCGCGCCACCATCCCCAACGGCACGCAACTGGCGCTGATGCGGCAGGCCGGCCGGCTGCAGGCGCTGCGCGACCAGGGCGCCGATCCGATCCGCATCGAGCTGCTGCCCCGCGTCGTGGCCGGCATCTACGCCAGCATCACCCTCGCCGCGCTGTCGTGCGTGGTGGCGCTGGTGATGGCCTACCTGGGCGTTTACGGTTTCAACACGGCCGAGTTGCCCGGCTACACGCGCATGTTCGGCCAGGTGTTCACGCCGCAGATCACGCTGCTGTTCGCGCTCAAGACGCTTTTCTTCAGCCTGGCCGTGGCGCTCATCCCCATGGCCGCCGGCTGGTATGAGAGCGACCGGCCGGCGCGTGCGATGCAGCCCGATTCCGAACTCGGCGGCCTGGCCCGCATGTTCGCCGTGCTGCTGCTGATCGAGATCGCCTCGCTGATGGGCAACTACTACTGAATCCGCCGACCGACCCCACGATGAACGACGCCACCCGAGACCCCGCGCCCCCCCAGCCTCCGCCGCCCGAGGACCTGCTGCGCCCCGTGGCACATCTGCATGCCAAGGCGGGGGCGCTGCTGCTGTTCACGCTGGCGCTGGTGCTGGGCTCCGCGCTGTATCTGCTCTATGCGCGCGGCGCCTTCGAGGCCACGCAAAGCCTGGTGCTGACGGCGGACGATTCCGAAGGCGTGTCGGTGGGCATGGACATGACGTTCTCCGGCTTTCCCATCGGCCGGGTGCGCCGTATCGAACTCGCACCCGACGGCAATGTGCGCATCCTGATCGACGTGCCTCGCAAGGACGCGCACTGGCTGCGCGAGTCCAGCGTGTTCACGCTGGTGCGTGGCATCGTCGGCGGCACGACCATCAAGGCCTACAGCGGCATCCTGACCGACCCGCCTCTGGCCGAGGGTGCCGAGCGTCCGGTGCTGCGCGGCGACGCCACCGCCGAGATCCCGCAGCTCATGGCCGCGGCCCGCGAGCTGCTGGGCAACCTGAACGCGATGACGTCGCAGGATTCCCCCCTGGGGGGCACCATGGCCCAGGTGCGCACCCTGACCGAGCGGCTCAACGGCCCCGGTGGCGCCTTGAATGTACTGATGGGCAGCGAGGCCGATGCCAAGAAGATCGTCGCCACGCTCGATCGCACCAACCAGTTGCTGGCGCGCATCGACGGCATGGCCGCCAAGGCGGACCGCCAAGTGTTCGGCGCGGGGGGCGATGCGGGGCTGGTGGCCGACGTGCGCGCCACCGTGGTCCAGCTCAACGGCGTGCTGGCGGACACGCGGCAAAGCCTGGCCAAGGTGGACGCCGTGCTGGCCGAGGCCCAGGCCATCGGCGCCAATGCCCGTGAGGCCACCACCGACCTGGGCACGCTGCGGGCCGAGGTCGAGTCCAGCCTGCGCAAGGTGGACGGCCTGGTCAACGACATCCAGCGCAAATGGCCCTTTGCGCGCGACACGGAGCTGAAGCTGCCATGAACCCGCCCCCCTTCTCGCCGTGCACCGGCCTGCGTGCGTCACTGCTCGCCGTGGGCATGGCCGCGGCGCTGGCCGGCTGCGGCAGCAGCAAACCCCAGGCGCCCGAGTGGCAGATGAATGCCCACGGCGCGGCCGAGAAGGCCACCGAAGCCTATCTGTCCGGCGACACGCGCGTGGCCGACCTGGAATGGAACCGCGCCCGCGCCGAACTGGCCCGCACCGGCCGGCCCGACCATCTGGCCCGCCTGGAACTGATGCGCTGCGCGGCCCAGGTCGCCAGCCTCGATCTGCAACCCTGCACGGCGTTCGAGGCGCTGCGCAGCGATGCCACGCCGCAGGACCAGGCGTATGCCGACTACCTGGCCGGCCGCCTGGAGCCGGCCCCTGCCGATCTGCTGCCCGCGCCGCAGCGTGCCGCGGCGCTGGATGCTGCGGCGATCGCCGGGCTGGCCGATCCGCTGTCTCGCTTGGTGGCGGTGGGGGCCGCCGCGAAGGCTGGACGCGCCACGGCGGCACTGGCCGTCACCGCGACCGACACCGCGTCGGACCGGGGCTGGCGCCGGCCCTTGCTGGCGTGGCTGCTGCTGCGCGCGCAGCGCGCGGAGCAGGCCGGGGATGCTGCCGAGGCGGCAACGCTGCGTCGCCGCATCGATCTGGTCGAGCGGCAGGGCGCGCCTCGCTGACTTGGAGAAGGCGCACGCCCATGAAAAAGCCGCCCGAAGGCGGCTCACGATTGGCGACTCGCGGAGGGTGGTCGGTCGGAATCTATGCCGTCACTCGAACGAGGCAACGGGCAGGATCTGGTCCAGGTGGTCTGGAAGATTGACGAGAGAGTCGGCCGCCTGCACGGCCTCGTCGGGCACCAACGTCATGGCCGTGGCTGCGATCGCCAGCAGGACGGTGACGGTAAACGCTGCAAACGCGCGGGTTCCGGGGCGGAGTTGGCGTTTCATGGCAGGTCCTTCGGCGGCGGTGGTGAGGGCGCGAGCCCGGTGGGTGGATGCCTCGATTACAACCACTCCACCTGACAGAAACTGTCAGACATTGTCTGAAACAGCGGTGTTGTGACGTGATTTACCGTTGGTTGCGTTTGCCTGCGGTGAGCGCGGTTCACATCAGGCAGGCAGGAGCGCGCGCGCCAGGGTCGATGCGGTCAGCGCCCGGTCATCAGGCCAGGCATCCGCTGCGCGGCCGTGCTCCCAGCAGGCATGCACTGCGGCGTCGAACGCTCCCCGGGTTCCCGGCGCCGCGGCCGCCAGGCGCGCGCCGGTCAGTCCCGCCAGCACGTCGCCGGTTCCTCCCGCGGCGAGCCGGGCGTTGCCCGTGGGGTTGATGCGGGGCGTTTCGCCCGGCGCGGCCACCACGCTGCCCGAACCCTTGAGGACCACCGTGCTTCGGTAGCGCTGCGCAAGCGCGTGCGCTGCCGCCAGCCGGTCGGCCTGGATGTCCGCCGTGCTGCAGCCCAGCAGGCGCGCGGCTTCCAGCGGATGCGGGGTCAGCACGGTGGGTTGGCCGCGCTGCGACCGGCCGCGCAGCAGGGCTTGCAACGCGGGCTCCTCGGCCACGGCGTTGAGGGCGTCGGCATCCAGCACCAGGCGCGCCGCATGCTGGAGCACGGCGGGCAGCACGGGGCGCACGGCCAGGCCGCCACCGCATCCGCAGACGACGGTGAGGTCTTCCAGCGCCAGGGCATCGAAGCGGCGCAGCATGCATTCGGGCTGCTGCGCGTCGTGGGTCATCAGCCCGCCGTCCAGCAGAGATAGCATCACCCGGCCGGCGCCCGCGTGCAGCGCGGCACTGGCGGCCAGCAGCGCGGCGCCGGTCATGCCCATGCCGCGGGCCGGCAGGCCTTCGCCGCCCACCACGGCCACGTCGCCATAGCTGCCCTTGTGGCTGTCGTGCGCCCGCCCCGCCCGCCGGGGCGGGGGGGGCGGCCGGGGGC
>JAEWPH010000094.1 GCA_023460715.1 Pseudomonadota bacterium | reverse complement strand
GTCCACCACCCAGCCCGCGGGCACGGGCTGGTCGCGCAGGGCTTTCACCTTGACGCGGTTGGCTGCCGCCGTGGTGGTGGCCATGTCCAGCACGAAGGCCGCATTGCGCGAGCCCTCGGGCACGGGCGCGGCGAAGGCGATGGGATTGGTGCCCAGCACCGGCTCGGCCGCGCGCGTGGGCACCAGCAGAATGCCCTGGGCCGAGCTGGTCACCAGGCCGATCAGGCCCTGGCGCTGCGCGATGCGGGCGTACACGCCGGCAGCGCCGAAGTGGTGCGAGTTGCGCACGCCCACCAGCGCAATGCCGAGGGCGCGGGCCTTGGCCACCGCCAGCTGCATGGCCTGTGCCGACACGGCATGGCCCAGGCCGGCATCGCCGTCCAGCAGGGCGGTGGCCGGCCCGTCGCGCAGCATGCGGGGTGTGGCTGCCAGGTGCAGCCGACCGCTGGCGTGCATGGCCTCGTACTGCGGCAGCATCGACACGCCGTGCGATTCCACGCCCAGCAGGTCGGTCTCCACCATCAGCGCGGCCGTGGTGCGCGCCGGAGCTTCAGGCATGCCCCAGGCCTGCAGGATGGCGGCCGTCTGCGTGCGCAGGCGGTCAGCGCTGAAGCGGGTCTCTGCGCTCATGCGGGCGTCTTCTTGAATTTCTCGTGCAGCTGATACAGCAGCGGCGTAGGCGTCATGCCGTTCTTCTTCTCCACCTCGATCAGCCAGCCGGTGCGGTGCCAGTCCTGCACGATGCGGTCGATGGCGGCCTGGGTGTCGGCTTCGCCCTTGCGCAGCCAGATGACGGAGGGCGATGGGATCAGGTCGCTGGGCGAGACGATCTCGTAGTCCTTCCAGTCGGGGTTCTCGGCCACCAGCTCGCGCAGCGTGGGGCTGACATGCACGGCGGCCGTGCAGTTGCCGCCGCGCAGCGCCAGCAGCGATTCAGGCTGTCCCCGAAAGGCCTTGATATGCGCGCCGTGCTGATCGGCCAGGGGCTTGGTGAAGTTGCTGCCCTGCGAAACGCACACGGGCTTGCCGCGCAGGTCGTCCCAGGCCTTGATGCCGGTGCCCTTCTTGGCGATGGCGGCGCCGCCCACTTCCTCGAACGGCGTGGGTACGAAGCCGAGGATCTCGCTGCGCTCCTGCGTCCATTGCATGTTGGCGATGAGGATGTCCACCTTGCCCTGCTGCAGGAACTGAACGCGGTTGGAGGGCTGCACCTGCACGGTCTCCACCGCCACGCCCAGGCCCTTGGCCACGCCTTCGGAGAGCTGCACGTTGTAGCCCACGTGCTTGTGCGTTACGGGGTCGATGGTGCCGAACGGCGGGCCGGACAGGATCACGCCCACGACGAGCTTGCCGCGCTGCTGGATCTTGTCGAGCGTGGCGTCGGCATGGGCGGGCAGGGCGGCGGCCAGGCACAGCGCGGCCAGGGCCGAGGCGGCGGTGCGGAGAATCAGGGTATGGCTCATGGCTTCTTGCCTTCCGTGGCTGCTGCTGCGGCGGCGGCCTGGGCTTCGGCGTACACGGCGAAGTCGTACGGTGCGCGGTCGAACTGGCCCTTGAGCGCGCGCTGGTGGCGCTCGGCGATCCAGGTGTCGGGCACGCCGTTCTGGCGTGCGGTCTTCAGCAGGAAGCCGGAGCGGTGCCAGTCCTGGATGGCCTTGTCCACGAAGGCCTGCGTGTCGGCCTCGCCCCGGCGCGTCCACACCACGGTGGGCGACGGGATCAGCTGGTCCTGCGTGCCGAGCTCGAAGTCCTTCCACTCGGCGGCGTTGGGACCGGTGAGCTTTTCGTACAGCGCCGGCTGGATGTGCACCGAGGCGGCGCAGGTGCCGCCCTTCAGGGCCAGCAGCGACTCGGGAATGCCGCGCAGGCCCTTGACCACCGCGCCGTAGGTCTCCGCCAGCGGCTTGGCGAAGTTGCTGCCCTGCGACACGCAGGCCACCTTGCCGCGCAGGTCTTCCCAGCGCCTGATGCCGCTGGCCTTGGCGACCAGGGCACCGCCGCCGATCAGGTCGTACGGCGTGGGCGCGAACGAGAGGATCTCGCTGCGCTCCTGCGTCCACTGGATGTTGGCTATCAGCAGGTCCACCTTGCCGCTCTGCAGGAACTGCACGCGCGTGTTGGCGGTGACGGGAACGGTCTCCAGCGTTACGCCCAGGCGCTTGGCCAGGTCGGTGGCCAGCTCGGTCTGGTAGCCGCCGGTCTTGCCGGTAGCCGGGTCGAGCACGCCGAACGGGGGGCTGGCGCCGTCGATGCCGACGGCGAGCTTGCCGCGCTGCTTGATCTTGTCGAGCGTGGCGTCGGCGTGGGCACCTGAGGCGCCCAAGGCCAGTGCCAGGGCGGCGGTGAGGGGTGCGAGGAAGCGGGTCATGCGAAATCCGGTCGAATCCGTTCGGAAAGGGCCCAGCCGGCCCGATGCGGGCCTGCCGGACGGAGGGCGGGGCACGTCGGCGCCGTCAGGTCACTGCGTAGCGGCCTTGAACCGGGCCTGCAGCTCGGGCAGCAGCGGGTTGGCCGGCTCGATGCCGACACGCTTTTCGGTGGCGATCAGCCAGCCGGTGCGGTGCCAGTCCTGCACCACCTTGTCCACGGCGGCGATGGTGTCGGCCTCGCCCTTGCGGGTCCACACCACGGAAGGCGCGGGCAGCAGTTCGGTGGCGATGGGGGCGGCGTACTGGCTCCACTCGGCGTTGGTGCGCAGCAGCGGGTGGATCAGGGTGCTGTCGTGCACGGCGGCCACGCAGTTGCCGCCCTTGAGTGCCAGCAGCGAATCGGACGAGCTCTTGAAGCCCTGCACCGTGGCGCCGTAATCGCTTGCCAGGGGCTTGGCATAGCTGCTGCCCTGCGACACGCACACGGGCTTGCCGCGCAGGTCTTCCCACTTCGTGATGCCGCTGTCCTTGCGCACCGCAGCCGTGCCGCCTACGCGGTAGAACGGCGTGGGCGCGTAGCCCAGGATCTCGGCGCGGTCGGGGTTCAGCTCCATCGAGGCGATCAGCAGATCGACCTTGCCGGCCTGCAGGAACTGCACGCGCGTGGCCGTCTGCACCTGCACCAGGTCGGCCTCCACACCCAGGCCCTTGGCCACGGCGCGGGCCAGCTCGGGGTTCCAGCCCACCAGCTGCTGGTTGGCGGGGTCGATGGAACCGAACGGCCCGCCATTGACCAGCACGCCGATGCTGACCTTGCCGCGTTGCTTGATCTTGTCGAGCGTGGCGTCGGCGTGGGCGGTGCCCGCCATCAGGGACAGTGCGGCCACAAGGCCGGCCAGCGGCAGGGCGGAGGAACGAAAGGAGGCGGGGGCGTGGCGCATGGCGTGGAGCTGCACGGGGCAGAGAGAGGGAAGGCGAACGAAGGAAACGGGTGAACAGGCCCTGATCTTCTGCCCCGCCTTGGCATGCGACAACAAACGTTTCCGATGATCGTTATGCGGCCAGCGCGCCAGCCGGGCCCGTTCCATCCGGGGCCGGCCGGCCGCGATTCAGGCGTCGTGCGAGGGCGTCGCCGGCAGGCGAAAGCCCGCCAGTTCGTCGGGCGCGCACTGGGCGATGAGGCCCGTCTCCCAGGCCAGGTAGCGGCGCGCGGCGTCCAGGTTGCCGTCGTGGCGGTCGTGCACGAAGAACAGGTAGTCGATGGCGTCCGCATCGGACGGCTGGCCGGGGGAGCTCTGCACGGGCAGGCCGGCCGCAGCCCAGTCGGCCGCCAGGGCCCACTGCACGCTGGCCACGGCGCCGGGCAGGATCTCGCTGGCGGCCGCCGCGGCGCTGGCGGCATCGGCGGCCAAGATGAGCAGCGGCGGGCGCGTGCCC
>JAEWPH010000093.1 GCA_023460715.1 Pseudomonadota bacterium | reverse complement strand
GCCCTGGCCGGTGGCCGGGCTGCCCGGCGTGTTCACCCCCTTTCGGCAAGCCGTGGAGCGCGCGGGCATCGCCCCGGCAGCACCATTGCCTGCACCTGCGCGGCTGCCTGCGCCGCCCCCGTTGCCGGCCGCGGTGCTGCAGGCCGTGGGAGCGGGGCGGGGCAGCGGCCGGGATGCAGAGGCGGATGTGGTGGGCGCTGCGTCCGTCAGCGCCGGGCAGGAGCCGCGCTCGTCCTTCCCCTACGCCACGCCTGCCTGCCGTGGCGGCGAGACCGCTGCCCTGGCGCATCTGGCGCAGTACCTGGCGCGCGGATTGCCACACCATTACAAGACCACGCGCGATGGCCTGGCGGGGCGCGATTTCTCGTCCAAGCTGTCGCCCTGGCTCGCCACGGGCGCGCTGTCGCCGCGGCGGGTCTGGGCTGACCTGAAAGCGTTCGAGCAGGAACACGGCGCCAGCGAGGGCTCGTATTGGCTGGGCTTCGAGCTGCTGTGGCGCGACTACTTCCGTCTGCTCCATCTGCAGCACGGCGTCATGCTGTACCGCGCCCGCGGCCTCAGCGGGCCACCTCTGGCGCCGCACGATGCGCAGGCCTTCGAGCGCTGGCGCCTGGGCTGCACGGGCGAGCCGCTGGTGGATGCCGCGATGCGCGAACTGGCCGGCACGGGCTACCTCAGCAACCGCCTGCGGCAGGTGGCGGCGGGCTATCTGGTGCACGACCTCCGGGGCGACTGGCGTGCCGGCGCGGCCTGGTTCGCTTCGCAGCTGGTGGACTACGACCCCTACAGCAACCAGGGCAACTGGCTCTACATCGCCGGGCGCGGCACGGACCCGCGCGGTGGCCGGCGCTTCGACCCCGTGTGGCAGGCCCAGCGGCACGATCCCGACGGCAGCTACCGCCGGATGTGGGCGGCCGCATGAACCGGCCGGCCACGCCCCGCCGTGCCCACACGCTGCGCCTGCTGCTGGGCGACCAGCTCAACCCCGTCCATTCCTGGTTCGACACGCAGGACGAAGGCACCGTCTACGTGCTGATGGAAGTGCGGCAGGAGACCGATTACGTGTTGCACCATGCGCAGAAGATCCTGGCGATCTTCGCCGCCATGCGCGACCTGGCGCGGCAGCTCAAGGCGGCCGGGCACCGGGTGCGCTACATCGCCATCGACGATGCGAGCAACCGGCAATCCATCCCCACCAATCTGGCTGCGCTGATGGCGCACTACGGTGCGCAGACCCTGCAGTACCAGCACCCGGACGAATGGCGTCTGGACGAGCAGCTGCGCACCTGGGCCGCCCACCAGCCCTTCGACGTGCAGGCCGTGGACAGCGAACATTTCTATACCACCCGCACCGAGGTGGCCGACGCGTTCCAGGGCCGCAAGCAGTGGCTGATGGAACACTTCTACCGCGGCATGCGCCAGCGCCACCAGGTGCTGATCGATGCGGCGGGCGATCCGGAAGGCGGCCAGTGGAACTACGACCACGACAACCGCAAGCCCTGGCCCGGCACGCCCGATCTGCCCCCGGATGCCCGGCCCACCCACGATCACAGCGCCCTGTGGGCCACGATCGAGGCCGCCGGCGTCCAGAGCTTCGGCAACCCGCAGGCCGCGCGACTGCGCTGGCCTTTGAACCGGGCCGAAGCGCTGGCCTGGCTCAGCCATTTCATCGCTACCACGCTGCCGCACTTCGGCGCGTATGAGGACGCGATGAGCAGCCGCAGCGAACGGCTCTTCCACTCGCTGCTGTCGTTCGCGCTCAACACCAAGATGCTGCGCCCGCACGAGCTGGTGCAGCACGCCCAGGCGGCCTACCACGCAGGCCGGGCTCCGCTGGCAGCGGTGGAGGGCTTCATCCGCCAGATCCTGGGCTGGCGCGAATATGTGCGCGGCATCTACTGGGCGCACATGCCCGGCTACGAAGAGCGCAATGCCCTGGGCCACACGGCGCCCCTGCCGCCATGGTTCTGGTCGGGCGACACCCGCATGCGCTGCATGCAGCATGCCGTGGGGCAGTCGCTGGAGCATGCCCACGCCCACCACATCCAGCGGCTGATGGTCATCGGCAACTTCGCGCTGCTGGCCGGGCTCGATCCCGCGGCCGTGCACCGCTGGTACCTGGGCGTCTACATCGACGCCTTCGAATGGGTGGAGGTGCCCAACACCGTGGGCATGAGCCAGTTCGCCGACGGGGGCCTGCTGGCCACCAAGCCCTATGTGAGCAGCGCGGCCTACATCGACCGCATGAGCGACTACTGCAGCGGCTGCCACTATGACAAGAAGGGCAAGGTGGGGGAACGCGCCTGCCCCTACAACGCCCTGTACTGGGACTTCTTCGCCCGGCATGAGGGCACCCTCGGCGGCAACACGCGGCTGGGCATGGTCTATCGCCAGCTGCACAAGATGCCGGACGCGCAACGCGATGCCCTGCGCGCGCAGGCCGCAGCCGTGCGCTCCCGGCTCGATCAGCTGTGAGGCAGGGCTTGCCATCCCTTCCACAGGGCTACCGCGCCTTGGTCATCGGCGCTTCGGGCGCCATCGGGGGCGCACTGCTGGCCCATCTGCAGGCCGACCCGCGCTGCGGGCGGGCGCTGGGCCTGGGCCGCCGCACCGATCCGGCGGTGGACCTGGACGATGAGGCTTCCATCGCCCGCGCGGCGCAGCAGCTGGCGGGGCAGGGGCCCTGGCACTGCATCGTCCACGCCGCCGGTGTGCTGCATGGACCGTTCGGCAGGCCGGAGAAGCGCCTGAACCAACTGCACTACGCGCAGTTGGAGGCGACCTTCCGCACCAATACCTTCGGTCCGGCCCTGGTACTGGCGCACTTCGCGCCGCTGCTGCCGCGCAAGGAGCGCGCGCTGCTGGCCGTGCTCTCGGCCAAGGTCGGCAGCATCGGCGACAACCGGCTGGGCGGCTGGTACAGCTACCGGGCCTCGAAGGCGGCGCTGAACATGCTGCTCAAGACGGCGGCCATCGAAGTGGCCCGCACGCACCCGCAGGCGGTGCTGGTGGCGCTGCATCCGGGCACGGTGGACTCGGCGCTGTCCAGGCCCTTCGGCGGCGCGGACATCGGCCGCCCGCCGGCGGAGGCAGCAGCGGACCTGCTGCGCGTGCTGGACGGCCTGCCGGCCGAGGCATCGGGCAGCTTCCATTCCTACCGGGGCGACCGGCTCCCCTGGTAACGGCCGGTAAGCCAGACGCCCTGTCCGGCTCCGGGCGGGATTGGCGGTATAACTGCGCACCCCGTAGGCACCAGCGCCGCCGCCGCCGCGCGGTGCCGCAGGTTGACCGTGGCGGCGCGCTGCGGCGAGGCCCACCTTGGGGTCGGTCGCCGATCACTCCTGAATTGATAGCTGTATGCGCTTTATACAAAAGCGCTTGCGGCACTTTTTGCTTGTATTTCCATGCCGTTGAATGATGTCTTGCGGGCCCGTGGGGTTGCGCTGCGGTCCACGCTGGCGCGCCTGCTGCGCCGCCCGGAGCGCCTGTGGTCCCTGCACAGCCTGCTGTGGCTGATGGCCGGGCTGGCCCTGGCCCTGCTGCTGTACATCCTGGCGCTGGTGCCGTTCACGCCGGGCATCAGCGACATCCGCAAGGCCAAGATGGAGCAGCCCGCGCAGCTGGTGTCGGCCGACGGGCGGCTGCTGGCGGAGTACCGCTGGGTCAACCGCGAGTGGGTGCCGCTCGACGAGATCGCCAAGCCCGTGGTGGATGCGCTCATCGCCACCGAGGACCACCGCTTCTACGAGCACTGGGGCATGGACTGGCGCCGCACGCTGTCGGCCGTGGTCCGCACGCTGGGGGGCGACAAGCAAGGCGGCTCCACCATCACGCAGCAGCTGGCGCGCAACCTTTACCCTGAAGAGATCGGCCGCGCGCCCACGCTCACGCGCAAGCTCAAGGAGGCCATCACCGCGCTGAAGATCGAGGCGCTGTACTCCAAGGACGAGATCCTGGAGACCTACCTGAACACCGTGCCGTTTCTCTACAACGCCTACGGCATCGAGATGGCGGCGCGCACGTATTTCGACAAGTCCGCCGACAAGCTCACCGTGCTGGAGAGCGCCACGCTGATCGGCATGCTCAAGGGCACGGCGTACTACAACCCGGTGCTGAACCCCGAGCGGGCGCAGGCGCGGCGCAACACCGTGCTGTCCCAGATGAAGAAGCGCGGCAAGCTGGAAGCTGCCGAGTACGAGCAGCTCAGCAAGCGGCCGCTGCGCATCCGCTTCGAGCGCCAGGTGGAAACCGCCGGCCCCGCGCCGCACCTGGCGCAGCAGCTGCGCAAGCAGCTCATCGACTGGGCCGACCGCAACGGCTACAGCCTGTATGCCGATGGCCTGGTGATCCGCACCACCATCGACCACCGCCTGCAGACGCTCGCCAACCAGGCCGTAGCACGGCAGGGCAAGGCACTGCAGGGCGTGGCCGACACGGCCTGGGCCTCGCGCAACGCCTGGAGCGCCAAGAGCCCGCTGGTGCAGCAGATGGTGCGTGAATCCGCCCGCTACGAGGCCGCCGTGGCCAAGGGGGGCGCGCCGGACGAGGTCGCCAAGGAGCTGCTGGCCGACGCGGCCTTCCTGCGCGAGCTGCGCGAGCAGAAGACGCGCGTGCAGGCCGGCTTCCTGGCCATCGATCCGCGCACGGGCGAGGTGCGCGCCTGGGTGGGCAGCCGCGACTTCGCGCAGGACCCCTTCGACCATGTGCAGGCCGCGCGCCGCCAGCCGGGCTCCACCTTCAAGCCCTTCGTGTACGGCGCGGCGTTTGCCGCCGGCATGCAGCCCACCGACACCCTGATCGACCAGGCGGTCGAGATCCCGCTGGGCGGCAAGCAGGTCTGGCGTCCCACGGACGGCAACACGCCGCCGAGCGATGAACCGATGACGCTGCGCGACGGGCTGGCGTATTCCAAGAACACCATCACCGCCCAGGTGATGATGCAGGTGGGCCCGGGGCGGGTGGCGCAGCTGGCGCGGGCCATGGGCGTGCGCGAGTCCAAGCTGGACGTGGTGCCCTCGCTGGCCCTGGGCACCAGCCCGGTCACGCTCAAGGAAATGGTGGCCTCCTACGGCACCATCGCCGGTGCCGGCAATTACCGGGCGCCCATCGTCATCACCCGCATCGAGGACAAGAACGGCAAGGTGCTGGAAGACTTCGCCCCGGCCGCGCCGGAGCGCGTGATGGACGTGGGACCGGCGCAGACGCTGCGCGACGCCATGCGCGGCGTGATCGACAAGGGCACGGGCGTGGCCATCCGCAGCCGCTACGGCATCAACGCGGATGTGGCGGGCAAGACCGGCACCACGCAGGACAACACAGACGGCTGGTTCATCCTGATGCATCCCCAGCTGGTGGCGGGCGCGTGGGCGGGCTTCAACGACGGGCGCATCACCCTGCGCAGCGACTACTGGGGCCAGGGTGCGCACAGCGCCTTACCCATGGTGGGTGAATTCTTCCAGCAGGCCCTGCGCGCCAAGGCCATCGACGCCCGCGAGCGCTTCGTGGACGAGGAAGAGCGCAGCTGGGTCGGCAGCGCCGTGAGCGGCGTGCGCAACTGGGTCTACGACCTGTTCGGCCGCCGTACCGGCGAGACCGCCGATGCCGGCGCGAGCGCGGGCAGCCGCGCACCGGTGGCCACGCCCGCCGCGTCGGCCCCGGCCAGCGCGGAAAGGCCCGAAATCACCGAGGCCCCCCTAGTGCCGCTGGAGAACGTCACGCCGCGCGTGCAGGCGCTGCCTCCCGTCACCTACGACGAACTTCCGGACACACCGGCCGCAACGCAGCCACCAGCCCCGCTGCCCGCACCGTCGCAGCCATCGCCCGCGCCCGCGCAGCCGGTGCCCGGGGTGGTGGTGCCGTCCCCGCTGGGTGGGGCAGCGCCCCCGCCCGCCCAGCAGGGCGATGGCGGCGTGACCACCGCACCCGTGCAGCGCGGTGTGGTCGTGCCGCGGGGCAGCAACGGTACGGCGGGGCAGGGCACGCCGTTCTTCGTCGAAACGCCGCCCTAAGAACGTGTTAACGATCTCGCAGGGGTCGCGTTGAAGCGCAATCGGGATGAGTGGACGCTTCGGATGCGCCGCATGGGCTCATGCCCATGCAAGCATTCAAGGCGTTCAATCGCCCGATTTCGCTCCAACCCTTCGGGCAGTGGCGTTTGCGGGCGGTCTGCGGCGTTGCGGCGCTTGTGGATAGCCGAGCTATCCACTACGCACCGCGC
>JAEWPH010000092.1 GCA_023460715.1 Pseudomonadota bacterium | reverse complement strand
TGGGCATCGCAACCCGAAGGGAAGGCCTCGCGAAGCCCGGTATTTGCCGTCCTGCAACGGGTCGGAACAAGGCCGCCCGGGAACAAGCCGGGCGCAGGCTCTTCAAGGCAGATAGCCGTCCAGCAGTTGCTGCACGGCATCCGCCTGCAGGACGTCCCGCCGCCGCTTGAGCGGATCGCGGTCCCTTTGGGTAGCCATCCAGCGTTTGAACTGGACAAACGTGGCGGGGTCGACAGTGTTCATGCGCGCCATGCTGCCATTGGTCGCCACGACGATGGCAGAAAAGCCCGGAGAGTCGAGCAACACGCTGGCGCGGCGGGCCTGGGCGACCCAGAAGTCTTCATCGTCCTCGCTCAGCTTGATGGGTTGCGGGTCATCCGCTGTACGTACGCGGCGGATGATGTCTACTTCAAAGCCGTCGCTGTTGACGGCGGTGTATTGCTGGCTTCTGCGAATGCGGAAACTGCGATCCACCTTCTTGAGAACACCCAGCATGGAGCTGTCGACACGCGCCAGTTGGGTGGCGAACTGGATCCGCTTGCGCGTGTCCCACAGCAGGTCGATATCGCGGGTGGCCAGTGCGTCCGAGTCCAGCCGCACGCCCGCTGCCGCCTCGTACGCATACAGCGCGTGCGTGCCGACCACGCGAAAGTGGGGGCTGAGCCGGGTGTCCGACAGGCGCGCCAGAAGGCTGGTCACCAATGGATCGACCCGGCCCACGCGCAGCGCCCGGTTCAACCGCCGGTGCTGTTCCAATGCGGCCTTGAGGCCTGCCATACGCTCCGCGCTGTCCTTCTTGCGTTGCATGAAACGCTCGTAGATGGCTTCGTTTTCGGGGCTGATCGCACCCAGACTGGTTTCGCCCCCCGAAGACGTGGTGCGGACAAGATAGCGGGTTTCCGGCGACGATGCCGGCCCTGCATGCCAGTACATGCCGCCACGCAGTTGCGCAGCCTCCTGCTGGGCCTCTTCCCAGGCCTCAAAGGTGGCGACGGCATCGATGTACTGCCGCGCGGCAGCGGCATTCAGATCCTGCATTTCGGTATTTTTCCAATAATTTGAATTTATACCGAAAATCCAATTAAAACAATGACTTAATTTTACCAAATATGCGCATCCACGCTCTTATCGCGGGTGCAGCACCATCCGGTCGCTCTTGATCTCCACATCGAAGTGCCGCAGGAAGTTCTGGCCCAGCAGGGCGTCGCCGTCCTCGTCGCCGGTGTAGCCGGTGCCCACGCGCAGGCCGGAGACCACCAGTGAGCGCACGGCCACCGAGTCGGCCGTGGTGACCCAGCCCTCGCGCGTGCCGTTGGCCGTGCGGAAAGTGGTGCGCTCGCCGCCCGACAGGCCGGCCTTGCGGGCCAGCGCGTCGGTCACGCTGACCAGGCTGGCGCCCGTGTCCACCAGGAAGTTCACCGGCTGGCCGTTGATGCTGCCGGACACGCGGAAGTGCCCGTCGCGGTGGCGCGGAATGACCAGCGCGCCATCGGCCTGCACCTGGCTGGCGGCAGGCCGCTGCCAGTGCTGCATGGCCAGGTAGAGCGCGCCCATCACCACCAGCCAGAAGGCCAGGATGCCCAGCGTGCCTGTGCGCGCGAAGGCACGGGTGCGGCGGGAGCCGGCCTCCTGCGCGTCTTCCACGCCGGCGGCGCGTTGGGGCGGCTTGCGCCAGCGGTCGGGCAGATTGCTCATGGTGTGCGAAGGGGTGAATGAGGGTGAGGGGGCGGGCGGGGCCGCGGGCCTGCGGAGTATGGCAAAAGTGGTACGCCGCTCTGCGTAGGAGGCAGGCGTTCCCTGCCCGCGGGTGATCGGCTGACAGCGCGGCCCACGCGGTTGCGATACCCTGCGCCCCCATGTTCCAGACCACCACCAGCGCCCCGGCTGCGCCTGCCGCCTGCGCGCGGCCCCTGCCCCCAGCGCCACGCGCCCACCGCAATCTCCTCCGCCCCCCCTTTCGTACCGCGCTGCTCTACAGCTGGGCGCTGGCGGCCGCCGGTGCCACCGCCTTGCCCGCCGCCGCACAAAGCGACGATGCTGCCACGGTGACGTCCGCAGCCGCCGCGGCCGGCGACGGCGGCGTCCTGCCGGCCGTGCAGGTGCAAGGCAGCGCCGAGGCCCAGCGCCGCTTCGACGCCGCCGCCAGCCACACCAGTGTGCCGGTGGACGGTTTCACCGCCCCCACGCCATTGGTCAATCTGTCGGAACTGCTGGCCGGCCAGGCCGGCGTGGTGGCGCTGGACCGGGGCAACTACGCGCAGGATCTGCAGATCGCCGTGCGCGGCTTCGGGGCGCGTTCCACCTTCGGCGTGCGCGGCGTGCGCATCCTGGTGGACGGCATCCCCGCCACCATGCCCGACGGCCAGGGCCAGGCCGCCACCGCACAGCTGCAGTCCGCCGCGCAGGTGGACGTGCTGCGCGGCCCGCTGGCGCAGCTCTACGGCAACGCCGCCGGCGGCGTGCTGCAGGTGACGACGCGCGAGCCGCGCGAAGGCACGGGCGGCCTGAGCGGCGCCCAGGTGGGCGTGGCGGCGGGCTCGTCCGGCCAGCGGCTGCTGGATGCCTCGCTCGACTTCGGCGACCGCACGCTGGGCGGGCTGATCGATGTGTCGCAGTTCGAGACCGACGGCTGGCGCGACCACAGTGCTGCGCGGCGGGTGCACCTCAACGGCAAGCTGGTGGCCCGCCCCAGCGCCGAAACGAAGATCACCGCACTGGTGAACCTGTACGACCAGCCCAAGGCGCAGGACCCGCTGGGCCTGAACCGTGCCCAGTTCAACGCCAACCCGCGCCAGGCCGCCAGCGTGGCCGACGCCTTCGACACGCGCAAGTCGGTGGCGCAGAACCAGGTGGGCGTGGTGCTGGAGCACCAATTCAACCCGGCCGACAGCGTGCGGGTGCGCGCCTATGGCGGCACGCGCGACCTGCGGCAGTACCTGTCTTTCAGCGGCGCCGCGGCCAACAGCGCCGGTGGCGTGGTCGACCTGGACCGTGACTACTACGGCCTGGGCGTGGCCTGGACGCACGCCACGCGCATGCCCTCGGGCCTGCCGCTGACCTGGACGGTGGGCCTCGATGCCGACCGCCTGGCCGAGCGGCGCCAGGGCCTGGTCAACAACAACGGCACGGCGGGCGATCTGCGCCGCAACGAGCGCGACCAGGCCGGCAACACCGACCTGTTCGCCCAGGTGGACGCCTGGATCGCCCCCACCCTGCGCGCCGTGGCCGGCCTGCGCGCCAGCCGCGTGCGCGCCGAGGTGGACGACCGCTACATCACCGCCGCCAACCCCGACGACAGCGGCAGCCGCAGCTGGCGCCAGACCAGTCCGGCACTGGGCCTCGTCTGGGCCGCGACCGAGCAATTGAACCTGTACGCCAACGTGGGCCGCGGATTCGAAACGCCCACGCTGGCCGAGATGGCCTACAGCGCCGGCAACACCGGCCCCAACTACGCGCTGGGCGCCTCGCGCAGCCGGCAGTGGGAGCTGGGCGCCAAGTGGCAAGGCACGTGGCAGGGTGTGCCGCAGCGGCTGGACGTGGCGTGGTTCGACGCACGCAGCCGCGGCGAGATCGTGCCCGCGGCCACCGTCAACGGACGTACCGTGTTCCAGAACGCCGACAACGTGCGCCGCCGCGGCCTGGAGCTGGCCTGGAGCGCGCAGGCCGGCGCCTGGACGCCGCGCGCCGCCTACACCTATCTGGACGCCTTCTTCGGCAGCGCCTACACCGGCGCCGGCGGCGCACAGGTGCCCGCCGGCAACCGCCTGCCGGGCACGGCCCGCCATGTGGCCCAGCTGGCGCTGGATTACGCCCCCACGGCGGCGTGGCAGCTGGGCGCCAGCGTGGACCTGTCGGGCAAGGTGTTTGCCGACGACCGCAACACCGAGTCCGCCCCGGGCTTTGCCGTGGTGGGCTTGCGCGCGGGCTACACGCTGCGGGGGCCTGCCAGCGGCGGCCAGACAGGCGGCGGCAAGGACGCAGGCAGCGCCCCGCGCTGGCAGCTGTGGGCGCGGCTCGACAACCTCTTCGACCGGCGCTATGCGGGCTCGCTCATCGTGAACGACGGCAACCAGCGGTTCTTCGAGCCGGCAGCGGGGCGGCGCATCATGGTCGGCCTGCGGGCACAGTTCCTGTAGCCGCCGCAGACTTTGAGCAAAAATGGCCTCCAGCGCTTATGCATCAAGCGCAAGCAGCTACTCAAACCATAGCAAATGATGCGCCGGGTGCCTGCCCGGGCGCGGCCTCGCCCCAGGCCTGGGCCAGAAAGTCCAGCATGCTGCGCAGCGTGGCCGGCAGCCGCTCGCGCGAGGCGTAGAGGCCGTAGATGCCCATGGCGGTGGGCTGCCGTCCCGGCAGCAGCGCCACCAGCTGGCCGGACGCGATGTAGGGCGCGGCCGAGTACACCGGCTGCAGGCTGATGCCGGCGCCCGCCAGCGTGGCGTGCAGCAGCACCACGGACTCGTTGGCGCTCAGGTTGCCGCCCACCGGCACCTCGTCCGCGCCCTGCCCATCGTCGAAGCGCCACAGGCTGCGGCCGAAATACGAATACGTGAGGCAATTGTGCACGGCCAGGTCGTGCACGCCCTGCGGCGTACCGCGCGCGGCCAGGTAGGCGGGCGCAGCGCACACCACCGAGTCGCAGCGGCCCAGCGGCCGGGCGATGAGGCCCGGGTCCAGCGCGTTGGTGATGCGGATGGCCAGGTCGATGCGCTCCTCCACCAGGTTCACCGTGCGGTTGCTGATCTGCAGGTCGACCGCCGTGTGCGGGTAGCGGCGCAGGTACTGCGCCACCAGCGGCGCCAAGCTCGCCTCGGCCAGCGACTGCGAGCAGGCGATGCGCAGCATGCCCCGCGGCTCGTCGGCTTGGGTGTCCGCCGCGGCGGGCATCTGCCCGGCCAGCGCCAGCAGCTCGCGGCAACGCGCCAGCGTGGCCTCGCCCGCGGCAGTCAGCCCCAGGCGCCGCGTGGTCCGGTGCAGCAGGCGGGCACCCGCCCAGTCCTCCATCTCGGCCAGGTAGCGAGTGACCATGGCGCGCGACATGTCCAGCGCCTCGGCCGCGCCGGCCAGGCTGCCCTTGTCCACGATGTTGGCGAAGACCTGCGCGGCGGTGATGCGGTCCATGATTTGTTCGATCCATGCAATTCAACAGGCCGAATTCTGGGGTTTTTTGATCGATCCGTGCAATTTACAGTCGCTCCATCGTTCGAAAACCCCTGGAAAGGTCTGCTGCCATGTTCCGTCGCACCCTGCTGCTGTCCGCCCTCGCCGCCTCGGCGGCCCTGCGTGCCGCACCCGCCTTCGCCGCGGCGCCGCCGCTTCGCCTGGAGGTCTTCAACCCCGGCGCGGCCTCGCTGTTCCCGGTCACCTCGGTGCTGGTCACCGGAAAGCGCGACGCCGTGCTGATCGATGCGCAGTTCCAGCGCAACGACGCCGAGGCGCTGGTGCAGAAGATCCGTGCCAGCGGCAAGCGCCTGACCACCATCTACATCAGCCACAGCGACCCGGACTTCTACTTCGGGCTGGACGTGGTGCATGCGGCCTTCCCGCAGGCCCGAATCGTCGCCACGCCGCCCACGCTGGCGGCCATCCGCGCCTCGCGCGATGGCAAGGTCGCGCACTGGGGCCCCATCCTCAAGGCGAACGCGCCGCAGGCGCTGGTCGAGCCCCAGCCCCTGAAGGGCGACCACCTGCTGTTGGAGGGCCAGAAGCTCCAGGTGGTGGGCCTGGACGGCCCGACGCCAGCCCGCACCGTGCTGTGGATCCCTTCGATCCGCGCCGTGGTGGGTGGCGTGCCGGTGTCGGCCAACATTCACCTGTGGGTGGCCGACACGCAGACGCCGGCCCAGCGCATGTACTGGCAGCAGACGCTGGACGGCATCGATGCGCTGCAGCCCCGCACGGTGGTGCCCGGCCACTACCTGCCCAACGCCGACGGCAGCCTGCCGCACACGCCGGCCTCCGTGCAGTTCACGCGGGACTACCTGCGCGCCTTCGACGCCGAGGCCGCCCAGGCCGCGGACTCGCGCGCGCTGGTCGCTGCCATGCAGCGCCGCTACCCGCAGCTGGGCGAATCGGCCTCGCTCGACCTGAGCGCCAAGGTCATCAAGGGAGAAATGCAATGGCCGAAGTGATCGCCCTGCCCCGCGGCGCCACGCTGCACTACATCCACGACCCGCTGTGCGGATGGTGCTACGCCGCCGCGCCGCTGGTGGAAGCCGCGCGCCACGTGCCCGGCCTGGCGGTGCGCTGGCATGCCGGCGGCATGATGGCCGGCCCCGGGCGGCGCGGCATCACGCCGCAGTGGCGCGACTACGTGATGCCGCACGACCGCCGCATCGCGGCGCTCACGGGCCAGCCCTTCGGCACCGCCTACTTCGACGGCCTGCTGCGCGACACCACGGCGGTCATGGACTCCGAGCCGCCCATCACCGCCATGCTGGCCGCCGAACCCCTGCACCCCGGCAGCGGCGGGCTGGACATGCTGCACCGGCTGCAGACGGCGCACTACGCGCAGGGCCGCCGCATCGCCGACAGCGACGTGCTGCATGCCCTGGCGGCCGAGGCCGGCTGGGATGCGGCAGCGTTCGCCCTGGCCCTGGCCCAGGCGCAGGGCGAGCCCACGCAGCAGCATATCGCACGCAGCCGCCAGTGGCTGCGCACGGTGGGCGGCCAGGGCTTTCCCACGCTGGTGCTGGAAGCGGCCGACGGCACGCTGGAGGTGCAGGACCTCTCGCCTTGGCTCGGTCAGCCTGCGCGGTGGCAGCACCACCTGGCGCAGTGGGTGGCCGAGCAGCGCCGGGAAGCAGCCGCATCCGCACCGGGCACCACGCCCGCCCTGGTGTGCACGCCGGGCGAAGGCTGCGGACCGGCGTAACCACAGCTGCGGGCCGACGCAAAAAAGCCCGCTGCGCACGGTGGCGGCAGCGGGCAATTCACCTCCGGACAAAACGGGGTGCCGGCGGTAGGCGCCCAGGGCCGATGGCCCCTGCGCCTGTGCCGGCCGGGGCCGGGGCCGGGGCCGGGTCAGTCGACCTTGATGTTGGCCGCCTTGATGACCTGCGCCCACTTCTCCACTTCGGCCTTCTGGAAGGCGGCGATCTGCGCGGTGGTCAGGTCGGCGGGCTCCATGCCGAAGCTCTTCAGGCGGCTTTGCATGTCGGGCTGGGCCAGGATCTTGCGGATCTCGTCGTGCAGGCGCGTGACGATGGGCGCGGGCGTGCCGGCCGGCACGAAGATGGCCTGCCACGACTGCACCTCGAAGTCCTTCAGGCTGGCCACGCCGGACTCGGCCACCGTGGGCACATCGGGCATGGACGACAGGCGCTTGGCCGACGTGACGGCGATCGCGCGCAGCTTGCCGCTCTGGATGTGCGGGGCCGCCACCACGGTGGTGTCGAACATCATGTCCACTTGGCCGCCGATCACGTCCTGGATGGCCGGGCCGCTGCCCTTGTAGGGCACGTGCGTGAACTTCACGCCCGACTTGTACGACAGCAGCTCCAGCGCGAGATGCTGCGAAGTGCCCGTGCCGGCCGATGCCGACGACAGGCCGCCCTGGCGGCTCTTGGCAGCGGTCAGCACGTCCTGCAGCGTCTTGTAGGGACTGCTGGCGGCCACCACCAGCACCACGGGGTTGGTGCCGATCAGCGTCACGGGCGCGAAGGACTTGATCGGGTCGTAGCCCAGCTTGGGGTACAGGCTCACGTTGATGGCGTGCGAGCTGATGGTGCCGCCCAGCAGCGTGTAGCCGTCCGGTGCGGCGCGCGAGGCGATCTCAGACCCCACGCTGCCGCCGGCCCCGCCCTTGTTGTCTACCACCACCGTGGTGCCCAGCACCGGACCGAGCTGCTGGCTGATGAGGCGGCCCAGCGTATCGGTGGTGCCGCCCGCGGCGAACGGCACCAGGTAGGTAACGGTCTTGCCCGTCGGCCAGGCGCCCTGCGCGGCCGCCGGCAGCGCCCAGAGGGCTCCGGTGGCGGCGAGCACGGCGGTGCCGATGAGGGATCTGCGTTGCATGGTGGATGTCTCCTGAGATGTGAAAGAAAAGAAAAGGGAAAAAGAATTCGGGGTGGCTGCAGGTGCCGGCCGCCAGCCCCGGCTGCGCTCGCAGACGAGCGAGGCCGGCTTGCGGCGCAGCGGATGGCGGGTAGCGGGTTCAGACGGCCCCGCGCACCTCGACGTACAGCGCATAGATCGAGTGGCTGCTGGCCATGAACAGCCGGTTGTTCTTGGCACCGCCGAAGCACAGGTTGGCGCAGCGTTCGGGCAGGCGGATGTGGCCGATGGCCTTGCCTGCGGGGTTGAATACCATCACGCCGTCCAGGTCGGCGGCGACGGAATCGGCCCCGCCGTTGCTGCCCCAGCCGGCCCAGATGTTGCCGTCTTCATCGATCTTGAAGCCGTCCAGCGCGCCCGTGGTGCTTTCGACCACGACCGTGGGGTTGGCCAGCCCGCCGCGCGCCGTCACGTCGTAGCGCTGCAGCTGGCGGCGGCCTTCGGCGGTGCGGGCCACCAGGTACAGCTGCTTCTCGTCGGGCGTGAAGGCCAGGCCGTTGGGGAAGCGCGCTTCCATCACCCGGTCCAGGCGGCCGTCCGGGTCGATGCGGTACAGCGCGTGCGGAAGCTCGGACTGCGCCTTGTCGCCCTCCCAGTGGCCACCGATGCCGAACGGCGGGTCGGTGAACCAGATCGAGCCGTCCTTCTTGCAGACGATGTCGTTGGGCGAGTTCAGGCGCTTGCCCTCGAAGCGATCGGCCAGCACGGTGATGCTGCCGTCGTACTCGGTGCGGGTGACGCGGCGCGTCAGGTGCTCGCAGGCCAGCAACCGCCCTTGGCGGTCGCGCGCCAGGCCGTTGGAGAAGTTGGACGGGTTGCGGAACACGCCCGTCTGGCCCGTGGTCTCGTCCCACCGCATGATGCGGTTGTTGGGGATGTCGGACACCAGCAGGTAGCGGCCGTCGGCCACCCACACCGGGCCCTCGGCCCAGCGCAGGCCCGTGGCGATCTGCTCCACGCTGCTGCTGAACAGACGGTACTTGGCGAACGACGGGTCCAGCACCTGCACGGCCGGGTCGGGGTAGCGCTGGTTCGGCTTGAAGTCGAACGCCTGGGCCTGGGCCACGCCCGTGGCGGTGGCGGCCAGGGCGCCGGCCATGAAGCGGCGGCGCGAAGCAGCGCCGGCGGGGGTCTGGGGGGCGTCAGCATGGGGCATGGAGGGTCTCCTCTGGTTCATGGATGGGCCACGCGAAGGGCGCGGGGGCCACCCGGGTGGCAACGTTGTCAGCAAGCGCTGCGCCGGCGGGGCGATGGCGGTCCGCCCCGCTTGGGTCAACGCACGTTCAAGGCAGATCGACGATTTCGACCCAGTTGGGGTTCTTGCCCGCAGGGAAGCGCTGCGGCGTGCCCGGCACGCCCGTGGCGGGATCGATGGGGTGCACGGACACGCTGTGCGACTCCTGGCCCGCGGCGATCAGGAAGCGTCCCGAACTGTCCACGGCGAAGCCGCGCGGCGTCTTCTCGGTGGGCACCTGGGCCAGCAGTTGCAGCTGCCCGCTCGCCGCATCCACGCGGAAGGCCGACAGCGTGCTGGACGTGCGTTCCGACGTGTACAGCGTGCGGCCATCAGGCGACAGGTGCAGGTCTGCCGCCCAGGGCTTGCCGGTGAAGCCGGCAGGCAGCGTGCTCAGCCGCTGCAGATCGCGCAGCGTGCCGCGCGCCGCGTCGTACTCCAGCACATGCACGCTCGCGTCCAGCTCGTTGAGCAGGTACATGCGGCGCTGGGCCTTGTCCCAGGTGAAGTGGCGCGGGCCGGCCTTGGCGGGCGTGATCGACGTCAGGGCCGGGTCGTTGGCGGTCAGCTGGCCGGTGTCGGGGTTGAACCGCCAGCTGGAGAGGTTGTCGCCCCCCAGGCTGGTGGCGAACACGTAGCGGTTGGCCGCGTCGGCATGGATGGCGTGCGCGTTGGGCGAGGTCGGAATGCTTTGCACCACGGGGCCGGCCTGGCCGTCCACGCCGATGCGGTTGACCGTGATCTTGTTGCCGCCGTACGAGGCGGCGAACAGCCAGCGGCCCGTCGCATCGGTGTCGATGTTGGCCATGCTGTCGGCCAGGGGGGACTCGCCCAGTTTGCGCAGCCGGCCGTTCTCCGGGTCGATGGCCAGGCTGACCACGCGGTACGGCTGCGAGCGCAGTGCCACGTACAGCGTGCGCTTGTCGGGCGACACGGCCATGGGCATGGCCTGGCCGCCCAGCGGCACCGTGTCGGCATGGCGCAGCGCGCCGGCCGCATGGTCGAGCTGGTAGACCGACAGGTCCTGGCTGTCGGCGTTGGACACATACACCCAGGTGGAGGGCTGCGTGCCGGTGCTGCCGCAGGCCACCAGCAGCGCCGCGGCGGCGGCCACGGGCACGAGGGTCTTGAGGAGGAAACGAGCGGTCATGGAAAACCCACTTTCTCAGCGCGTAGCTGTCATTTGACGACCATGAAGAGGCTGGGCAGCCAGGTGGAGAAGGCCGGCACGAAGGTCACCAGCCCCAGCGCGAAGATCAGCGCCCCGTAGAACGGCCAGATGGTGCGCATCACCGTGCCGACCGATACGCCCCCGATCGCGCACCCCACGAACTGCGTGGTGCCCACCGGCGGGGTGTTCAGCCCCAGCGCGCAGTTGATGAGCATGACGATGCCGAACTGCACCGAGGTCATGCCGTACTCCTGCGCGATGGGCAGGAAGATGGGCGTGCACAGCAGGATGGTGGCGGCCATGTCCAGGAACGTGCCCAGCACGAACAGGATGATGTTGATCAGCAGGAACACCATCCAGGGCGTGGTCGTCACTTCGGCCAGCATCTTGCCTGTCAGCTCGGCCACGCCGTACAGGCTGATGAGGTAGCCGAAGGTGCTGGAGATGCCGATCAGCAGCAGGATCACGCCCGTGGTGCGCACGGCCTTGGAGGCCGCCTTGATGAAGTGCTCCCACTTGAGCGACTTGTACAGAAAGATCGTGAGCCCCAGCGCGTACAGCACCGCCACGGCCGCCGATTCGGTCGCCGTGAAGATGCCCGACAGGATGCCGCCCAGGATGAGCACCACCACGAACAGCCCCGGCAGTGCCGCGGCGAACGAGCGCGCCACGATGTCCCAGCCGGGGAACGTGCCCTTGGGGTAGCCGCGCTTCACGGCCACGGCGTAGGCCGCCACCAGGTTGGAGATGGTCAGCACCAGCGCCGGCACCAGCGCGGCCAGGATCAGCGCCGCGATCGACACCTTTCCGCCTGCGGCCAGCGCGTAGATGATGATGTTGTGGCTGGTGGGCATGAGCGCCCCGACCAGGGCCGCATGCGTGGTCACGTTGACCGCGTAGTCGGCGTGGTAGCCCTCCTTCTTCATCATCGGGATCATCACCGCGCCCATGGCGGACACGTCGGCCACCGGCGAGCCCGAGACGCCGCCGAACAGCGTACAGGCCACCACGTTGGACATGCCCAGCCCCCCGCGCACATGGCCGATGAGGTTGCGCGCGAAGTTGACGATGCGGTCGGCAATGCCGCCGTACAGCATCAGCTCACCGGCGAAGATGAAGAACGGAATGGCCAGGAACGAGAACACGCCCATGCCCGAGGTCATCTGCTGGAAGCCGACCTCCAGGGGCAGGCCCTCGTACAGCAGGGTGGCCAGGGCCGACAGGCCGATGGAGAACGCCACGGGCACGCCCAGCAGCAGGAACAGCGTGAACGACACGCTCAGGATCAGCAATGGAACGGTCATGACTTCAGCCCCAGGCAGGTTCGACTTCGCGGCCTTGGGCCAGAGCGATGATGTGTTCGATGGAAAACAGCGTGATCAGCGCGCCGGCGATGGTCGCCGGCACGTACTTCCAGCCTTCGGAGATGCCGAGCGTGGGCAGCTTGTAGTCCCAAACGGAGCCGGCCAGCGAGGCGCAATTCCAGGCCATGGCCAGGCCGAACACCAGGATCAGCGCGTGGATGAGGTATTCCATCTTGATGCGCAGCCAATCGGGGGCCAGCACCAGGAAGGACTCGAGACCGATGTGGCCGGCGTCGCGCACGCCCACGGCCACGCCGAACATGGTCACGTACAGCACCAGCAGCAGGGCCAGGCTTTCCGCCCAGGTGGGCGTGTTGTTGAGCACATAGCGGCCGAACACCTGCCAGCTCACCGCGCAGATGACGGCGACCAGCCCGATGATGCCCAGCCACATGCACAGCCGCGCCAGGGTGCGGCAAGTCTTGGTATACATGGTTTTATGATTAAAAAGTGGCTCTAGCGCTTATTCAGCAAGCGCAGACAGCTATCAAATTTGATGCATTGACGCACCGGCGCAGGCGGCCGGCGGGCCCGGCGGCGCCCCCCCTCCGGCCCGAACCCCCGGCGCGGCCGGGGGG
>JAEWPH010000091.1 GCA_023460715.1 Pseudomonadota bacterium | reverse complement strand
GCCGAATGGGCCGGCGCGGCGCGAGGGGTTCTCTATGAAAAGCATAGCGGGTGGCGCTGGTCTTTCCTCATGTTCAGGCAAAAAACTGGCTGCATCCCAATCAAGACAAGCGCAGCCAGCTATTGTTTCGATAGTGGATGCCCGGGTCTGGCACCGCAGCCATCGACGCTGCGTGACGCGGAGGACGGCGCTGCACCGCTCAGTCCGCCGTGATGCCGGCCCGCTGGGCGACGGCGCGCATCAGCGGCAGCTCCTTCTCGATCAGCGCGCTCACGGCTTTGGAGGACGCATAGGCCGGCTCGAAGCCGTTGGCAAGCATCTTGTCACGCATCTCCGGGTCCGACACGACCTGGGCCAGGGCCAGTTCGAGGTGGGACTTGACGGCGGGCGGCAGGCCGGCGGGCGCCATCATCGCCAGCCAGGTGTCCATCTCCACGCCGGGAAAGCCGCTTTCGGCCAGCGTGGGCACCGTCGGCAGCAGGGGCGAGCGCTTGGCCGAGGTGACGGCGATGGCCTTGATCTTGCCGTCCTTGAGCTGGGGCACGGCGGCGGAAACGGTGTCCACCGTGAACGGGATCTGCCCGCCCATCAGGTCGACCATCGCAGGCGCGCTGCCCTTGTACGGCACGTGCTGCACCTTCACGCCGGCGGCGTGGAAGAACAGTTCGGCCGCGAACTGCGAGGTGGTGCCCGCGCCGAAGGAGCCGTACGAGTACTTCTCCGGTGCGGCCTTCACCGTGCTCACGAACTGCTTCACGTCATTGACCGGCACGTTCTTGTTGGCCAGCAGGATCAGGCCCGTGCGGCCGGCGATGCCGATGGGCTCGAAGCTCTTGACCGGGTCGTACGGCAGCTTGGGGCGCACGGCCGGGTTGACCGTGAAGGTCGTGCCCGAACTGAGCAGCAGCGTGTAGCCGTCCGGCGCCGCCTTGGCCACGTAGGTGGCGCCGATCACGGTGCCTGCACCGGCGCGGTTGTCGATCACCACGCTCTGGCCCAGCTTGTCGCCCAGCTTCTTGCCGATGAGGCGGCCCAGCACGTCGGTGGCGCCACCGGGCGGGAAAGGGATCACCAGCGTGATGGGCTTGCTCGGAAACTTGTCCTGCGCGAAGGCCGGGGCGAAGGCGGCAGCGCCCATGGCGCACAGCAGTGCGGACAACATCATCTTGCGGTTCATGGCGATCTCCAGGGAGCTAGCGGGGGGTGAAAAACAAAAGGAAAGTGCAGCGCGACGGGGTCAGCGGCCCTGCGCCTGCAGCAGCAGCGCGCGCCCGCGCGCGACGAAGCGTTCGTACTCTTCGGGCGGCACGAACAGGCCGCCGGTGGTCCAGACGACGTGCGTGGCCTGCGCCAGATGCGGCGCCAGGCCCTGCGCCTGCAGCCAGGCCTGGCCGGCCGGGGAGCCGGTCAGCATCGCCGGCCCGCTGAAGCCCGCGGCCGCCGAAGGTTCGATGCGCGCGCCGGTGGCGTCCAGCACCTGCACCAGCTGCTCGAACAAGGTCTCGTCGCGCACCGTGAAAGAGCCGGACAGCAGCGGCTGCATGAGCGCGGCCGCCAGCAGGGACGCCCGGGGCACGGCCAGGCCATCGGCCTCCGTGCGGTTGTTCAGGCCCAGGTCGTAGACCGAGGGGTGGGCGCCCTCCCCGGCCAGCATCTGCACCAGGAAACAGGGCGACTGGACCGGCTCGGCAAACAGGCAATGCACATGCGGGCCCAGCAGCTGGCGCAGCCCGAAGGCGATGCCGGCCGGCGCGCCGCCCACACCGCAGGGCAGGTAGACGAACAGCGGGTGCTCGGCATCGATGGCGATGCCGGCATCGGCCAGCTGCGTGCGCAGGTGCAGCGCGGCAGCGCTGTAGCCCAACAGCAACGACAGGGAGCGCTCATCGTCCACGAAGTGGCAGAACGGATCGGCCTCGGCCTGGGTGCGGCCGGCGGCCACGGCTTTTTCGTAGTCGCCGGCGTGCTCGACCACCTCGACGCCGCGGCGGCGCAGGCGCTCCTTCTTCCACTCCTTGGCATCGGCCGACATGTGCACCGCGGCGCGAAAGCCCAGGGCGGACGCGGCCACGCCGATGCTCAGGCCCAGGTTACCGGTGGAACCCACGGCCACCTGGTAGCGGCCGAACACGGCCCGCGCGGCGGGCGAGGCCAGCTGCCGGTACTCCTCCGGGCCGGAGGCGGGCGTGAGCAGTCCCTGCTCCAGCGCCAGCCGCTCGGCGAACTCCAGCACTTCATGGATGCCGCCGCGGGCCTTGATGGAACCTGCCACCGGCAGGCTGTGATCGGCCTTGATCCACAACGCACCCCGCCCTGCCGGCAAGCCCACGTCCGGCTGCAGCGCAGCGGCGGGCACCAGGGGCGACTCGATCACGCCCTGGGTGTCGGCCAGTTCCGGAAAGAGCTGGGCGAGCAGCGGAGCAAAACGTTCAAAGCGGGCCGCCGCGGCTTTCGTATCATCCAGACTAATGGTTTCCCCTAGCGCCCGCTGCTGTGCGGCCGGCGCTGCCTGGCGACGGGGGTTCAGCCACAGGCAGGGCTCGGCACCGCGCAGGGCGGCGAGCGTCGGGCTTTCTTCAGGGTGGGTGGCGGTAGAAGTCATGGATTCGGTGCAGTCCGGCATGCGGTGGTGATCGATCGATAAGCTGCATTCTTCGAGCGTGACGCCGTCCGCACAACTCATTTATATTGACGCCAACATTAGTATTAGTAATGGATGTTCGCCTTTCCCCGTCCCTGCTCGCTTGGCTGCGCTGTTTTGATGCAGCGGCCCGGCATGGCAGCTTCACGCGTGCCGCAGCCGAGCTGTGCATCACCCAGGGCGCCGTCAGCCAACAGGTGAAGCAGCTGGAGCAGTGGCTGGGCCGCCCGGTGTTCCTGCGCACGCCGCGCACGCTGGTGCCCACGCCGGAAGGCAAATGGCTGTCGGTGGTGCTGCGCGAGAGCTTCGAGGCCATCGAGGGCACGCTGGCGCAGATGCGCCTGGCGGGCGAAGCGCCCCCGGCCACGCTGAGCTGTTCGCCCTCCTTCGCCATGCAGTGGCTGACGCCGCGCATGGGCGATTTCTTCCGCCAGTACCCCGATCTGGGTCTGCGCGTATTCGGCGAATTCCACCGACTGGACCGCACCCGCATGGTGCGTGATGGGATCGAGGCCGCCGTGCGCTTCGATCTGGGCGGCTACGAGGACCTGCGTGCCACCGCTTTTTTGGACGAGTGGCTGATTCCGGTCGCGAGCCCGGCTTTCCTGGCAGCGCAGCCTGCCCTGGATTCGCCCCGGCAACTGCAGGCCGAATGGCTGCTGCACGACAGCAGCCCCTGGGAAGGCGCCGGCGCCTTCGAGGAATGGCAGCACTGGGCCGCGCAGAACGGCATGGACAGCCTCGCATGGGCGCAAGGCCAGCAGTTCAATCTGTCGCAGCTGGCGCAGGGGGCCGCCCCGGCCCCGCCCGGCGGGGGCCAGGGGG
>JAEWPH010000090.1 GCA_023460715.1 Pseudomonadota bacterium | reverse complement strand
CCCGCCGGGGGGGGCGGGGGCGCCCCCCCCGGGCCGCCGGCGCGCCCGCGCCCCTGCATGAACAGCTGCTGGCGGTGCTGCCCTTCGGCCTGACCGGTGCCCAGCGCCGCGTGGGCGAGGAGATCGCCCGCGACCTGGCGCGGCCCGTGCCCATGCACCGGCTGCTGCAGGGCGACGTGGGTTCGGGCAAGACGGTGGTGGCCGCCCTGGCGGCCGCCGTGTGCATGGACGCGGGCTGGCAGTGCGCGCTGATGGCGCCCACCGAAATCCTGGCCGAGCAGCACTTCGCCAAGCTCATCGGCTGGCTGGAGCCGCTGCTGGCTGCGCACGGCAAGAAGGTGGCCTGGCTGGCCGGCGGTCAGAAAAAGAAGGAGCGCGCGGCCATGCTGGCGCTGGTCGAGAGCGGCGAGGCGGCCCTGGTCGTGGGCACGCACGCCGTCATCCAGGACCAGGTGCAGTTCAGAAACCTCGCCCTGGCCGTGATCGACGAGCAGCACCGCTTCGGCGTGGCCCAGCGGCTGGCGCTGCGCAAGAAGCTGGGCGCAGGCATCGTCGCCGGGCCGCCACAAGGCGATGCAGCCCCCTCGGGGGGCAGTGACCCGCGCAGCGGCGGAGCGTGGGGGCAGACGGTTGCGATGGAGCCGCACCTGCTGATGATGAGCGCGACGCCCATCCCGCGCACGCTGGCCATGAGCTACTACGCCGACCTGGACGTCTCCACCATCGACGAGCTGCCGCCCGGCCGCACCCCCATCGTCACCAAGCTGATCGCCGACAGCCGCAAGGACGAAGTCATCGAACGCATCGGCGCGCAGGTGGCCGGCGGCCGGCAGGTGTACTGGGTGTGCCCGCTGATCGAAGAGAGCGAGGCGCTGGACCTGTCCAACGCCACGGCCACCCACGCCGACCTGAGTGAGGCCCTGCCCGGCGTGGCGGTCGGCCTGCTGCACTCGCGCATGCCCAGCGCCGAGAAGAAGGCGGTGATGGAGCTGTTCAAGGGCGGGCAGATGGGGGTGCTGGTCAGCACGACGGTGATCGAGGTGGGGGTGGACGTGCCCAACGCCTCGCTGATGGTGATCGAGCATGCCGAGCGCTTCGGCCTCAGCCAGCTCCACCAGCTGCGCGGGCGCGTGGGGCGGGGCGCTGCGGCATCGGCCTGCGTGCTGTTGTACTCCACCAACGACAGCGGCCGCCTGGGCGAGACGGCGCGCGACCGCCTCAAGGCCATGGCCGAAACCAACGACGGCTTCGAGATCGCCCGGCGCGATCTGGACATCCGCGGCCCGGGCGAATTCCTGGGCGCGCGGCAGTCGGGCGACGCGCTGCTGCGCTTCGCCGATCTGGCGACCGACACGGTTCTGCTGGAATGGGCGCGCGAACTGGCGCCGGTGATGCTGGACCGCTACCCCGCCCTGGCCGAACGCCATGTGCAGCGCTGGCTGGGGGGGAAGTCGGATTACCTGAAGGCGTGAGGCCGCCGGCGGGTGTTCTTAAAGCAGTTTCTTACTGCTTCAGCAGAACAACGTTGTCCAGCGTGTTGGGATAGCCCTCCGCGTCGACCGCGCCGCCGTCGTCGGCAGACAGCCCCAGCACCAGTTGCTGGTTGCGGATCACCGCCACCTGCTTGTCCTGGCCCTGGGTGGGGCTGGTGAAGAGGATCCTGTCCACGGTTTCCGCGCCGATGGCCTTGGTGCCTTGCAGCGCCGCCGTGCCGGTGTCCGTGCTCGAGGCGCCGGCGGGGCTGGTGCCGGTGCAGTTGGTGCTGGGGTAGCCCACGGCCGTCAGCGTGTAGTTGCCGGCGGTGGCCGAGGTCTTGGTGAACGTGGCCGTGAGGCGGGCGGACACGCCGCTGTCGGCGAAGCAATTGCTCCACGTGCCCACATACTTGTCGATGGCATCGGCGCGCGGGTCATTGCTGCCGCCGTCGTCGCCACCTCCGCCGCCACAGGCCGTCAAAGCCGCGGCGGCCACCAGCGCCATGCAGGCGAAATACGATCGTTTCATAGGAATCTCCCTCTCTTGGTTGGTATGGAGCCTGGGTGCGCGCGTGGCCGGCCCGGCTCTGTAAACGCCGCACCTGCGTGCATGCGGCCGCCGATGGTAAGGGCATCAGGCACCGTCGGCGCGGCTCTCCGGTCACGGGGCTGACAAGGCGCAAGGCGCCGTGGGACTCCATGGGCGCGCCGCATAACGAAGGGCGGTGCCGCCGGCGCGGGGCGGCCGCGTGGCGTTGCCGAGCCGCGCTGCCGCAGCGCCTGCAGTCGCCCTGTTCCCCATGGTCGGAGCCGGTGCGCGCTGGGGTCGCCCACTCTGCGGAACGGCCGGCGGCGCAGCCGGCGGAGTTGGCGCACAATCGCAGGTTCATCCGCCCCTCGTCCCATGACCCTCACCGAACTCAAGTACATCGTCGCCGTCGCGCGGGAAAAGCACTTCGGCCGCGCGGCCGACGCCTGCTATGTCTCGCAGCCCACGCTGTCCGTCGCCGTGAAGAAGCTGGAGGACGAGCTGGAGGTGAAGCTGTTCGAGCGCAGCGCGGGCGATGTGTCGGTGACGTCCCTGGGCGAGGAGATCGTGCGCCAGGCGCAGAGCGTGCTGGAGCAGGCCGCCGCCATCAAGGAGATCGCCAAGCGCGGCAAGGACCCGCTGGCCGGCCCGCTGACGCTGGGCGTGATCTACACCATCGGCCCCTACCTGCTGCCCGAGCTGGTGCGCCACTCCATCGCGCGCACGCCGCAGATGCCGCTGATGCTGCAGGAGAACTTCACCGTCAAGCTGCTGGAAATGCTGCGCACGGGCGAGATCGACTGCGCCATCCTGGCCGAGCCGTTCCCCGACACCGGCCTGGCCATGGCGCCGCTGTACGACGAGCCCTTCATGGCCGCCGTGCCCAGCAGCCATGCGCTGGCGGAACGCAAGAGCATCTCCACGTCGGAACTCAAGAGCGAGACCATGCTGCTGCTGGGCGCAGGCCACTGCTTCCGCGACCACGTGCTGGAGGTGTGCCCCGAGTTCGCCCGCTACGCGAGCAATGCCGAAGGCATCCGCCGTACGTTCGAGGGCTCGTCGCTGGAGACCATCAAGCACATGGTCTCGGCCGGCATGGGGGTCACCCTGGTGCCCCGCCTGTCGGTGCCGCGCGATGCGCTGCACGCCGGCTCCAAGCGCCGCAAGAGCGACGACACGCACATCCGCTACATGCCCATCGTCGAGGCCGACGGCAGCCCGCCGCCCATGCGCCGCGTGGTGCTGGCCTGGCGCCGCAGCTTCACGCGCTACGAAGCCATCGCCGCGCTGCGCAACGCCGTGTACGCCTGCGAGCTGCCCGGCGTGACGCGCCTGTCCTGACGCCGGCTTCTTTCCTCTTCCGCCCACGCGCCTGCGCAGCCGCCCGGCCGCCTGCGACGCCGCACTTCATTTGTCCCCGCGCAGGGACGGGCCTGGCGCTTGCGCTACAGTTTCCGCAGGACTGCGCCCGGCCGTGGCAACGCTGGCCGGGGCAGGCTTCCCCGAGTTTTCCACTGCACGCAAGGAGCGACCATGGCCAAGACGACCGCCACCAAGACCCCCCTCAGCAAGACGGGCGCGCCCCGCATCAACATCGGCATCAGCGACAAGGACCGCGCGGCCATCGCCCAGGGCCTGTCGCGCCTGCTGGCCGACACCTACACGCTGTACCTGACGACCCACAACTTCCACTGGAACGTGACGGGCCCGATGTTCAACACGCTGCACACCATGTTCATGGGCCAGTACACCGAGCTGTGGAACGCCGTCGACCCGGTCGCCGAGCGCATCCGCTCGCTGGGCCACGCGGCGCCGGGCTCCTATGCCCAGTTCGGCAAGCTGACCACGCTGCCCGACGCCCCCAGCACGCCGCCCCAGGCGCTGGAGATGGTGCGCATCCTGGTCGAAGGCCATGAAGCCGTGGCCCGCACGGCCCGCGAGCTGTTTCCCATCGCCGACAAGGCCAGCGACGAGCCCACGGCCGACCTGCTGACCCAGCGCCTGACGGTGCACGAGCAGACCGCCTGGATGCTGCGCTCGCTGCTGGAAGAGTGATGCGCCCCTGCGGCCTGCGCGATCGCTGCGCGACCGTGATGAACATGCTCTAAGCTCGCGGTTCGCCGCAGCCCGCCACGCCCGCGCCTGCGGGCGTTTTCCTTTCCGCCCCTGTCTTGTCATGCCGACCACCGCCACGCCCCCGTCGCGCCTTGCGCTCTACCTCGACCTGATCCGCTGGAGCCGCCCCGCCGGCTGGCTGCTGCTGCTGTGGCCCACGCTGGCGGCGCTGTGGATCGCGGCGGACGGCTTTCCGGGCTGGCACCTGCTGGCGGTGTTCACGCTGGGCACCATCCTCATGCGCAGCGCCGGCTGCTGCGTGAACGACGTGGCCGACCGCGACTTCGACCGACACGTCAAGCGCACGGCGCAGCGGCCCATCACGAGCGGCGCCGTGTCGGTGCGTGAGGCGCTGGCCGTGGGCGCCGTGCTGGCGCTGGTGGCCTTCGCCCTGGTGCTCACCACCAACGCGGCCACCATCGCCTGGTCGGTGCCGGCGCTGGCCGTGACCATCCTCTACCCGTTCACCAAGCGCTTCTTCTCGATGCCCCAGGCGGTGCTGGGCGTGGCCTTCAGCATGGGCATCCCCATGGCCTTCACCGCCGTGGGCCGCGACGTGCCCTGGCTGGCGCTGTGGCTGGTGCTGGGCAATCTGTTCTGGGTGCTGGCCTACGACACCGAATACGCCATGGTGGACCGCGACGATGACCTCAGGATCGGCATGAAGACCTCGGCCATCACCCTGGGCCGCTTCGACGTGGCGGCCATCGTCGCCTTCTACCTGCTGCTGGTGGCGATCTGGGCCGCGGCCCTGGTACCCCTCGCCCTGGGCGGGCCCTTCTGGCTGGCGATCGCGGCGGTGCTGGCCCAGGTGGCCTGGCATTTCACCCTCATCCGCCACCGCACGCGCGAAGGCTGCTTCACCGCTTTCCGCCAGAACCACTGGATCGGCTTCACGCTCTTCGCCGGCATCGCCGCCGGCTACGCGCTGCGCTGATGTGCTTCTGTTTTGATAGCTGTTTGCGCTTTATCCAAGGGCGCTAGTGGCATATTGGGTCATTGCATCTGCTCTCTGGCTCAGGCAGGGCTTCCGGCGCCCGCATCGCACACAGCCCTCGCCACCGGCGCGGCCCAAGGCCCGTAGACGCCCAGCAAGGGCCGCCCCGCAGCGACGGCGTCGTCCCCCTTCCCATCGCGCAGCGATGAGAGAAGGGGGAAGCGGCGCAGCCGCTCAGGGGGATGTCCCAAACTCTTCGCCCAGCTCCCGCGCCCGGTGCTTGGCCGCGTGCAGCGCGCGCATGAACTGCAGGTGCACCTGGTCCTGCTCCAGCGAGGTGATGGCCGCATACGTCGTGCCGCCCTTGGAGGTGACGCGCTGGCGCAGCAGCTCCGGCGGCTCGTCCGACTTGCGCGCCAGCTCGGAGGCGCCGACGAAGGTGCCCACGGCCAGCTTGTGCGCCTGCTCGCGCGTGAGGCCCATGTCGGCGCCGGCCTGGATCATGGCCTCCAGGAAAAAGAACACATAGGCCGGGCCCGAGCCCGACAGCGCGGTCACGGCATCGAGGTGCTTCTCGTCGTCCACCCACAGGAAGTCGCCGGTGGGGGCGATCACCTGCTCGACCGAGGCATGCTCGGCGGGCGTCAGCCCCGGGCGGGCGAACAACGCGGTCATGCCCTTGCCGATCAGCGCCGGCGTGTTGGGCATGGCGCGCACCACGCGCTCGGTGCCCAGCCACTCGGCGATGGTGCCGCTGCGGATGCCGGCGGCCACGCTCAGGTGCACGGCCTCGGGCGTGAAGGCGCGGGCTTCGGCGGCCGCCTCGCGGAAGGTCTGCGGCTTGACGGCCCAGACCACCAGCCGCGCGCGCTCCAACTGCGGGCCGGGCTTGACCAGCGCCGTGATGCCGTGGGCGCGCAGCAGCGCCGCGCGGGCCTCGCCGAAGGGCTCGACGACCTCGATCTGCGTGGGCGGCAGCCCTTGCCGGATCAGCCCGCCGATGATGGCGCTGGCCATGTTGCCGCCGCCGATGAAGGCGATCACGGGCTGCGAGGAGGACGGAGCGGAAGGGGAGGGTGAATGGGCGCTCATGGCGGTGGGCTGCTGCAGAGGGGGTGGAGGGAAAAGGTGGTCCGCATTGTCGCGCCTGGCGGGGCGCGCCAGCGGCGGCACGTGGCGGCCTGCGCAGGAAGGCGCGGCCGTCGGAGAGGTGCTATTGAATGAATAGCTGTTTGCGCCTGCCCTTCTTGGTTCTTGATGCTGAATGACATTCAAATGCAGCAGGGATAAGCGCAGCGTGCTATGTTTTTTTACTGCGGCAGCGTGGCCTGCGCCACGGCGTGCTCCCACTGCGCCATGAGCGCATGCGCGCGGGCCAAGCCCAGCGTGGGCAGAAAGCGCCGCTGCGCGCGCCACAGGCCGGACAGTTCCTCGGTGCCGCGGTACACACCGCACGACAGGCCGGCCAGGTAGGCGGCGCCCAGGGCGGTCGTCTCCACCACCTCGGGGCGCACCACGGGAATGCCCAGCAGGTCGGCCTGGAACTGCATCAGCAGATCGTTCACGCAGGCGCCGCCGTCCACGCGCAGCTCGCTCACCGGCGCGCCGCCGGCGGCCACCGCGTCGCGGCTCATGGCCTGCAGCAGGGCGGCGCTCTGGTAGGCGATGCTCTCCAGCGAGGCGCGCGCGATGTGGGCGATGGTGGTGCCGCGCGTCAGGCCGGTGATAGTGCCGCGCGCCTCGGGCTTCCAGTAGGGCGCGCCCAGGCCGGTGAAGGCGGGCACCATCATCACGCCGCCCGAATCGGGCACGCTCTCGGCCAGGGACTGCACCTCGCTGCTGGACGAAATGGCGCGCAGGCCGTCGCGCAGCCACTGCACCACGGCGCCGCCCACGAACACGCTGCCCTCCATGGCGTACTCGGGCCGCGCCGTGGCCTGGGCCGCGCTGGTGGTCAGCAGGCCGTTGCTGGACGTCTGGAAGGAATGGCCCGTGTGCATCAGCAGGAAGCAGCCCGTGCCATAGGTGTTCTTGGCCATGCCGGCCGAAAAGCACGCCTGGCCGAAGAGCGCGCTCTGCTGGTCGCCCGCCACGCCGCCGATGGCGATGCCGCCGCCCAACAGGGCGCTGTCGGTGGTGCCGAAATCGCTGCTGGACGGCTGCACGCGCGGCAGCAGGCTGCGCGGGATGCGCAGCAGGCCGAGCAGGTCATCGTCCCAGTCGTTGGTGTGCACGTTGAACAGCATGGTGCGGGCGGCGTTGCTCACATCCGTCACATGCACCTTGCCGCCCGTGAGCTGCCAGATGAGCCAGCTGTCCACCGTTCCGAAGGCCAGCTCGCCGGCATCGGCCGCAGCCCGCGCGCCGGGCACGTTGTCGAGCAGCCAGCGCAGCTTGGTGGCGGAGAAATACGCATCCACGCGCAGCCCGGTCTTGGCTTGGATGGTGGCCTCGTGGCCCTGGCTGCGCAGCTCGGCGCACAGCGGTTCTGCGCGCCGGTCCTGCCAGACGATGGCGTGGTGCACGGGCTTGCCGGTGCGGCGGTTCCACAGCACGGCGGTCTCGCGCTGGTTGGTGATGCCCAAAGCGCGGATGTCGCCGGCCTGCAGCCCGGCCTGCTCCAGCGCCTGGCGCGCGGTGGCGAGCTGCGTGCGCCAGATCTCCAGCGGGTCGTGCTCCACCCAGCCGGGCTGGGGATAGATCTGGGGCAGCTCCAGCTGCGCCTGGGCCACGATGCGGCCGCGGTCGTCGAAGACGATGCTGCGCGAGCTGGAGGTGCCCTGGTCGAGGGCGAGCAGGTAGGTGGTGGTGGATTTGTTTGTCATGGCAGGGAGTCTCCGGAAGGTTGCGGCGGCGCTGCCAGCGGCAGGACGAAGCGGGCCATCTCCGCCTGCTCGGTCCAACCGTGCCGGGGGTAGAAGCCCCGCGCATAGGACGGGCGCTCGCGGTTGTTGATCAGCCAGATGCGGACGCACTGGCGTTCGCGGGCCGCCTGCACGGCGGCATCGAGCAGGGCGCTGCCGGCGCCCGTGCCGCGCGCGGACTCGGCCACGAACAACTCGCTGACATAGGCTTCCCAGCCCAGCTGGATCGCCACTGGCAGCCAGTGCACGGCGCAGTAGCCCAGCAGCCGCGGCTGCGCGCCATCCTCGGCCACCAGCAGCATGCGGTGCTGCCCGCCTGCGGCGGACTGGATCAGCCCGCGCAGCCGTTCCTGGGCCTGGGCGGGCGTCGAATCCGCATAGACCGTGAACCAGCCCATGCCGCCGAGCAGGCCGGCCAGCGCGGCGGCATCGGAGGGCTGTGCGTCACGGATGTGCAGCGTGCTGTCCATGGCGGGCTAGCGCGTGGGAATGCAGCCGTCCGCCGCCGTGTGCGGCAGCGCTGTGCCGCAGCGGCGTACAGCGGCATGCGTGGTGCAAGCCCCGAGGGTCCGCGATCGCCCTGCAGCGGGGCCGCAAGCGCCCGGCAGGCGCACGGACAAGAAAATCGTCATAGCCGCCGAGGATACGGCAGCGCGCCCGCCAGGGCGGCACTCGCCGGCGGTGAAAAGCGCGCGACGCTGTGAGGGGCAGAGGCCCCCTGGTGCGCCATCGAAGGCCTCCAAGACTGCCGCGGCGAAGGCGAGAGAACGATGCGCCCCATGTCGGGATGTCATCCTTCGGGGCATGCGTCGCCAACGGCGGTGGATGCGAGCGCGGCCCCGCCCAGCAGCAGCCCAGCAAGGGCCGCCCCGCAGCGACGGCTGCGTCCCCCTGCCCGCCGTGCGCAGCAC
>JAEWPH010000089.1 GCA_023460715.1 Pseudomonadota bacterium | reverse complement strand
CGCCGCGACGGCCGGCCATTTCGACGAGCTGCGCGGCGCGGGTGTGCCTGTGCCGCCGGGTGCGCCCGCGCCCGCTGCGGGGGCCGAGGCGGGCGCCCCGCTCACGCCCGACTGGGCCCGCTTCTTCGATCTGCTGGGCGCCGATGGCTTTGCCGACCTGGACCGCCGCACGCTGAGCCTGCGCCGGCAGGTGCGCGACAACGGCGTCACCTACAACGTCTATGCCGACGCGCATGGCCAGCAGCGGCCCTGGGCGGTGGACCTGTTCCCGCTGATCGTCACGCCCGAGGACTGGGCGCGCATCGAAGCCGGTGTGCTGCAGCGCGTGCGCCTGCTCGACCGTGTCATGGCCGACGTCTACGGCCCGCAGGAGCTGCTGGCCAACGGCCTGCTGCCCAGCGCACTGGTGCATGGGCATCCCGGCTATCTGCGGCCGCTGCACGGCGTGCAGCCCGTGGGCGGAACGCACCTGCACATCGCCGCGTTCGATCTGGCACGCGATGTACAGGGCGACTGGTGGGTGGTCTCCCAGCGCACCCAGGCGCCTTCGGGCCTGGGCTATCTGCTGGAGAACCGGCTGCTCATCTCGCGGCTGTTTCCCGAAGCCTTCAGCCAGATGCAGGTGCAGCACCTAGCCGGCACCTACCGCGCGCTGCTCGACGGGCTGCGCCGCATGTCGCCTGCCGGCAGCGACGCGCGCATCGTGCTGCTGACGCCAGGACCGTACAACGAGACCTACTTCGAGCACGCCTACCTGGCGCGCTATCTGGGGCTGACGCTGGTGGAGGGCAGCGACCTCACCGTGCGCGGCGAGCACCTGTTCCTGAAGACGCTGCACGGCCTGCAGCCCGTGCACGGCATCCTCAAGCGGCTGGACGACGAGTTCCTCGATCCGTTGGAGCTGCGCAGCGATTCGCGCCTGGGCGTGCCCGGCCTGCTGCAGGTGGTGCGCGCCGGCAACGTGCTGGTGGCGAATGCGCCGGGCTCGGGGTTTCTGGAATCCACTGCGCTGCTGGGCTTTCTGCCTGCGCTGTCCGAGCATGTCCTGGGCGAAACGCTGGCCCTGCCGTCGCTCGCCAGCTGGTGGTGTGGCGAGGACGCCGCGCGCGCGGCGGCCCTGCCGCTTCTGGCGAACAGCGTCATCCGCCCGACCTGGCCCACGGCAGGCGCCGCGGCCGGCGACGGCACGGGCCCCGTGCTCTGCGGCGAACTGCCGAGTGAAGGCCTGGCCGCCTGGGCGCAGCGCATCGCGAGCGAGGGTGAGCACTACACCGTGCAGTCCTACCTGCCGCTGTCGCAGATGCCCACTTGGCGCCGCGAGGCCGGGGGCAGCCGCATTGCGGCGCGCTCGGTGATGCTGCGGGTGTTCGCCGTCTCGGACGGCCCCCAGTCCTGGCGCGTGCTGCCCGGCGGCCTGGCGCGCATCGCCACCGGCACGCAGCAGATCACGTCGATGCAGCGGGGCGGCAGCAGCGCGGACGTCTGGGCCCTCACGCAGGGCGCGGTGGACACCACCACCTTGCTGCCCCCGGCGCAGAGCGCGCCCGCCACGGCCCACCGCAGCCGCCAGGTGACCAGCCGCGCGGCGGAGAACCTCTTCTGGCTGGGCCGCTACACCGAGCGGGCCGAGAACACGATCCGCCTGGCCCGGCTGGCGCTGCAGGGCCTCAATGGCGAGGACCAGACCTCGCAGCCGCTGCTGGCGTGGCTGAGCACGCTCTGCCAGTCGCAGGGGCTGGTGCTGCCGTCGGTGCCGGCGGCCACGCAGGCGCGGCGGGTGTTCGAGCGATCGCTCATCGCCGGGCTGGCGGATACGGCCCAGGCGACCAGCGTGGGCTACAACCTGCGTGGCATCCAGGGCGCGGCTGCCGCTGTGCGCGACCGGCTGTCGCAGGAGCAGTGGAACCTGATCGAGCGCGCCGGCGTGGACTTCTTCCAGCAATGCCCGAGCGGCACGCACGGCGGCGACTACTCGGCCCTGGAAGCGCTGCGCGTGCTGGAAGTGCTGAGCGGGCACATGGCCGCCATGACGGGTGCGCAGACCGACCGCATGATGCGCGACGACGGCTGGCGGCTGCTCTCCGTGGGGCGCCACCTGGAGCGGCTGGGGTTTCTGTCGCAGGCCCTGGCGAGCGGCTTCGATACGGGAGCGGTCTTCGATGAGGCGGGCTATGAGGCGCTGGTGGCGCTGTTTGACAGCACCATCACCTTCCGCGCCCAGTACCAGCTGCGCCACGATGTGCCGGCACTGGTGGACCTGCTGGTGATGGACCGGGACAACCCCCGGTCCCTGGCCTGGGTGGCGCAGACCCTGCGCGGCCGATTGGTCAAGCTCGCAGCCGGCACGCAGCGGGAGCCGGCCGATGGGGCGGGCGCGCACGAGCCTGCCGGACCGGGTCTGTCGGACCCGGCCGCGCTGTCGCTGGAGGCGCTCTGCACCCAGGATGCGAACGGCCGCTACGCTGGGCTGCAGGCTTATCTGCAGCAGTGCGTGAACGAGGCGTGGCGGCTGTCCGAACGCCTGGGCGCGCGCTACTTCACCCACTCGGGCGATGTACGCCAGAGCGTGGGGGTGTAGCGTGCAAGCGCTTTCATGGCCCCCTCGTCGCCTGCGCTGCATCCACCGCGCGGCGGTGCCCCCTGCGCTGCGGCTGCGCTCCGCCGCCTGTTGAGACGGAGTACCGGCCATGCTGCTGCGCGTGCTGCACGAAACCCTCTACGAATACGCTCCCTCGGTGAGCAACGCCCAGCATGTGGCGCACCTACGCCCGCTCGACCTGCCCCACCAGCAGGTGGACAGCCATGTGCTGCACATCGACCCCGACCCTGCCCAATGCGTGGCGCTGCACGATGTCTTCGGCAACGGCAAGACCTTCTTCAGCCTGCCCTTCGTGCATGACCACCTGCGCGTGCGGGCGGAGAGCCGGGTTCGGACGGCCCCGCCGCCGCTGCCGGACGCCGCGCGCAGCCTGCCTTGGGAGACGGTGGCGCGGCGCATGGCCTACGCCCGTGGCGCGGCGTATGAGCCAGCGGCGGAGTTCTGCTTTCCCTCGGTGCACGTGCCGCGGCACGGCGACTTCGTGGCCTACGCGCGGGCCAGCTTTGCGCCCGGCCGCCCGCTGCTGGAGGCGGCGCGCAGCCTCATGTCGCGCATCCATGCCGACTTCACCTACGAGGCGGCCGCCACCGACGTCAGCACGCCGGCCCTGGAGGCCCTGGCGATGCGCAAGGGCGTGTGCCAGGACTTCGCGCACATCCTCATCGCCTGCCTGCGCGGCCTCGGGCTGCCGGCGCGCTACGTCAGCGGCTACCTGCTCACCCAGCCGCCGCCCGGCCAGCCGCGGCTGGTGGGCAGCGATGCCTCGCACGCCTGGGTGTCCGTCTGGTCACCATCGCCCGGCGGCGCAGCCGGGCAGGGCGCCTGGTGTGACCTGGACCCGACGAACGACCGCGCTCCGGGCGAGGACTACGTCACGCTGGCGGTGGGGCGCGACTACGCGGACGTATCGCCGCTGCGCGGCGTGATCCACGGCGGCGAGCGCCACGTGCTGCGCGTGGGCGTCACCGTGGAGCCGATCGGGTCGGCGGCGTTGTAAGAACGTGTTTACGATCTCCCCGGGGTCGCGCAGCAGTGTGGGCGGGATGGAATGCAAGGCGAGGTGCGCAGTGGATACACCGCTATCCACCAGCGCCGCAACGCCGCAGGCCGCCCGCCCACGCTGCTGCCCTTCGGGTTGGAGCGAAATCGGGCGATTGGATGCCCCGGCTGCTTGCATGGGCACGAGCCCATGCGGCGCACCCGAAGCATCCGCTCATCCCGATTGCGCTCCAACGCGATCCCCGGTGAGATCGTAAACACGTTCTAAGCCTTCCGGCCCCTACCCTTCTTCAGGTGGTTGGAGTCAGAATGGCCGGAAGCGCTTATCTATCAAGCGCTTATTGCTATCATTTTTGACGTATTTCACTAGGCCGTTGCCGGTTGGGCGGCCTGCGTGACCGGAGGCGCTTCGGCCGGTGCGGTGGCGGGCGCTGGTCCATCCGCGGCCGGTGTGTCGATCGCAGGCGTTGCGGCCGCGTCCCCTGGTGGCGCCGGCGGCTGTTGCGGAACCTCCTGCTCCTCCTGCGGCGCCGGAACCAGTTGCCCGTGCACCAGCGCGTGCACGAAGCGCAGCTTGTCCTGCGCGCCGGCGCTCAGCGCGAACGGGTAGGCGTCCAGCTGGCCCAGGCTGCGGTTCAGGCTGTTGAGCAGCAGCGTGAGCGGCACCCAGGCGGTCAGCATCGCGTCGAAGTCCGGCACGGGCGTGCCGAACGGGTTCACCATGGTGTAGCGCGGCGCGTCGTGCGGGCCGGGCACCGACAGCTCGGTGCGGTAGCTTTCCGCCGTTTCCAGCAGGTCGACCATGTGCAGGTAGTGCGCCCAGGTCTCGGCCCAGTCCTCCCACGGGTGGGCCGTGGCGTAGGCGCTGACGAATTGCTCCTGCCAACCCGTGTGCGGCGCGCGCGCGTAATGCTCTTCCAGCGCCTCTCCGTAGTCGCGCCGCTCGTCGCCGAAGACTTCGCGGAAGGCCTGCACATGGCCGCCGCGCAGCACCAGCACATCCCAGAAGTAGTGGCCGGACTCGTGCCGCAGGTGGCCGAGCAGCGTGCGGTAGGGTTCGCCCAGCGCCACCCGCCGGCGGGCGCGCTCGTCATCGTCGGCCTCTGCCACGTTGAGGGTGATGACGCCGTTGGCGTGGCCGGTCAGCACCGGCGGCTCGCCCGGAACGTCGGCCAGGAATTCGAAGACCGGGCCGGTCTCGCCCTCGATGTGTTCGAGGCCGAGCATGGCCAGGGAGTAGTACAGCCGCCGCTTGGCCTGCTCGATATCGGTCCAGCGGCGCTGGTTGTTCGCGTCCGACAGGTCGGGCAGGATGCGCGTCTGCTGGCACGAGACGCACAGCGGCAGGGACGGCTCGGCATCGTCGGTGCCCGCCTCTGCGGTGCTCGCCGTGACCGTGGTACCTGCGGTGTCGCAGGCGACCGTGAAGTTGCAGGCGTTGTAGGCCTTGCGGTTGCCGCAGAGGTGGTAGCGCACCGCCGGCGCGCCACCCACGTCGCCGCTGCCGTATCCGGTAGCTGCGGTCTTGTCAGCGCCTTGGGGAGTCACCGCGCTGTCCGGGGTGGGGCGGCGCACTTCCCAGAGGTTCTCGTCCTCGTCGACCGGGGCCAGGGCGACGACGTCCAGCGTCTCGGGCACGAAGGCAAGCGGGCTGGAGCAGTGCACGCACAGGAAGCTGTCGAAGAACACCACGGAGCCGCAGTGGCTGCAATGAAAGAGTTTCATGAGGGGTTCACCGGGTAAGGGGCGCTGCGGCCCCGAAGGGGACCGCCCAGCAAAAAGCCACGGCATGGGCCGTGGCTCTACGGGCTGGGGTGGCAGGCGCCGGGCCGGTTCCCGGCATGGCGCCCGTCAGTTCAGCGCCGGATCAGGGACGCACAACGATGCTGTTGCGCACGTCACGCACGTGCTTGGCGCTGCGTGCCAGCGCTTCGGCTTGGTTCTTTTCGGCTTGCGACTTGGCGAAGCCCGACAGTTGCACCGTGCCGTTCAGCGTTTCCACGTTGATGGAGGTGGCGGACACGGTCTTGTCTTCGGCCATCTTGGCCTTCACCGCGGTGGTGATGGCGGCGTCGTCCACGTAGGAACCCACCGTTTGCTGGTCGCGTGCGACCGAGCAACCCGTGGAGACGATGGTGGCGCCGGCCAGAGCGGCGAAAGCGAGTGCACGGACGTATTTCATAGTTGTTTCCTTCGAATTGGTTGATAAAACACGGGTGCTTGGGGATCCGCAGCCCACCAGCCTGTTGCACCCCTCCGTGGCCGGTCGACTGTTGGCATCAATGGCCGGTCCGCCGCGTCAGCGGTGGAGCCAGTCCTTCAGTTCGTCCGCATGCTCTTCCTCGTCGGCCAGAATGCCTTCGAGCATGCGACGCGTCGTGGGGTCCTTGTCGCCGATCAGATTGATCATCTGACGGTAGGCTTCCACGGCAATGCGCTCGGCCACCAGGTTGGCGCGAACCATGGCCTTCAGGTCCGACGATTCGTCGTAGTCGGCATGGCTGCGTTCCAACAGCGTGGAGGGCGAAAAGTCGGGCTCGCCGCCCAGCTGGACGATGCGCTGGGCAATCATGTCCGCATGGGCCGATTCCTCGTTGGCATGCACCAGGAATTCGGCGGCGATGGCGGGCGATTCCAGCCCATCGGCCGTGAAGTAGTGCCGCTTGTAGCGCAGCACGCACACGAGTTCCGTGGCGAGCGCGTCATTCAGCAGCTTCACGATGGCATCGCGGTGCGGACCGTAGGCCGGCGTCACGGCGCCTTCGTCCAGATCGGACGTGGCGGCCTGGTGCAGGGCCTTTTCGTCCAGCACCAGGGCCGATGCCGTCGCTGCCGTGGTCGCGGGGTTCTGTTGTGTTTGTTGTGTCATGGATCGCTCGCTCGGAAGCCTAGGGGTGCCTTGCTCAGTAGTCGTGGCGGCGGCGCGAAGTCATCATGCAAAGGGCCGTCAGGGCAGCGCCCGCTGCGAAGGCCAGCACCACGGACTTGCCGGGCTGTTCGGCCACGTAGCGGCTGCTGACGTCGGCAGCATGGTTGAGTTGGCGGCGGGCACGTTCGCTGGCGTCGGCGCAGTACGAAATGCTGCGGCTGGCCAGTTCCTGGGCGCGGGCAGCCAGATCGTCGATGGCGGGGTTCAGTTCGCCCTGCAGCTTGTCCACACCGCGCTCGGCCTTGTCCAACGATTCGTTGGCAACGCGGCGGCTCGCCTGCACAGCGTCCTTGGCGGAGCCCAGCACGCCGTCGGCGACGGAGTGGGCGGTACTGGCGGCTTTCTGGGTGGCGGTTTCTACGTTCATGGGTATTCCTTTCGGGACCGGCTAGGGGAGGGCGGCGGGGTCAGGGATGCCGAGGGGCTATCCGCGCTTCAGCAGGCTCAGGACGAAGGTCACCACGGCCATGATCACGAACACGAAGAACAGGATCTTGGCGATGCCCACTGCGCCTGCAGCGATGCCGCCGAAGCCAAACAGGGCGGCCACCAGGGCGATGACCAGAAAAACGACTGCGTAATGCAACATGTCCATCTCCTTCTATGAGACCGGCTTCTGCCGTAAGTGGATTGGCGCCACTGGTTTGCGGCGCTTGCAGTCACTGTAGACGGGGGACTTTTGCCGGCATGCCGGTAGCTGGCGCGGCGGGGTGTAGGACAGAGTCCATGGGCCGACGCGTTCCATGCGGGGTGCAGCAACGGCCCTAGGCTGCCGCAGAAGGCCGTTCAATGCAGAGATTGGAGGCGCAAAAAGGCCTGGGCGCGTGAGCGTCGTCGTTTGCGCACCGCAGCAGAATGCTCCTGGCCGTAAGCCGGCAAGAGGCGGCCGGCAAGAGGCGGTCAGGGGTGGGGCAGGATGGCGGACACCAGCGTGCCCTCGCCCGGGTCGGATGTCACGGAGAGACGGCCGCCGGCGGCCTCCACCCGGTGGCGCATGCCCACCAGGCCATGGGCAGCCGGGTTGATCTTGGTCGTCTCGAACCCGGCACCATCGTCCCGGATCTGCACCGAGACGTGGGTGGGGTAGTTGTGCACGGCCACCAACACCTTGCTGGCGTTGGCGTACTTGCCGATGTTGGTCAGCGACTCCTGCACCATGCGGTAGATGGTGAGCTGCACGGACTCCGGCAGGTCCACCGTCTCCAGGTTCACATCCACCTCGACATTGCTGCGCTCGGAGAACTCCCGCGTGAGGATCTCCAGCGACGCGGTCAGCCCCAGGTTGAACAGCGAGGAGGGGCGCAGGTCCTCGATGATGCGGCGCTTGAGGGCGATGCCGCTGTTGAGCGTTTCCGTGAGGTGCTTCAGCCGCTCGGCGATTTCCGGCGCATTCACATCCACGCGGGATTTCAGCCGTGCGACGTCGAGCTTGGCCGCTGTGAGCAGCGCGCCCAGTTCATCATGCAGTTCACGGGCCAGGTGGCCGCGCTCGTCCTCGCGCACCTGCTGCAGGTGGTTGGCAAGCTCCGTGAGCGAGGCGGTGCGTTCGCGCACCAGGTGCTCCAGGCGGTCGCGTTCGCGGGCCAAGGCGTCCTGCTGGCGCTGGTTGGCTGCCTGCAGGGCCACACCCTGGCGCAGGTACATGTAGAAGGCCAGCAGCCCGATGACGGCCACCGTCGCGATGCCCAGGCGCGACAGCATCAGCGAACGCAGAATCTCTGCGGTGCTGTGGTCCGTTTTCTGTGCGCTACGGTCGGTGAGGCGTCCCGCGATGGTACGGATGGCGTCCATGTTCTCCTTGCCCACATCGGTGGAGAGCACGAACTTCCAAGCATCGTCGTTGTTCTGGCGGCGCAGCCGCAGGCTCAGGTCCAGCTCCGACAGCTTGCGCGAGATCTGCCGCGACAGCTGCGCCAGGTCCTCGATATCGGCGGGATCCGTCGAGTTCAGCAGCAGCGTGCGCAGGCTGTCCAGATTGGTGTTGATGGTGGCAACGGCCTTTTCGTAGGGGGCCAGATAGCGGTCATCGCCCGTCAGCAGGTAGCCCCGCAGACCGGTTTCGGCATCGAGCATGTTCTGCATCAGCCGATCGATCTCCGCCCGCGTGGTGTGGGTGCGGGCGAGCGCGTTGACGGCATCGTGGGAGCGCAGGTAGCCGACCTCGTTGATGCCCACCAGCATGGCGACGGCCAGCAAGGCAAGCGGCAGGCTGATGGCCATCTTGCGGAAATTGGGCCAGCGCATAAATAGGTTTCTCCGGAACGCGACAGGTTTCTGGATAATGGCACTTGCCATTGGCTTCACATGCTAACGGCAGGCCCGGCCATCGGGTTGATCGGCAACCAGAACAATAGTGGCGGCGTGAAGCCGCTCCCTGAAAGAAGGCTCAATGATCAAGATCGGCATTGTGGATGACCATGCGATTGTCCGCTCAGGACTGCGGCAATTTCTTTCCGAACATGTAGACCTGCGGGTGGTGGGCGAAGCGTCCAACGGGCGCGAGGCCATCGACCTGGTGCGCGCACAGGAAATCGACGTCCTGTTGATGGACCTGTCCATGCCGGGGCAGAGTGGTCTGGATGCACTGGCCATGCTGCGCGCCAAGGCGCCCGACATGGGTATCCTGATCCTGAGCGGCTATCCCGAAGAGCACTATGCGATCAACCTGATCCGCCAGGGAGCGAGCGGCTACCTCAACAAGGAGTGCGATCCCAAGGAGATCGTCGAGGCGATCCGCACCATCTCGCTGGGGCGGCGCTACCTCACGCCGGCGGTTGCCGACTTGCTGGCCCAGCAGCTCAACCGCAAAGACGATGCCCCGCCGCACGAACAACTGTCCGAGCGCGAGTTCCAGGTGTTCCTCAAGCTGGCCAAGGGCGAGACGGCGGGCGACATCGCCAAATCGCTGTCGCTGAGCGTGAAGACGGTGAGCACCTATCGGACGCGCCTGATGGAAAAGATGGCGCTGTCTTCCAACAGCGACCTGACCTATTACGCGCTGAAGAACAAGCTGATCGATTAATGCAGAAGCGGGCTGCAGCGCAGCGCGCTGCCCGTGTCCGTGCAATGCAAAGGGCCCGTCGCGACGGGCCCTTGTGCTTCCTGGGTTGTATCTGATCGCCCAGAAACGGGGCGGTTCCGACCGCTCAGCCTGCCATCTGGCGGCTGGCCGCCTGTTGGGAGCTGTGTTCGATGCAGTAGTCCACCAGCGCATCGATCTCATTGGATTTGTCGAAGACGGCGTCGACGCCCAGCTGGGCACAACGCATGCGCACATCGGGGGTGGCGTAGTTGCTCAAAACCACCATCTTCTGACCGGCGTTGCGATTGCGGCACGCCGCCAGCACGCCGAGGCCGCTGCCTTGGCGGAGGAAAAGGTCAACAATGGCGAGATCCCATTCGCCGGCATTGGTGCTCAACCAGTCCTTGCCCTCATCTTCCGTTTCTGCCATACCAACGGCTTCGACGTCTGCCAGTTCTTCGAGGGTGCCAATCAAGTTCTCTCGAATGGTAGCGTTGTCTTCGACGATGTAGGTGCGCAGTTTCACAGAAGTTTCCTGTCTGGGCCGCCATCGGGCATGGTGGCCGCAACCAGACTGTAATAGCGGGGCTCGGAGCATTCTGCCAGCGGCCATATGGCAGTATCGTAGGAGCATTCCTACTCCTGCACCTCTGATCGAGGCACCCGTTCAGGGCTTGTCGCTACCGCCTGTGCCGCACACCGGGCACCCTGCATCACGGTGCGTGCGCAGGCGCGTCCATTCCATCGACCTGCCATCCAGAAGGAGCAGCCGCCCCGCAAGCGTCGTTCCCGCACCGGTCAGGATCTTCAGGGCCTCGGCCGCCTGCATGCTGCCGATGATGCCCACCAGCGGGGCGAACACACCCATGGTTGCGCACTGCACTTCCTCGAACTGCGCGGACGGAGGAAACAGGCAGGCGTAGCAGGGCGCTTCGGCCTCGCGGGGGTCCACCACCGTGATCTGCCCGTCGAAGCGGATGGCCGCACCGGCCACCAGCGGCGTGCGGTGCCGTACACAGGCCGCGTTCACGGCCTGCCGGGTGGCGTAGTTGTCGCTGCAGTCCAGCACCACGTCGGCCGCCTGCACCAGGGCCTGCAGCGCCTCATCGTCCACGCGCTCTTGCAGCGCCCGAAGTTGCACTTCGGGATTGATCGCGTGCACCGCCTGCGCTGCCGACTCCACCTTGGGCTGTCCGATCCGCGCGGTCGTGTGGGCGATCTGCCGCTGCAGGTTGGTCAGGTCGACCGTGTCGTCGTCCACCAGCGTGAGCATGCCCACCCCCGCAGACGCCAGGAACAATGCGGCCGGCGAACCCAAGCCTCCGGCACCGATGACCAGGGCGTGCCCCGCCAGAATGCGCTCCTGCCCTTCGATGCCGATGTCGTCGAGCATGATGTGGCGCGAGTACCGCAGCAGTTGGTCGTCGTTCATGTGGGATCCGGAGAAGCGGTGGCGATGGGCGCGGCGCCTGCGCCGGACCGGGTGCATGCAGGGGCCGCCCAGGGAAATGGCGCAGCGGCCCGGGATGGAAAAAGGCCGGGTCCCGCGGGAGCCCGGCCTGGCTGCGAGCGTGCGCTGCGCGGTGTCAGTTTTCCTTCTTCTCTTCCTGGCGTTCCGTCTGCGTCTTGCTGGCGATGACAGGCTGGCCCTTGAGCTGGTTGAGGGCCTGGGCCAACTGAAAGTCCTTGTCGGTGCCGAACTCGGGCAGCTTGCGCTCGGCCTGGGGCTTCTTGGCTTCCTCTTCCAGGCGCTTGCGGGCTTCCTCGCGAGCCTTTTCGCGGGCGACGTCCTTGATCTCTTCGCCCTGGCCGCTGTTCAGGTGCTTTTCCAGGTCGGCTTCGCGCATGCGCAGCGACGCGAACAGGTCGCCCTCGGCGGTCTCGTCCACCATCACGTCCGGCACGATGCCCTTGGCCTGGATGGACTTGCCGCTGGGGGTGTAGTAGCGCGCGGTGGTGAGCTTGATGCCGGTGTCCGGGCCCAGGGGGCGCACGGTCTGCACGGAGCCCTTGCCGAAGGTCTGGCTGCCCATGATGGTGGCGCGTTTGTGGTCCTGCAGCGCGCCCGCGACGATCTCGCTGGCGGAGGCAGAGCCTTCATTGACCAGCACGACCAGCGGCACGGTCTTGAGGGCGGCAGGCAGGCGCTTGAGCGGGTCACCACCGCCACGGCGCTGGTAGAACTCGGGCGACGCCTTGAACGTCGCCTTGGACTCGGCCAGCTGGCCGTTGGTGGACACGACGGTGACGTTCTCGGGCAGGAAGGCCGCAGAGACCGCGACGGCTGCGTCCAGCAGGCCGCCCGGGTCGTTGCGCAGGTCGAGCACCAGGCCCTTGAGCTTGGGATCCTGCTTGTAGACCTCTTCGACCTTGCGCACGAAGTCGTCCACGGAGCGTTCCTGGAACTGCGAGAGGCGGATCCAGGCATAGCCCGGCTCGATGACCTTGCCCTTGACCGACTGGGTCTTGATCTCTTCGCGCGTGATGGTCACGGGGAAGCTGCGGCTCTCGTCCTTGCGCAGGATGGTGAGCGTGACCTGGGTATTGGGCTCGCCGCGCATCTTCTTGACGGCGTCGTTCAGGGCCAGGCCCTTCACGGCCGTGTCGTCGATCTTGGTGTTCAGGTGGTTTGTCTTGAGCCCGGCGCGGAACGCAGGCGAGCCCTCGATGGGGGAGACGATCTTGATGAGGCCGTCTTCCTGGGTGATCTCGATGCCCACGCCGACGAAGCGGCCGGACGTGCCTTCGCGAAATTCCTTGAAGGACTTCTTGTCGAAATACTGCGAGTGCGGATCCAGGCTGGACACCATGCCGGAGATGGCATCGGTGATCAGCTTCTTGTCGTCCACGGGCTCGACGTAGTCCGTCTTGACCAGCCCGAAAACTGCAGACAGCTGCTGAATCTCTTCCAGTGGCAGCGGCGTCATGGCGCCGCGGGCTACCGTCTGCAGCGATACCGTGGTGAGTGCACCCGCCACCACGCCGACGGAGATCCAACCTGCAATTTTGAGTTTCTGGCCCATAAGCTACCTTTACCGCTTCAATATACACCTTGGAAGGGCCCTGCCCGGTGCAGTTCCCGCGCCGGCGCTGCTTTTGCGCCGGTGGGGAGGCTTTTACCCGCGCTTTACGCTTTGCCCTGCGATGCCACCGCCGCGGCGGCCTTGGCCGCAGCCTCGGCGTCGCCCAGGTAGTAGTGGCGCAGGGGCTTGAGGTCGGCGTCCAGCTCGTACACCAGCGGGATGCCGTTGGGGATGTTCAGGCCCACGATGTCGTCGTCCGAGATGTTGTCCAGGTACTTGACCAGGGCCCGGATGGAATTGCCATGCGCCGCGATGACCACGCGCTTGCCCGACTGGATGGTCGGGGCGATGGAGTCGTTCCAGAACGGCAGCACGCGGGCCACGGTGTCTTTCAGGCACTCGGTCAGCGGAATCTGGTCGGGCGACAGGTTGGCATAGCGGATGTCGCTGCGTTCGCTGCGCGGATCGGTCGCTTCCAGCGCCGGCGGCGGCGTGTCATAGCTGCGGCGCCACACCAGCACCTGCGCGTCGCCGTACTGCTTGGCCATGTCGGCCTTGTTCAGCCCCTGCAGCGCGCCGTAGTGGCGCTCGTTCAGGCGCCAGCTGTGCTGCACGGGCAGCCAGGTGCGGTCCATCTCGTCCAGGGTATGCCACAAGGTGCGCGTGGCACGCTTGAGCACGCTGGTGTAGGCCAGGTCGAACTCGTAGCCCTCCGCCTTGAGCAGGCGGCCCGCCGTCTTGGCCTGCTCCACGCCCGTGGGCGTCAGGTCCACGTCGGTCCAGCCGGTGAAGCGGTTCTCGAGGTTCCAGGTGGATTCTCCGTGGCGTATCAGGACGAGTTTGTGCATGGTTTCCCTAGAGCGAGCGGGTTCAAAATCCGTCATTCTAGAATTCGAGGTTTGCTTTCCCCAAGGACCGACGTGAAATTCATCATCGACAACTGGTATTTGATCTTTATCGCGCTGGCCTCGGGCGCGATGCTGCTGGTGCCGGTACTCAAAGGCGCCACCGGGGGCGCACTGACGGCCTCCGCCGCCGTGCAGCTGATCAACCGTGAAAAGGGTGTGGTCATCGACGTGAGCGAGCCGGAAGAGTTCGCTGCCGGCCACGTGGGCGGCGCCAAGAACATTCCTCTGGCGCAGCTGGAAGAGCGCCTGCCCCAGGTGGTGAAGAACAAGGCCCTGCCGGTGGTGTTCGTGTGCGCCAAGGGCGCCCGGGCGCAGCGCGCGGTCGCCGTGGCCAAGAAGCTGGGCTTCGACAACGCCCAGGCGCTGGCGGGCGGGCTCAAGGCGTGGAAGGAAGCCAGCCTGCCGGTTGAAAAGGCGTGATTGGCCGCCATGTGCAGCCGATAGCCGCTTTTTCCACTTTGTAGATTTTCCCGAAAGGCCCGCCATGCAAGCCGTCAAGATGTACACCACCGCCGTCTGCCCCTACTGCATCCGGGCCAAGCAGATTCTGAAGTCCAAGGGGGTCGAGCAGATCGAGGAGATCCGCGTCGACATGGACCCGCAGGCCCGGGCGCAGATGATGGAGATCACCGGCCGCCGCACCGTGCCCCAGATCTTCATCGGCGACACCCATGTCGGCGGCCACGATGACCTCGTCGCGCTGGACGGGCGGGGCGGCCTGATGCCCTTGCTGGGCGCCTGAGGCGTGCGCCGGGCCGCCGCAAAGGCCTTGCACGCCGCTGCATAATGCAGCCCATGAGCCCGCTGCGGGAGCGTTTCCCGGGCGGGCTTTGTTTTGTCACCAACGACTTGCCGACTGAAAGACCGAGACCATGGCTACCGAAGAAAATCCCGTGTTCCAGATCCAGCGCGTGTACCTGAAGGACGCCTCCCTGGAGCAGCCCAATTCGCCCGCCATCCTGCTGGAGCAGGAGCAGCCCAACGTCGACATCCAGCTCGGCGTGGAAGCCACCTCCGTGGCCGAAGGCATCTTCGAAGTGGCCGTGACGGCGACCGTGCAGACCAAGATCAAGGACAAGACGGTGTTCCTGGTCGAAGCCAAGCAAGCTGGCATCTTCGAGATCCGCAACCTGCCCGAAGACCAGATGGGCCCGATCATGGGCATCGCCTGCCCGCAGATCGTCTACCCGTACCTGCGCGGCAACGTGGCCGATCTGATCACCCGCGCCGGCTTCCCGCCCGTGCACCTGGCGGAAATCAACTTCCAGGCCATGTACGAGCAGCAGCAAGCCCAGGCTGCCGGCGAGCCTTCGCCCATCATCACGCAGTAAACCATCCGGCAAGCGCTTGGGGTCTTTTGGGCCTTTGGCGCTTGATGGATAAGCGCTGATAGCTATGAAAATAGTAGTAATTGGCGCCGGGGCCTGGGGGACGGCGATGGCCATGAGCGCCGCATCGCATCCCGCCGGGCATGCCGTCACGCTCTGGGCGCGTGATGCGGCACAGGCTGCCGCCATGGCGGCCGCGCGCGAGAACCCGCGCTATCTGCCCGGCCTAGCCTTTCCTGATTCCCTGGACGTGCTCAGCGGCGACGCCGTGGCGTTGGCGCGCGCGTCCGACCTGGTCATCGTGGCCACGCCCATGGCGGCCCTGCGCGGCACGCTGCAGGCGCTGGCGCACACCGCCTCGCCTGTCGCATGGCTGTGCAAGGGCTTCGAAGCCAGCGCCGCCGACGGCGGTGCCGCGGGCCTGATGGCGCACGAGGTCTGTGCGGAGGTGGCGCCGGGGCTGCTGTCCGGCGCACTCAGCGGCCCCAGCTTCGCGCAGGAAGTGGCCCGCGCGCAGCCGACGGCGCTGGTTGCCGCCAGCGCCCATGCCAGCGTGCGCGAGATGCTGGTGCACGCCTTCCACAGCCCTAGCCTGCGGGTGTATGCCAATGAAGACATCGTCGGCGTCGAGGTGGGCGGCGCGGTGAAGAACGTGCTGGCCATCGCCACCGGACTGTGCGACGGGCTGGATCTGGGGCTCAACGCGCGCGCTGCGCTGGTCACGCGGGGACTGGCCGAGATGACGCGCCTGGGCGTGGCGCTCGGTGCGCGGCAGGACACCTTCATGGGCCTGTCGGGTCTGGGCGATCTGGTGCTGACCGCGACGGGCGATCTGTCGCGCAACCGCCGGGTGGGCCTGCTGCTGGCGCAGGGGCGCACGCTGGACGAGGTGGTGGCCTCGCTGGGCCATGTGGCCGAGGGCGTCTACAGCGCCCGCACCGTGGCGCACCGGGCGGCGGCGCTGGGTGTGGACATGCCGATCACCCAGGCCGTGGTGGACCTGCTGGACGCAAAAATGCGGCCTGCCGAGGCGGTGGCCGCATTGATGGGCCGGGATCCCGCAGCGGAACTGCGGTGAGCCTGCGGCCAGGTGCCGGGGGACGGGTCAGAACACGCCGAAGAGCATGAGCAACAGCACAACGGACAGTGGGACGCCGAGAAGCCAGAGAATGATAGGCATGAGGGACTCCTGATCAAAGGGTTGAAGACATGGCTTCACCTTATCGATGCGGAAACCCCCGGGTTGTGCGACACAGGGCGCGCGGCCTGTAGGCGCCGGCCTATCGGCAGCGTGGGCCTGTCAGGCCGCACGCCGTGCCCTGGTCTGCGCCGCCGCTCGCCGGGGCGATGCGCAGATCAGAACTCCAGGTTGTCGATCAGCCGCGTGCTGCCCAGCCGGGCAGCCCCCAGCGCCACCAACGGACCCGCCAGCGCCGCGGCGTCGGCAGGGGGCTGCAGGTTGCCGCGCTGGCGCACGGTGAGGTAGTCCGGTGCCCAGCCCTGGGTGCGCAAGCGGTCTTGCGCCACGCTCTCCAGCGCCTGCAGGCCTCCGAGGGCCGTAGCGGCGCGGACGGCCTCGGCCAGCGCGCGCAGCGCCTGCGACAGCGCGACCGCCTGCGCGCGTTCCTCGGTGCCGAGGTAGCCGTTGCGCGAGCTGAGCGCCAGGCCGTCGGGTGCGCGCTGCGTCTCGCCTGCCACCACCTGCACCGGCAGGGCGAACTGCTCCACCATGCGGCGGATCACCATGAGTTGCTGGTAGTCCTTCTTGCCGAACACGGCTGTGCCGCCGCCGGCTGCGAAGAACACGGCCGAGAACAGCTTCATCACCACCGTGCACACGCCGGTGAAGAAGCCGGGGCGGAAGTGCCCCTCCAGGATGTCGGCGAGGGCTGGGTCGGGCTGCACCTTGAAGGTCTGCGGGGCGGGGTACAGATCGGCCTCGCGTGGGGCGAAGAGCACGTCGCAGCCGGCGGCCTCCAGCCGGGCGCAGTCGGCCTCCCAGGTGCGCGGATAGCTGTCGAAATCCTCGTGCGGCAGGAACTGCAGGCGGTTCACGAAGATGCTGGCCACGGTGACGTCGCCCAGCGGCCGGGCCTGGGCCACCAGGGCGATGTGGCCGTCGTGCAGGTTGCCCATGGTGGGCACGAAGGCGGGTCGGCCACGCTGGGCCAGGGCGGCGCGCAGGTCGGCGATGGTGGGGGCGATGATCATCCGGGGCAGGCCGGCACGCCGGCGGGTGAAGGAAGAAAAGGAGGCGAGGAGGGCGGGGATTACCAGGCGTGCAGCGCGTCGTCGGGGAACTGGCCCTGCTTGACGGCCTGTACGTAGGCCTCGATGGCGCCGCGTACGCTGCCGGCCTCCTGCATGAAGTCGCGCACGAACTTGGGGTTCTTGCCCAGGTTCACGCCCAGCATGTCGTGCAGCACCAAGACCTGGCCGGCGGTGCCGCTGCCGGCGCCGATGCCGATGGTGTGGCAGTGCGGCAGCTCGGCCGTGAGGGCGCGCGACAGGGCGGCCGGCACCATCTCCAGCACCAGCATGGCGGCGCCGGCGTCCTGCAGTTCCAGCGCGTGCCGGCGCAGCGTGGCCGCGGCCTCGTCGCCCTTGCCCTGCACGCGGTAGCCGCCGAGGGCGTGCACCGTCTGCGGCGTCAGGCCCAGGTGGGCGCAGACGGGAACGCCGCGCTCGACCAGGAACTGCACCGTGGGCGCCGTCCAGCCGCCGCCTTCAAGCTTGACCATGTGGGCGCCCGCCTGCATCAGCGCGCAGGCGCTGCGCAGGGCCTGTTCGCGGCTCTCGGCATACGTGCCGTAGGGCAGGTCGGCGACCAGCCAGGCCGTGCCCTGCACGCGGTGCAGGCCGCGCGCGACGCTGGCCGTGTGGTAGGCCATGGTGTCGAGCGACACGCCCACGGTGCTGGGCAGGCCCTGGCAGACCATGCCGAGCGAATCGCCCACCAGGATGCACTCGACGCCGGCCGCGTCGGCCACGGCAGCGAAGGTGGCGTCGTAGGCCGTCAGCATGGTGATCTTCTCGCCGGCGGCGCGCATCTGCGCCAGGCGCGGAAGGCTCACGGGGCGGCGCTGCGGCAGCGGAGAGGCCGGCGGCAGCGTGCCGTAGGGCGTGGCGGCGGTGGGGGCGGTTTCTGGCGACATGGACGGGAGGGGGTGAGGCCGAAAAGTGCGGCGAGTCTATGCGATGCCGCTATGCTTGCCGCCCATGAAAAAACCCGACCATCCGTTCGACGCGGCATTCCTGGCCCGGCTGGCCCAGGCGGACGTCGCCCGCGCCCTCGATGAAGACGTGGGTGCCGGCGACCTCACGGCCGGCCTGATCGACCCCGCGCGGCGGGTGCAGGCCCGCGTGATCGCCCGCGAGGCGGCGGTGGTCTGTGGTGGGCCGTGGGTGGACGCCGCCATCCGCGCGCTGGACCCGCAGGCCCGCATCGCCTGGCACGTGGCCGAAGGCGGGCGCTGCGCCGCCGATGAGATGGTCTTTGAAGTGGAGGGCCAGGCCCGTGCGCTGCTCAGTGCCGAGCGAACGGCGCTCAACTTCCTGCAGCTGCTCTCGGCCGTGGCGACCAAGACGGCCACCTACGTGGCCGCGGTGCAGGGCACGCGCGCGCAGATCGTGGACACGCGCAAGACCCTGCCCGGCCTGCGGCTGGCGCAGAAGTACGCCGTGCGGATGGGCGGCGGCACCAACCACCGCATCGGCCTGCACGACGCGGTGCTGATCAAGGAAAACCACATCGCTGCGGCCGGCGGCGTGACGGCCGTGCTGCAGGCCGCCCGCGCGGTGGCGGCGCAGGCGGCCTTTGTGGAGATCGAGGTCGAGACGCTCGCGCAATTGCGCGAGGCGCTGGACGCCGGCGCCGCCATGCTGCTGCTGGACAACATGCCGCTGGCGCAGCTGCAGGAGGCCGTGCGCCTCAACGCCGCGCAGCCGGGCGGCGGCGCCATCCTGGAGATCTCCGGCGGCGTCACGCTGGACGGCCTGCGCGCGCTGGCCGAGACCGGCGTGGACCGCATTTCCATCGGCACGCTGACCAAGGACGTGAAGGCCATCGACTTCTCCATGCGCATGCAGGACCTGGCCTGAGACGGCGTGAACGAGCCCGCCCTTCACACCTTTTGAGCAGCCCCGGCGCCGCCTGTTGCACGCTCCCGCCGCCCCGCCTCTTGCCATCACCACGCCGCGCTCTTCGCATCCGGACGCACGCCCTGCCATGACCACCGACACCCTTGCCCTCCAGCCCGTGGAATACGAACAGCCCGCCGATGGCGGCAGCGGCGTCTGCGCCACGCGCCATGCCTGGGCCCGCGTTCCTGCCGAGCCCGCGCCGGCCGAGCGCGCTGCGCTCAAGGACCGCATCCGCGCCCTGCTGCGCGAGAAGAACGCGGTGATGGTGTCGCATTACTACGTGCACCCCGACCTGCAGGACCTGGCCGAGGACACCGGCGGCATCGTCAGCGATTCGCTGGAGATGGCGCGCTTCGGGCGCGACCACGCCGCGCAGACGCTGGTCGTCTCCGGCGTGCGCTTCATGGGCGAGACGGCCAAGATCCTGTCGCCCGAGAAGACGGTGCTCATGCCCGACCTGGACGCCACCTGCTCGCTCGACCTGGGCTGCCCCGCGGATGCCTTCAGCGCCTTCTGCGACCAGCACCCGGACCGCACGGTCGTGGTCTACGCCAACACCAGCGCGGCCGTGAAGGCGCGGGCCGACTGGCTGGTCACTTCCAGCTGCGCGCTGGAGATCGTGGGCGCGCTGCACGCGGCCGGACACAAGATCCTGTGGGCGCCGGACCGGCACCTGGGCGGCTACATCCAGCGCGAGACGGGCGCGGACATGCTGTTCTGGAACGGCGCCTGCATCGTGCACGACGAGTTCAAGGCGCAGGAGCTGCTGGACCTGAAGCGCCAGCACCCGCAGGCGAAGGTGCTGGTGCACCCTGAAAGCCCGGCCGACGTGGTCGCCCTGGCCGACGCCGTGGGCTCCACCAGCGCCATCCTGAAGGCCGCGCGCGAGCTGGACGCCACCGACTTCATCGTCGCCACCGACAACGGCATGCTGCACAAGCTGCGCACGCTCAACCCGGGCAAGACCTTCCACGAAGCGCCCACCGCCGGCCACAGCGCCACCTGCAAGAGCTGCGCACACTGCCCCTGGATGGCCATGAATGGCCTGGCCGACGTGGCGCGCGTGCTGGAGACCGGCGCCAACGCCATCGCGGTGGACCCGGCCCTGATCCCGCGCGCCCGCCAGCCCATCGACCGCATGCTGGCCTTCACCGCCGCGCTCCGGAGCGGGCAGCCGGCCGGTGCGCTGGTGCCCCACCTGGGCGCTGCCTGATGTGTGCTATTGATTTGGTAGCTGTTTGCGCTTGCTGAATAAGCGCTGGAGCCTGATTTGGATCTGACTGCGCTGATCGACTTCACCGACCCGCGGGCCGCGGCGGACGGCGGCGTCCGGCTGCGCCACGCTTTCGCCGGGCCGCCGCAGCGCGTGCTGGCGGCGTACACGCTGGCCGAGGTGCCCGGCGTGCTGCGCGCCGTGGACG
>JAEWPH010000088.1 GCA_023460715.1 Pseudomonadota bacterium | reverse complement strand
GATGCAAGGCGCGGTGCGCTGCCAATAGCTCGGCTATTGGCAAGTGCCGCAACGCCGCAGACTGCCCGCAAACGCCACTGCCCGAAGGGTTGGAGCGAAATCGGGCGATTGAACGCCTCGAATGCTGGCATGGGCACGAGCCCATGCGGCGCATCCGAAGCGTCCACTCATCCCGATTGCGCTTCAACGCGACCCCTGGAAGATCGTGCACACGTTCTTCTGCACCTCGTTACTTCAGCAAGTCGTGCAGCGCGCGGGCGATCACCTTGGTCGCGCGGCGCAGGTCTTCCAGGTCCAGGCGTTCGTCGGCGCGCTTGGCGTGCGACTCGAGCACGGTGCGCGGGCCGGCGCCGTAGATCACGCCGGGAATGCCGGCCTCGCCATACAGGCGCACATCGGTGTACAGCGGCGTGCCCATGGCGGGTACGGGCTGGCCGAACACGGCTTCGCCATGGCGCTGGATGGCGCTCACCAGCGGTGCGTTGCCGGCCAGCGGCTTCATCGAATTGGCCAGCAGCAGGCGCTTGATCTCCACCGTGATGCCGGCCTTGCCCGCAGCCGCCTCGGCGATCACGCGGCGGATGTCGGCCTCCACATCGACCGGGTTCTCTTCCGGGATCATGCGGCGGTCGAGCTTGAACGTGACCTTGCCCGGCACGACGTTGGTGTTGGTGCCGCCTTCGATGCGGCCCACGTTCAGGTAGGGGTGCTTGATGCCCTCGACCTTCGACGTGATCTGCTGGTAGGCCGTGTTCTGCTTGTAGAGCGCGTTCAGGATGTGCACGGCGCCCTGCAGCGCGTCCACGCCCGTGTGCGGCACGGCGGCATGGGCCATCTTGCCGTGCACGGTCACTTCCATCTGCAGGCAGCCGTTGTGCGCGGTGACCACCTCGTAGCTGAAGCCGGCGGCGATCATCAGGTCGGGCTTCGTCAGCCCTTTCTTGAGCAGCCAGCCGGGGCCGAGTTCGCCGCCGAACTCTTCGTCGTAGGTGAAGTGCAGTTCCACCGCGCCGCGCGTAGGCTTGGCGACGGCTTCGAGCGCGCGCAAGGCGAAGGTGAAGGAGGCGAAGTCGCTCTTGCTCACGGCGGTGGCGCGGCCGTACATCTTTCCATCGACGATCTCGGCGCCATAGGGGTCATGCGTCCAGCCCTCGCCGGGCGGCACGACGTCGCCGTGCGCGTTCAGTGCGATGGTCTTGCCGCCGCCGCCGGGCGTGCCGTAGGTGCGGCGCACGATCAGGTTGGTGATCGACTCCATGCCATAGGCGCGCACGTCGGCCTCGGGCACGGCGTGCTTTTCGGCGTCGAAGCCGAAGCCTTGCAGCAGCTCGGCCGTGCGCTCCGCATGGGGTGCGTTGTTGCCTGGGGGAGTGTCGGTGGGCACCTGCACGAGGGCTTGCAGGAAGCGCACTTCCTCGTCGAAATGCTGGTCGATCCAGGCGTCGAGTGGCTGGTAGTTGCTCATGGGGTTTCCGTGGCGAGTTGGTTCAAGACGTGGGTGAAGGCATCGACGGCCAGCTGCATGTCGTCGGCCGTGGTGGACTCCAGCGGGTTGTGGCTGATGCCGCCGTTCAGGCCGCGCGTGAACAGCATGGCCTGGGGCAGGATTTCGTGCAGCTTCATGGCGTCGTGGCCGGCGCCGCTGGGCATGCGGAAGACGGGCACGCCCAGCGCCTCCACGGCGCGCTCCCAGCGCTGCTGCCACGCGGGCGCGCTGGGGGCGGCTGCGGCCTTCATGGACTGCTCGGCCTTGTAGCCCAGGCCGCGGCGCTGCGCGATGGCGGCCAGCTCGGCCAGCACGTCGCGCTCCAGCGCGTCGCGCTGCGCATCGGTGGGCGCGCGCAGATCCAGGCTGAAGAGACAGCGGCCGGGCACCACGTTGATGGAGCCGCTCGGCACCTGCAGCTGGCCGATGGTGCCGACGGAGTCGCCGTCCTGCGCGGCGCGCTTTTCCACGTACAGCGCTAGCTCGGCCACGCCCACGACGGCGTCGCGGCGGCGGTCCATGGGCGTGGTGCCGGCGTGGCTGGCCATGCCGGTCATCTCGCACACGTAGCGCACGCTGCCGTTGATGGAGGTGACCACGCCCAGCGGTATGTCCAGCTCGTTGAGCACCGGGCCCTGTTCGATGTGCACTTCGATGAAGCCCAGGTAGCGGGCCGGGTCGCGCTGCAGCTTGGGGATGTCGTCAATGCACAGGCCCGCTTGCTGCATGGCTTCGCGCATCGTGATGCCGTCCGCATCCTGCTGGTCGAGCCAGGCCGGGTTGAAGTGGCCGATGAGCGCGCCTGAACCGAGGAAGGTGGCCTTGTAGCGCTGGCCTTCTTCCTCCGCGAAGCCCACCACCTCGATGCCGAAGGGCAGGCGGCGGCCGGCGCGGTGCAGTTCGCGCACGCAGGCCATGGGCACGAAGATGCCCAGGCGCCCGTCGTACTTGCCGCCGTTGCGCACCGTGTCGTAGTGGCTGCCCGTCATGAGCATCTTGGCGCCCTGCGTGGCGCCGTGGTAGCGGCCCACCACGTTGCCCACCGCATCCACCTCGACCTCGTCGAAGCCGCAGTCGCGCATCCAGTGGCTGAGCGCTTTAGCGCAGGCGCGGTGCGCGTCGGTGAGGTAGGTGACGGTGAGCTGGCCCTGCTCGGCAAAGCCCGGATCGCTGTGCACGGCCAGCTTTTCCTGCCAGTCCCACACGTCGTTGCCCAGCGTGGGTTCGACGCCGAACTTGTCGTTCAGGCGGATCTCGGCGATGCGGTGGATGTTGCGCAGCGCTTCGGCCCTCTCGAAGTCCACCGGGTGGTTCAGGCGGCGGGCGAAGGTGTCGATGATGTCCTGCTTGGGCAGTCCTGTGCCGCGCGGCCCGCGCACGGCCAGGATGAACGGGAAGCCGAAGCGCGCGTTGTAGTCGGTGTTGAGCTGCTGGATGCGCGCGAACTCCTCGGGCGTGCACTGCGTGAGGCCGGCCTTGCTTTGCTCGTTCGTCGATTCCGCCGTGAGCGACTGGGCCACCATGGCCTTGCCGGCGAGCTCGGGGTGGGCGCGGATCAGCGCCAGCTGCGCCTCCAGCGGCGCGGCCTGCACGACCTGCACCAGGGCGTACTTGAACTGTGCCAATGATCGGAAGGGCCGCCGGGCCAGTGCGGCCTCGGCGATCCAGGGGGAGTGCTCGTACAGCCCGTCCAGCAGCGCCAGAGCGTCTGCGGTCGGCGCGGCGTTGAGGTGGTCCAGGGTCAGCGGTGCAGGCATGTGTGCTCCTGAAAAGTGAGCTGCATGCGCTTTTGTATCAAGCGCTGCAGGCCAAAATGGCTCAAACCGAGGGTGCCGGGAAATGCCGGGCCCAGTGGTGCGCGATGTCGATGCGCCGGCACACCCAGACGTTCTCGTGGCGCTGGATGTGGTCCAGAAAGCGCTGCAGGGCGGTGATGCGGCCCGGCCGTCCCAGCAGCCGGCAGTGCATGCCGATGCTCATCATCTTGGGCCGGTCGTCCCCGGCCGGGTCGCCTTCGGCATACAGCGCATCGAACGTGTCCCGCATGTACTGGAAGAACGGGTCCGCATGCGAATAGCCCTGCGGCAGCGCGAAGCGCATGTCGTTGCAGTCCAGCGTGTAGGGCACGATCAGTTGCGCGGCGTCGGTGCCGTCGGTCTTCTTCACCTTCATCCAGAAGGGCAGGTCGTCGCCGTAGTAGTCGCTGTCGTAGGCGAAGCCGCCGTAGTCGGCCACCAGGCGGCGCGTGCGCGGGCTGTCGCGGCCGGTGTACCAGCCCAGCGGGCGGTGGCCGGTCAGGCGCTGGATGATCGCCATGGCCTCGGCCATGTGGGCGCGCTCCACGTCTTCAGGAATGTTCTGGTAGTGGATCCACTTCAGGCCGTGGCAGGCGATGTCGTGGCCCAGTTCGCCGAAGGCCGCCGTCAATTCGGGATGGCGCTGCAGGGCGGTGGCCACGCCGAACACGGTGAGCGGAAGGCCGCGGCGCTCGAACTCGCGCAGCAGCCGCCATACGCCAGCGCGCGAGCCGTATTCATAAATGCCTTCCATGCTGATGTGGCGCTCGGGGTAGGCGGCGGGGTTGAACATTTCCGACAGGAACTGTTCGCTGCCCGCGTCGCCATGCAGCACGCTGTTCTCGCCGCCTTCCTCGTAGTTCAGCACGAACTGCACTGCGATGCGGGCGTGGCCGGGCCAGCGCGCGTGGGGCGGGTTGCGACCGTAGCCGATCAGGTCGCGCGGGTAGGGCAGGGTGGCGTCGTAGAGGGTCATGGTGCGGCGGCCGCCAGGGCCAGGGAGAGATCGTTGGTAGGGCGCTTGTGCGCGTCGAACGCCAGCCCGGCTTCGACATGCAAGAGGTGGGCCTGCATCAGCTGCACGGCACGCTCCTCGTCGCGCGCCGCGAGGGCCGCGACGATGTCGCCGTGTTCCTCGTGCGAGTGCGCAGCGGCGCTGTCGGACTGGTACATGAGCGTGATGAGCGCGCAGCGCGAGATCAGATCGCCCAGCATCTGGGCCAGCACGTCGTTGCCCATCAGCTCGGCCATGCGCACATGGAAGTCACCCAGCAGCTCGGCGCGCATGCGCGCATCGGTGCCGTCCATCGCGGCCTGCTCGTGCGCCACGTGCTGGCGCAGCGCACGGATCTTGGCCGGCGTGCTGCTGCGCGCGAAGGCCCGCGTCATCTCGGTCTCCAGCATGCGGCGCACGGCGAACACCTGGCGCGCCTCTTCCACCGAAGGCGTGGACACGAAGGCGCCCCGCGCCGGCTCCAGCGTCACCAGCCGGTTCTGCGCCAGCTGGAACAGCGCCTGCCGCACCAGCGTGCGTGACACGCCGAAGTGATCGGCCAGCTTCTGCTCGCCCAGCTTGGTGCCGGGCTGCAGACGGTGCGTGGCGATGGCGCGGGTCAGCGCCTGGACGATGGCGCCGGTGGAGGAGGATTCCATGGCCTCTGGCGGTGAAGGGAGGGGGCAGCGGATGCGTAAAAGTGTATACACTTTTGGTCGACAAAGACCGGCGTTCCGGCGTCCCCACCTCAGGAGATTCCCCATGGGCCTCAGCACCCACGTTCTCGACACCATGCACGGCTGCCCCGCTGCGGGCATGGCGGTGTCGCTGTATGCCACCCAGGGCGATCAGGCCACGCTGGTCAAACAGCTGGTCCTCAACCACGACGGCCGCACCGACGCGCCGCTGTTCGACAGCGCCGGCCTGCGGGCGGGCACCTATCGGCTCAGCTTCGACGTGGCGGGCTACTTCCGTGCGCGGGGCGTGGAACTGCCCGAGCCGAACTTCCTGAACGTGGTGCACCTGGACTTCGGCATCGCGCATGCCGACCAGCACTACCACGTGCCGCTGCTGGTCAGCCCGTGGAGCTATTCCACGTACCGGGGCTCCTGATTGCTCTTTTTTTGAGAGCTGCTTGCGCTTGAAGTGCGGGCAGTTGCGGTTGAAAAGTATCTAGAACTGGCTTTGGTCAAGCGCAGTCAGCTCCTGATTTGGAAGCGGCAATCCCGCCCGGGGCGTCCCGATCCGTGTGCGTCGCCAGGGGGCTCTGCACGCATCGAGGGGCTCGGTGAATCGCCAGAGATTCCCTAGCGCTGGCCCTCGGTCAAGGTGTCCAGCTGGAAGTTGCCGCTCTTGTCCCAGAGCCACGTGTCGGTATAGGTCACCTTGCCCATGCGCGCCGGAACGGGAAAGGGCGCCGCCGCGCGCACCGTGCGCTCGATCTCGGCAATGACTTCCGGCGCATGGCGCGGCGCGCGCAGCCAGCGCACGGCGGTCACGCGGCCGGCGCGGTCGATGTCCACCTCCAGCACCCCGATGGCGTGCAGCAGCGGCGGCAGCTGGCCCTTGTAGATGCGCTGCGCGTTCAGACCGTACAGGTGCGTGGCAGCGTCCTGCCGGTAGGCGCGCGGCGTGGCGGCGGCCGAGCTGCGGGCCGATCCCTGCTGCGCGGGCACGGGGCCGATCACCGGTGAGTCGCTGCCAGGATGGCTCTCCGGCGGGGGCGGCGGCGCTTCGGGCCCGGACTTGCAGGCGGCCACCAGGGCCGTCACGGCGGCGACCAGGCTGGCGGGCAGCCAGGAGGCGCGCTTCTTGCGGGCGGTGGGTGCACCGGTGGGACGATCGGAAGAGGGCTGAGACATGGCTGGGCCGCTATGCTGGATGAACAACAACAATCCGGTGATTGTGCCGGTGTTGCCGGCACGGCGCTGGCGGGCGATGGCCCGCGCCGCCCTCCTGCCGGCGCCTCCTGTCTCCATGGAATCGAAAGGACGTGATGGCCGGGCCATTGCATGAATTACTGCAGCGACTGCAGGCTGCGCCGGCCTGCCTGGTGACGGTGGAGTCCGTGCAGGGCTCCGTCCCGCGCGAGCCGGGCGCCTGGATGGCCGTGTTCGGCGAAGGGGCGCCCCTGGTCGGCTCCGTGGGCGGCGGGCACCTGGAGCTGCAGGCCATGGCCGAGGCGCGCCGCCGCCTGGCCGACCCGGCGG
>JAEWPH010000087.1 GCA_023460715.1 Pseudomonadota bacterium | reverse complement strand
CGCTGCGCAACTACAAGGCGCAAAGCGTGCAGGGCCAGGGCCTGGGCGGCGGCGGGCGCCTGACGGTGGACGGCGCGGCGGCCCCATCGCAGACGCGCGCGGGCGCGGCCATGTCCACGCGCGAGGCACAGGAGCGCCTGAACGCGCTGGGCTACGACGTGGGCACGCCCGACGGCTCGGCCGGTCCCCGCACGACCAAGGCGCTGCGCGAGTTCCAGAAGGCGCAGGGCATTCCGCAGACGGGCCGCCTGGACACGGCCACGCAGGGCGCGCTGTCGCGCTGAGCGGCACAGCCTGACGGGCGGGCCCCGGGCGCGAGCGCCCCGGGCCTGCCCTCGGACCCCCACCGAAACGCGGCCTCCGGGCCGCGTTGCCGTTTCTGCCGGGCCGATCCGAAGAGGAGGGCGGGGCCCGATGTCGCACTGCCCCGGTGCGGTATCGCCCCGACCGGCCGATCTCGCCCTAGCATGCGCGGCTTTGTCGTTGCGGAGGGCCGCGCACCGGGCGCGGCGCGCACGCTGGAGCCCGTCCCATGCACCTGTCCCTGTCTCTGTCGCCCTGCGGTTCGTCTTGGCTGCCCTGGCCCAAGCCGCCGCCGCTGTCGCTGCTGCCGCGTCCAGTCCTCTGGCGCTTTCCGCGCGTTGCCGCACCGTCGCGCCGTCCTGCGGCGCCCCTGTTCCCCCCGCCGTCTCCCGTGCGCCCTGCCGAGCTGCGCATCGACGTGGACCCGCCCGCGGCCACGCTCGAAGACGAACTCGCCGCGCTGCACCGCCGCCTGCATACGCCCGGCGACCGCCTGCACGGCATCGACCGCATGCCCCTGTTCACCGACCCCGACCTGGTGGTGCACTACCGCGAGGCCGATGGCGAATCGTATGTCTACATCGAAGACCTGCGCCGCGGCTGCCTGGCCGGCACCACCGTCTTTAACCGCCTGGTCGAACTGAACCGCCAGGCCGACCGCCACCTGCGCGCGCCGCATTCCCGCTATGCCCCTGCCTACCAGCGCCGCGGCCTGGCCACCGCCGTGTACCGCTGGGCGCTGGACGGCGGCATGTGCCTCATCACCGGCGCCCGCCAGTCGCCGGGGGCCCATGCGCTGTGGGACCGGCTGGCCTGCGAGCACCTGAGCGGCTACGTGCGCGTACAGGACAAGGCGCTCACGTACCTGGGCCCGGCCGTGTCGCCGCCGGTGCGGGACGCACTGCAGACGCGCCGCTTTCTGCTCGGCCGCCGCTGGACGCTGGCGCGCCTGCAGGCCGCCACCGGCATGCGCTGAGCCACGACCGTGCGGCTTTGAACAGCTTCTTGGAACGTGTTGACGATCTCCCAGGGGTTGCGCAGCGGTGCGGGCGGGATGGGATGCAAGGCGCGGTGCGCAGTGGATAGCTCGGCTATCCACCAGCGCTGCAACGCTGCAGACCGCCCGCCCACACCGCTGCCCTTCGGGTTGAAGCGAAATCGGGTGATTGAAGGCCCCGGCCGCTTGCATGGGTACGAGCCCATGCGGCGCACCCGCAGCCTCCACTCATCCCGATGGCGCTCCAGCGCGACCCCTGCGAGGTCGTCAACACGTTCTTAGCGGGGCCGGTGCATCAGAAACCGCTGCTCCGCCCCGATGCCGAAGTAATCCGCCGGCCCGCCCCCGCGCAGGATGGGCTGGCCCGTCGCCGTGTCGTAGATGCCGTCCACCAGCAGCGTGCGGTCGATGTGCACGCGCACCACTTCGCCCAGCACCAGCCAGGTGGGCACGGCCACGCCGTCCACGCCCTGCAGCTGCAGGATCTGCGTGCAGCGGCATTCGAAGGTGACCGGGCTCTCGGCCACGCGGGGCACGGCGACGGTGTCGGAGGGCAGGGCGGTCAGGCCGGCCAGCTGGAACTCGTCCACCTCGGGCGCCACGGCGGCGCAGGTCTGGTTCATGGCCTCGGCCAGCGGGCGCGTGGCCAGGTTCCACACGAACTCGCCCGTCTCCTGCACGTTGCGCAGCGTGTCCTTGGCGCCGATGCTGGCAAAGCCGACGATGGGCGGCGTGTAGTTGAAGGCGTTGAAAAAGCTGTAGGGCGCGAGGTTGACGGCCCCGGCCGCGCTGCGGCTGGCGATCCAGCCGATGGGCCGCGGCCCCACGATCGCGTTGAACGGATCGTGCGGCAGCCCATGGCCGTCGCGCGGCGTGTAGCTGTGGATGGAGGATGGCGACGGGGCGGAGGAAGAGGGGGCGGGCGTGCTCATGGCGCAAAACGATACACCAGGGCGCCAGGATGTGTATTGCTACCAAAATAATAGCTTCATGCGCTTGATATGAAAGGGCTGAGGCCCCATTGGTTTCATAAGAAATGTCGCCCAGCTGCGCTCCGCCCTATACTGCGCCGTGCCATCACCGACGTGCCAGCGCGAATGCCTGGCGGCATCTTGCCGAGTCCTGTCGTTCTGGCTGTGTTCCACCCCTGCCTGCCGAGGTTGTGCGCCATGAATCCCCTGCCTTCGTCTTCCGCCCCTGCCGTGCAGAGCACGGACCCCGTTGCCATCGCTTCCGTCCAGGCCACGCAGCTGTGGCGCCCGCTGGCTGCTGCGGCTGGCCTGGGCCTGGTGCTGCTGTACGGCGTGGCCTTTGCCGACAGCCCGCTGGCCCACAACGCCGCGCACGACGTGCGCCACGTCACCGTCAAGCCCTGCCACTGAGCCGCATCGGCGCGCCACGCGCAGGAGGACTGTCTGATGGCCTTGTTCCAACGTCTGTTCTGGGCTGCTCTGGCCGCGGCCCTGCTGGTGGGTTCCGTGCAAACCGGGGTGCACCAGCGCTGGGCCGTGCCCATCATCCTGGCCGCGGAGACCTTCGAGGATCAGAAGGCCGAACCGGCCGCCGCGTCCCCGGTGCCTGAAGCCGCCCAGCCCGGCCACAGCGCCCATGCTGCGCACGCCCCCGCGCAGGCGGCCGCCGCAGCCGCCGATGCCCCGGCCCCTGAACCCTGGAGCCCGGCCGATGGCGCAGAGCGCACCTTCTGGACGTGGGTGGCCAACGTGCTGCATGCGCTGAGCATGGCGCTGCTGGTGCTGGCGGTGATGGGCGTGTGGGTCTGGCAGCGGGGCGCCACGCGTTCGCCGCTACGCTTGGCCGCGGCCGTGGCCGCCGCCGGCTGGCTCAGCCTCTACCAATGGCCCGCACTGGGCCTGCCGGCCGAGATTCCCGGCATGGACGCCGCCCGGCTGGGCTCACGCCAGGGCTGGTGGCTGATGGCGGCCGGCAGTGCTGCCGCGGCCTGCGCAGTACTGGCCTCTGGCAGGCACGCCTGGCGTTTCGTGGTGGCCGCCGTGCTGCTGGCGGCGCCCTTCGTGTGGGGCGCGCCCCACATCACGGCGGATCCGCTGGCGGGCTTCAGCGGCGAGGCCCACCGCCAGCTGCAGGCGCTGGACGCCCGCTTCCTGCAGGCCACGGCCTGGATCGCCGCCACCTTCTGGGCGTGCATGGCCCTGGCCTGCGCGGTGGTGTTCGGTCGCTGGATCCAGCCGCCGCTTGTCGCTGCGCTGGACACGGGCCTGCCCACAGGCCCCGCCGCGGCGGGCAGCACGCCCTGAGCCGGGCGAGCGGCGCACGCCATCAAGATCGTCAATTGCTGCGTGCGGGGGGCACCGGTATCGCAGGCGCCTCGGCGCCCGTCGCCGTGCGGGCCTCGGGCAGGTAGGGGTCTTCGTCCGACCCGGTGAAGGTCAGGATCGCGCCCAGCGCCAGCGCTGCGGCGACCACGGCCAGGATGATCCAGGCCGCACGGCGGCGGTCCTGCCCTGGCGGGGCACGGCGGGTGTGTTGCGGCAGGTCGGGCCTGCCGGTGTTGCGGTCGGTGGTGGTGTCCATCATGGGCCTCCATGGCAATCGATGCATCCAGCCTAGGCCGGGCATCGGCCGCACCGCGTCGGACAAAACGTCGGATGCCCGCCCTCCGCCGGACCACAGCGCCGCAGCCATCCGCTCCGCCGGCCGGCTCAGCCTTGCTGCGATCCCAGGAAGCGCGCCGGCGCCTCGCCCACGGCCCGCCGCACCATGGCGCTGAACGCGCTGGGGCTGTTGTAGCCCAGCTCCGCCGCGATCTGGTTGATCGGCCGGCGCCCGGCGGCCAGCGCCACTGCCTTGGCCAGGATCACCTGCTGCCGCCATTGCGTGAAAGTGCTGCCCAGCTCCTGGCGGAACAGGCGCGCCACCGTGCGCGGGCTGGCGCCCGTGTCCTGCGCCCAGTCGGCCAGCGTCTCGTGGCGCGTGGGGTCGGCCAGCACGGCCTCGCACAGGTGGCGCAGGCGCTTGTCGCGGGGCAGGTCCACGCCCAGCTTCACGGCGCTGGCGCGGCGCAGCTCTTCGACGATCAGCGCGCTCAGGTGGCGCTCGCGCCGCAGCGCGTCGGCCGAGAGCGGGGGGGCGTCGTCGTCGGGCGAGGTCGGCATCTCGCGCACCAGCGCGCGCAGCAGGTCCGACACCTCCAGCACGCGGCACTGGCGCCAGGGCGCTTCCTCGGCGCGCGGCACGCCGGGGCCGCAGCGCCCGCGCGCCTGGTGAAAGTACAGGGTGCGCAGATCGGCGTCCTCCACCATGGTCACCGCATGCTCCACGCCGGGCGGAATCCACAGCGCGCGCGACGGCGGCACGATGTACGTGCCCTGCGCCACGGTGAGCCGGATCACGCCCTGCGTGGAGATGGCCACCTGCGCCCACGGATGGCTGTGCGGCATCACCTGCGTGTCGGCGCGCAGCTGCCGCGTCTTGGCCCGCACCGGCCGCGCGCTGCTGGGCACGAACAGGTGCGGCGTGAGCGAGTCCACGTACGACATCGGCCGCATTGGCCGCAACTGCGGTGCGCGGCCGGGTCCGGCGATGTTCGCTGGTGTGCTTGGCGGGTTGGCGACAGTCATTGGCCGACTATCGCATATCGGACGCGGATCGCCTCCGTAAGATCACCGCCATGACTTCCCTCAACGACACCGCCGCAGCCTCGTCCGCCCCGCTGCGCCAGGACGCCCGCACCATCGGCCTGATCGGGCTGGCGCACGGCTCCTCGCACTTCTTCCACCTGCTGCTGCCGCCGCTGTTCCCGTTCCTGATCGCGGAGTTCGGCTTCAGCTATTCCGAGCTGGGCCTGCTGGTGTCGGTGTTCTTCGTGATCTCGGGCGTGGGCCAGGCGCTGTCGGGCTTTCTGGTGGACCGCGTGGGCGCGCGGCCCGTGCTGTTCTTCGCGCTGTCGAGCTTCGTGGCCGCCGGCATCGTGGCCAGCACCGCGGGCGGCTATGCGGGCCTGATGGTGGCTGCTGCGCTGGCCGGGCTGGGCAATGCGCCCTTCCATCCGGTGGACTTCACCATCCTCAACAAGCGCGTGTCGCCCCAGCGGCTGGGGCACGGCTTCTCGGTGCACGGCATCTCGGGCAACCTGGGCTGGGCGACGGCGCCCGTGTTCATGGCCGGCATCACCGCGGCGACGGGCTCCTGGCGCGTGGCCTGCCTGTGCGGCGGCCTGCTGGCGCTGGTGATCCTGGCCATCATGGTCTGGAACCGCGACGCGCTGGACGACCGGCAGGGCGCCGGTACGGCTGCGGCCGCCAAGGCGGCCCCCACGGCCGCAGGCGGGGCCGAACACCCCATGGCCTTCCTCAGGCTGCCGTCGGTATGGCTGTGCTTTTCGTTCTTCTTCTGGACGACCTGCTCGCTCAGCGTGATCCAGAGCTTCGCCAGCCCCACGCTGCAGAAGATGTACGGCCTGCCGCTGTCCGTCACGTCCATGGTGGTCACGGGCTACATGCTGTGCGGCGCCGCCGGCATGGTGGTGGGCGGCTTTCTGGCTGGCCGCGTGGCGCGGCTGGAGCGCACCATCACCGTCTGCCTGCTGGCCACGGCGGCCATGCTGGTGATCGCCGGTGCCGGCGTGCTGCCCGGCATGGCGGCCATGGTGCTGGTGGCGCTCGCGGGCGTGGGCACCGGCCTGGCCGGCCCTTCGCGCGACATGCTCATCAAGCGCGCAGCGCCGCCCGGCGCCACCGGACGCGTCTACGGCACCGTGTATTCGGGGCTGGACCTGGGCTTCTGCGTGGCCGCACCGGTCTTCGGCGCCATGCTGGATGCGGGCATGACCTCCGGCATCTTCTACGGCTCGGCCGCAGCGCTGGTGCTGGGCGTGGCGTCCGCAGGGGTCGTCGGCATCGGCGTGGCGGCGCGGGCGCGCAGCCAGCGCGCGGCCATGGCATGAGAAGGCGTGAACGAACCCGCCATGCCCGCTCGTTCTGCGAAAACAAGCCCACTCTGCGTTGCAAATGCTCGCCATAGCCCGCGCTATGGCTGCGCTTTGCGCTTGGATTGGCCGCGTTTTCGCAGCCCGCTCGGCCACGCCGGATTCATTCACACCTTCTGAGCGGCCGGCTACGGCGCCGCTCTTTGCGGAGCGGGCCGATGGGTGCCGCAGTGCACTGAGCGTTGCCTATTGGGGGGCCGCCGGCATCTTGGCCGCAGCCGCTGCAGCCGGCTTGTTTGCATGCGCGCTGTGCGGGCCCGGGTGTCGCGCGGCGGCGCCTGCGGGCTCCGAGGCCATGCTGGCCGCCAGCACCTTCTCATAGGCGGAGTGGGTCAGGTGCACCGCGCAGTACTGGTCCAGCTCGGGCTTGACCTTCTCGACCACGCCTTCCTCGAACACCGCGTCCTGGCCGCCCTGCTTGCCGTGGCCCACGGCGAAGTAGATGAACTGCGGCTTCACGGTTTCCTTCATGCCGATGTAGTCCGCACAGGTCGTCTTCACGGCCGGCCTGGCCGGTGCGACCGGCTGGCTCTGGGTCTGCGCCATCGCTGCGGTGGCGGTCACGGCGGCAAGGGACAGGGCGGACAGGCTGGCAAGCACTCTCATGGTGTTCTCCTGGACGAAGGGGCGAGCGGCGAAGCGCCGTGCGATCCGCCAGCGGCCTGCCGTGCTGTGCCTGCGTCCGTCAGGGCGCAGGACGCCACGGCGGGCTGCCGCGGTACCTTGCCGTTGGAGCAGACCGCCGTTGCGGGCCGGTTTGCTTCAGCGGCGATGCCAGATTAGGAGCGCCGACTTAAAGGGCGCTTAAAAGAGAGCCCGAGGGTGCCGCAGCCGTGTGCGGACCCTCACGCCGCGCCAGCCACCGGAAGGCCATAGTGCGGTGGCTGCATGACCGGCAGGTACGGCCAGCTGGAGCGTGAGGCGATCGCCCGCCGGGCCTGCGCGCACTGTTCCTCGGTGAGAAAGACACCGGCCAGGTCGTTATCGCCGTACAGCGCATAGAAGCGGTACGGCGACCCCTCCAGGTTCGCGTTCACGAGCGCAAAAAGCGCCACCGCCGCACGGGCCCAGTCCTCGCCGCTGTCCAGGCCCGGGCCGTACACGGCAAACCGGTGCGGGCCGGCGCGCGCGGCATAGGCGCCGGTGTCGTCGTCCACCTCCTCGTGCACCGCCAGCGGTGACGCCGCGTAGCGCTGGAGCTGGGGCAGCACCTCGGCATACGCGGCCGCAATGCCCTGCTCCGCCAGCCGCTCGGCATCGAGCGGGATGAGCTGGTCGTAGTCGATGGGGTCCGTGTCCTGGCTGGCAGGCGCGGGGGCCTTGGCCGGTGCGGAGCCGAGGAATGCAAGCAGCTGGCGAAGAGGGCGCATGGCGGTTTCGTGACGGGTGATGGAGGAACGATACCGGCGGATCAGGCCCGCTGCGGGGACCGCCGTGGCTACAGCCCGGCGCAGGCGATGGGCGGCACCGTGGCCGCATCCACCCGGCGGCCTGCCGCGTCCGGCTGCAGGAGCACCCGCTCGATGCAGGTCGCCAGCACGGCACCGTGCCGGTTGCGGCTGCAATCGATCGCCGGTGCCTGGCTGGTGGTGTCGCACCGGAAGCCATCGCGCTCCAGGCGGTCGACGGCGGTGGAGACCGGCATGCCCGCCCTGGCCAGCCGCTCGACCTGTGCGGACAGGCGCGCGGCGTCCGGCGTGTAGCAGGCGCTGAGCGGCAGGGCGAGCAGCAGGCAGGCTGCGCGGGCCATCGCCACCTTGCGGCACCGCGTTCCTTCGGGGCCCGGGCTCACCGGTTCTCCAGCCCGCGTTGGGCGCGCTGTTTGCGGATGTCCTGCGCGTTCGCCAGGATGGAATCGCGCAGCCCGGCCAGGCCGCTGCGCGTGTCCTGCCACGCCTTCTCATGGGTCTGCTGCGACGTGATGGCGTTGCCGTGCGCGGCATCCCAGGCCAGAGCCTGGTCGATCGATGCCGCCCAGTCCTGCGGCGAGCCGCCCGCCCATTCGTTCAGCGTCTGGCCGATGGTGGCGTTGAGGGACGCCATCAGTGCGGGGTCGCCGTCCCGCGGCAGGCGCGGTGATGCGGCCAGGTGGAAGCGAAAGCGCAGTTGCCCCACGTAGAACCAGGTGACGGCCTCACCGCGCCGGCCTTCGGCGAAGAGCCGCTGCGCGTAGGCGTAGAAAACCGCCGGGTGGGAGTCGGCGAGGTTCGCCTCCACCTCTGCCGTCGGCAGCGTGCGGGCCTGCTCGGGCTCCAGAGGCCTGGCCTGCGCCAGCGTAGCCGCTGCGCAGAAGGGAACGGCCCACCACCATCGCTTCATAGGGCTGACACCATGATCAAGAGTGATTCTGGCCTGCAGGCCAATGGATACAATCGCATTAAGCTATTAACTTGATAGCATTACAGCGCGAAAATTTTTCCCGGATTCAGGATGTTCTTCGGGTCCAGCGCCCGCTTGATGGCGCGCATCATGTCCACCGCGCCATCGCCCGTTTCCTGCAGCAGGAAGTCCATCTTGTGGATGCCCACGCCGTGTTCGCCGGTGCAGGTGCCGCCCATGTCCAGCGCGCGCGCCACCAGGCTGTGGCTCAGGGCCTCGCCCTTGGCGCGCTCGTCGGCGTCGTCGGGGTCGATCAGGTAGCCGAAGTGGAAGTTGCCGTCGCCCACGTGGCCGACGAGGAAGTAGGGGATGCCGCTGGCGTCCGCCTCGGCCACCGAGTCGAGCAGACAGTCGGCCAGGCGGCTGATGGGCACGCAGGTGTCGGTGGTGATGCAGCGGCAGCCTGGGCGGCTCTGCACGCCGGCGAAGTAGGCGTTGTGCCGTGCGGTCCACAGGCGGGTGCGCTCCTCGGGCGTGGTGGCCCATTCGAAGGCATTGCCCCCGAACTCACCCGCGATGTCCTGCACCGTCTCCGCCTGCTCCTTCACGCTGGCGGGCGAGCCGTGGAACTCCATCAGCAGCAGCGGCTCCTCGCGCAGGCCGAGCTTGCTGTGGGCGTTGACCAGGCGCACGGTCTGCGCGTCGATGAGTTCCACGCGCGCGATCGGCACGCCCAGCTGGATGGTCTGGATCACCGTGCGCACGGCGGCCTCGATGCTCGGGAACGAGCAGATGGCGGCGCTCACGGCCTCGGGCAGCGGGTACAGGCGCACGGTGGCTTCGGTGATGAGGCCCAGCGTGCCTTCGCTGCCCACGATCAGGCGCGTGAGGTCGTAGCCCGCAGCGCTCTTCTTGGCGCGCGTGCCGGTGCGGATGACGTCGCCGCTGGCCGTCACCACTTCGAGGGCCAGCACGTTCTCGCGCATGGTGCCGTAGCGCACGGCGTTGGTGCCGCTGGCGCGCGTGGCGCACATGCCGCCGATGCTGGCGTCCGCGCCCGGGTCGATGGGGAAGAACAGGCCCGTGTCCTTGATCGCCTCGTTGAGCTGCTTGCGCGTGATGCCGGGCTGCACGGTGACGGTGAGGTCGTCCGCATCCACGCGCAGCACGCGGTTCATGCGGCCCACATCGATGCTGATGCCGCCCTGCACGGCCAGCAGGTGGCCTTCGAGCGACGAGCCGGCGCCGTAGGGAATCACGGGCACCTCCCATTGCGCGGCCAGCTTCACGGCGTCGGCCACGTCCTGCGTAGTCTCGGCGAACACCACGGCCGAGGGCGGGGGCGCCTGGATCGAGCCCTCGTCGCGGCCGTGCTGCTCGCGCACCGCCAGCGCGGTGGAGCACTGCTCGCCGAAGCGCGCACGCAGGGCGTCGATGAAGGCGTCGGGCACGGGGCGCAGCGGCGCGCCGGGCAGCAGATGGGCAGGGGTGGCGGGGGCGTTCATGGGGGTGTCTCCTGGCAATCGCGGGGGGTCGTTGGATTGTAGGGAGCGGTTCTTCGCCACGGCGGCGCCAGGGGCGTCAGGCGGGCCCCACCGCTCACGCCTGCGGCGTCACATGGTCCGCAAAGCGCTGGGCTGCGGCGGGCAGGTCGGCAAAGCTGCGGGCATACAGGTTGAGTTCGCGGTCGGCCCAGGCATCGGTCAGCGCAACGGCGCGCAGCGTGGTGGCCTCGCCCAGCGCGCGGAAGGCGCCTGCGGGCATCACGCCCAGGCCCAGGCCGCTCTCCACCATGCGGCACAGGGCGCTCAGGCTGTCCACCTCCATGCGCCGGCCCAGCACGCGCCGCGTGGCGCGCGCCTCCTGCGCCAGCGCCTGCTGCACGGTGCTGCTGTCGCGCAGGCCGATCTGCGGGTAGGCCAGGGCGCGCTCGTAGGCCACCTTGCGCAGGCGCGCCAGCGCGTGGCCGCGCGGCACCACCAGCACCAGCTGCTCGCGCCGGTAGGGGCGGGCCTGCAGGCCCAGCACCTCGTCGCTGGCGCCGCTGATGCCGATGTCGGCCGTGCCCTCGCGCACAGCCTGCGCCACCGCGCGGCTGGCGGCCTGGCGCAGGTCGATGCGGATGTCGGCGTGCCGCTGCATGAAGCCGGCGATCTCGGCCGGCAGGAACTGCTCCACCACCGAAGCGCTGGCGCACACCGTCACGTGGCCGCGCACGCCCTGCGCGAACTCGCCCAGATCGACATGAAGATGTTCCACGGCCAGCAAGATGGCGTGCGCGTGCTGCAGCAGCTGCTGGCCTGCGGGCGTGGGCCGCGCGCCGCGGGCATGCCGCGCCAGCAGCGGGGCCTGCGCCAGCGCTTCCAGCTCGGCGATGCGCTTGCTCACGGCGGACGCGGCCATCTGCCCGCGCTCGGCGGCGCGGGCGATGCTGCCGGTCTCGCACACCAGCATGAAGAGGTCGAGCGAGCCCAGGTCGAGCTGGCGCAGGAAGCTGCGGGGGGAAATCAGGCGGGACATGGATGCGGAGGACGGCAGAGGAGGAAGAGGCAACGGCGAGCCATCGCGTTTGGGAACGGCTGCGGGAGATTTTTGCACTTCTCTGCCGCCAGACCGCGGCCTACGATGCATCGCTTGCTTTTGGCAGGCTCTGCAATGATCTTTTCTCCCCAAGATGCCGCGCGCATGGCGCGGGCCCTGGTGGCCACCGATGCGGTGCGCATCGCCGGCGACACGCCTTTCTTCTATACCTCCGGCTGGGCCAGCCCGGTCTACGTGGACGCCCACGCCCTGCTGTCCGATGTGGCCTGGCGCACCGAGCTGATGGATGCGGCCGCGCGCTCCGTGGCGCCGCTGGTGGCCGAGCGTGGCCTCGCCGCCGTGGTGGGCTCGGAGAGCTCCGGCATCGCGTTCGCCGCGTGGCTGGCCGACCGGCTGGGCCTGCCCATGCTGTACCTGCGCAAGCGCCCCATCGGCTGGGGTATGCAGGCCCAGCTGCAGGGACGGCTGCCGCGCAGCACCGACGGCCTGCCGGCCCGGGTGCTGCTTGTGGACGATGTGACCACCGACGGCCGCTCCAAGATGGCCGCCGCCCAGGCGCTGCGCCAGGTGGGCGTTGACGTGGCCGACGCCCTGGTGCTGTTCGACTACGCCATCTACCCCGACACGCCGCAGCGCCTGGCGCAGCAGCAGTTGCAGCTGCACGCGCTGGCCTCGTGGGCGCAGCTGCACGTGGCCTTGCTGGAAGCGGGGCGCCTGAGCGCCGCGCAGGCGCAGACGCTGGCGGAATTCACCGCTTCGCCCACGCAGTGGTCGCTGGCGCATGGCGGCACAGGTGCCAGTCCGGTCGGAGGCGCGGCATGAGCGCGGTCATGGAACCCCTGGCCACCGCCGCCTGGCGCTCCCAGGCCGAGGCGCTGCTGCGCGAGGTGGCCGACGCCACCCGCGATGGCCCCGGCATCACGCGCGAAAGCTACGGCCCGGGCGAAGACGCGGCGCTGCGCTTGCTGGAGCGCCACGCCGCCGCGCTGGGGCTGGCCTGCGAATACGACCGCGCCCGCAATCTGTGGATGCGTCTGCCCGAGGACGCGCGGGCCGACCCGGTGGTGGTGATCGGCTCGCATGTGGATTCCGTGCCGCAGGGCGGCAACTACGACGGCCTGGCCGGCGTGGTGGCGGGCATGCTGGTGCTGTCCGCCCTGCGCGGCCGACACGGCGATGCGCCCCCCGTGCGCGTGCTGGCCCTGCGCGGCGAGGAAAGCGCCTGGTATGGGCGTGCCTACATGGGCTCCATGGCGCTGCTGGGCCGTTTGCCTGCCGCGGCGCTGCAGCTGCCGCACCGCGCCGGCGCAGGGCACGGCACGCTGGCCGATGCCCTGACGCGCTGCGGCGCCGACGTGGCGGCGATCGCGCAGGGCACGCCGCTGCTGCCCTGCGCCGTGGCCGCGTACCTGGAGCTGCACATCGAGCAGGGCCCGGTGATGGTGGCGCGCGGCTGGCCGGTGGCGGCGGTGACGGGCATCCGCGGCAACGTGCGCCACAACCGGGTGCGCTGCCTGGGCGAGACCGGGCACTCCGGCGCCGTGCCGCGCTGGTTGCGCAAGGATGCGGTGCTGGCCGTGTCGCAGCTGCTGTCGCGCATGGACGAGCACTGGCGCGTGCTGCTGCAGATGGGCATGGACCTGGTGATGACCAGCGGCATCTGCACCACGCCCGCGCAGTCGCACGCGGTCTCGGTCATTCCGGGCGAGGTGCAGTTCAGCTTCGAGGCGCGCAGCCAGGATGCGGCCACGCTGGAACGCTTCCACGCGCTGATGCAGGATGAATGCCGCGCCATCGCGGCGGAGCGGGGCGTGCGCTTCGAGTTCGACGACCGGCTGTACACCGCCCCCGCGACCATGGACGAAGCCTGGATCCAGCGGTTCGAGGCCGTGGCCCAGGGGGCCGGGCAGACGCTGGAGCGCATTCCCAGCGGCGCGGGGCACGACGCCGCCGTCTTCGCCGCGGCCGGCATTCCAGCGGCCATGCTCTTCGTGCGCAATGCCCACGGCTCGCACAACCCGCAGGAGGCGATGGACATCGGCGACTTCCTGCAGGGCACGGAGTGGTTGGCGCAGGGGCTGCTGGCGGCCTGAGCGCGCCCCACCGTTTCGGAGCCGGCATGCACGGACGCCGTGCGCACCTCGCCAAGTTGGTGCCGCCCGCCGCCGGTTCAGCGCGCCGCTGAACCAGAGTTGTGCATCCGGCTTGTATACCAGTAGGCATGGTTCCTGCTGGTATGCAGGCCATGGCGATTTCCTCGACCGATATCAGCGACCGCATCATCGAAGCGGTGATGGCGCAAAAGCTCGCCCCCGGCTCCCGCCTGGGCGAGCAGCAGCTGGCCCTGCTGTTCGACTGCAGCCGCACCATCGTGCGCGAGGCGCTCACGCGGCTGTCGGTGCGCGGCATCGTCACCGTGAGCGCGCGGCGCGGCTGGTACGTGATCGAGCCCTCGCAGGACGACGCCCGCGAGGCCTTCGAGGCCCGCCGCGTCATCGAACTGGGGCTGATCCGCGGCATGAAGCCGCTGGACAAGCCGGCCCTCAAATCCCTCAAGGCCCACCTGGCCCGCGAGAAGGCGGCCGTGCGCGGCAGCGACGTGGGCGCGCGCAGCTTTCTGCTGGGCGACTTCCACGTGTGCCTGGCCGAATGCCTGGGCAACCACCTGCTGGCCGATACCTTGCGCGACTTCACCGCGCGCACCACGCTCATCGCCATGCTGTACCAGGCGCCGCACGACGCGGCGCAGTCGTGCGATGACCACGTGCGCATCGTCGCCGCGCTGGAGGCGGGCGACATCGCCGGCGCCGAGGCGCTGATGTCCGAACACATCGGGTCCGTGCAAAGCCATCTGCGCCTGCCCGCGCATGCCGATCCGCTGGCGCAACTGCGCGGCGCGCTCGCGCCCGTGGACAAGGTGGGCAGCGGCAGCGCTGCCGCCCCTGCCGCGCGAGCGCAGGCGCAGGCGCAGGCGCAGGCACGGGCATTGCATTCCACCGCCGCAAAACGGCGCGGACCGGCTGCGGCTGCTGCCGCCACGTCCTCGCCTTCTTCCTCTTCTTCCCCGTCCCCGACGTCGGGCCACGACGCCGATCCCCCCTCGACCTACCTAGGAGCGCTTCTATGACCCCCGTCGCCATCTTCTCCCGCCGCCACCTTACGCTGGCCCTGGCCGCTGCCGCATTGCTGGGGGGCACGGCCGCCCACGCGCAGAACGCGCTGGACAAGGTCACGCAGACCAAGACGATCAAGATCGCCGTGCCCACCGACTACCCGCCCTACGGCTTCGTGGGCCTGGACCTCAAGCCCCAGGGCCTGGACATCGCCATGGCCGAGCTGATCGCCAAGCAGCTGGGCGTGAAGCTGGAGATGGTGCCCGTCACCAGCGCCAACCGCATTCCCTACGTGCAGACCAAGCAGGTGGACCTGGTGATCTCCACGCTGGGCAAGAACCCCGAGCGCCTGAAGGTGATCGACTTCACGCACGCCTACGCGCCGTTCTTCCAGGGCGTGTACGCCTCCAAGAGCCTGCAGATCAAGTCCTTCGACGACCTGGCCAACAAGACCGTGGCCGTGGCCAAGGGCGCCATGGAAGAGCAGGAGCTGGCCAAGGTCGGCCCCGCTTCCATGCAGTTCAAGCGCTATGAAGACCAGGCCGCGTCCACCGCCGCCTTCGTGGCCGGGCAGACGCAGGTCATCGCCACCAGCGTGTCCAACGCCGGCCTGATGATGCAGAAGAACCCCCAGCTCAACGCCGAGTACAAGCTGCTCATCAAGGACAGCCCCAACTTCATCGGCGTGGCCAAGGGCGAGGACGCGCTGCGCCTGAAGGTCAACGAGATCATCCTGGCCGCCAAGAAGGACGGCACGCTGGATGCCATGGCCAAGAAGTGGCTCGGCCGCACCGCGGGTGATCTGCCGTTGACGGAATAAAGGGCACCCCCCTGAGGCGCTGCGCGCCTTCACCCCCTCTCTCACGCTGCGCGTGGGAGGGGGGACGACGCCAGCGGCCGGGCGAAGCCCGTTCCGCGGCGTCCGCTGGCTTGGCCTGCTCCGCGGCCTTCTGACGGGGGGCGCGTGACGGTTTCAAAGGGTTGTGTGCTGCGCGCAGTGCAGCGCACGGGATGAATTGATATGCAAATCCAACTCGATTTTGCGGCGGTGCTGGTGCAGTGGCCGTTCCTGCTGCGCGGGGTGCTGTGGACGCTGGGCCTGACGGCCGTGTCCATGGCCATCGGCATGCTGGTGGGCATTGCCTGCGCGTGGGCGCGGGCCAGCGGGCCGCTCGCGCTGCGCGTGGTCGTGGGCACGTATGTGGAGCTGATCCGCAACACGCCCTTCATCGTGCAGCTGTTCTTCATCTTCTTCGGCCTGCCGTCCATGGGCGTGAAGCTGAGCCCGGAGCTGGCCTCGGTCATCGCCATGGTGCTCAACCTGGGCGCCTACGCCAGCGAGATCATCCGCGCCGGCATCGAGGCCACGCCGCGCGGGCAGATCGAGGCGGCGCAGAGCCTGGCGCTCAACCGCGTGCAGGTCTTCACGCGCGTGGTGCTGCCGCCCTCGCTCAAGCGCGTGTGGCCGGCCATGGTCAGCCAGATCATCATCGTGATGCTGGGCTCGGCCGTCTGCGGGCAGATCTCCACCGAGGAGCTGAGCTACTCGGCCAACGTGATCCAGGCGCAGAACTTCCGCACCTTCGAGGCCTACATCGTCGCCACAGCCATCTACCTGGTGCTGTCCATCGCGCTGCGGCGCGCGCTCAACTGGGCCGGTCCCCGGTTCATCTTCGGACGGTAAGCACCATGGTCGACTTCACCTTCTGGGACATCTTCCGCAACCTGCTGCTGGCCGCGCGCTGGACGGTGGTGCTCTCGCTCATCGCCTTCATCGGCGGCGGCCTCGTGGGCGCGCTGCTGCTGGTGGCCCGCCTCACGCGCATCGGCTGGGTGGACCGCCTGGTCGGAGCCTATGTGCAGGTCTTCCAGGGCACGCCGCTGCTGATGCAGCTGTTCCTGGCGTACTTCGGCATCGGGCTGTTCGGCATCAACGTGTCGGCGTGGTTCTCGGTCACGCTGGCGCTCACGCTCTACACCAGCGCCTTCCTCACCGAGATCTGGCGCGGCTGCGTGGTCGCCATTCCCAAGGGCCAGTGGGAGGCCGCGCAGAGCCTGGCGCTCTCGTTCGGCGAGCTGCTGCGCCACGTGGTCATTCCGCAGGCCACGCGCATGGCGATTGCGCCCACGGTGGGCTTCATGGTGCAGGTGATCAAGGGCACGGCGCTGGCCTCGGTGGTCGGCTTCGTCGAGCTCACGCGCGCCGGCAACATGATCTCCAACGTCACCTACCAGCCGTTCACGGTGTTCGCCTGCGTGGCGCTGATGTACTTCGCGCTGTGCTACCCCATCAGTCTCTACGCCAAGTTCCTGGAAAGGAAGATCCATGCAAGCCGTCGCTGAACCCTCCGTGGCCGCCTCCGCCGCCCCGGGTGCGCCCATCGTCCACATCACCGCGCTGCGCAAGTCCTACGGCAGCAATGAGGTGCTCAAGGGCATCGACCTGAAGGTGGCCCGCGGCGAGGTGATCGCCATCATCGGCAAGAGCGGCTCGGGCAAGAGCACGCTGCTGCGCTGCATCAACGGGCTGGAGGAGTTCCAGGACGGCGCGCTCACGGTGGACGGCAAGCCGCTGCTGCACGACAGCCCCATGGCCATGCGTGCGCTGCGCCAGCGCGTGGGCATGATTTTCCAGAGCTTCAACCTGTTCCCGCACCTCAGCGTGGGCCGCAACATCATGCTGGCGCCCACGCTGGTCAAGAAGACCGACAAGGTCGACGCGGCCGAGCAGGCGCGCCGGCTGCTGCTGCGTGTGGGCCTGGCCGAGAAGTTCGACGCCATGCCCGAGCAGCTCTCGGGCGGCCAGCAGCAGCGCGTGGCCATTGCCCGCGCCCTGGCCATGGAGCCGGCCGTGCTGCTGTGCGACGAGATCACCAGCGCCCTCGACCCCGAGCTGGTGGGCGAGGTGCTGCGCGTGGTGGAGAGCCTGGCCGCCGAAGGCATGACGCTGCTGATGGTCACGCACGAGATGGCGTTTGCCCGCAAGGTGAGCGACCGCGTGATCTTCATGCACCAGGGCCGCGTGCACGAAATGGGGCCGCCCGCCGAGGTGTTCGGCAACCCGCAGACGCCCGAGCTGCAGCAGTTCCTGTCATCGCTGCACGACTGATCGGCTGCGGGTCTTGCTCCCGTATCTATAGCTGCCTGCGCTGGTACGGATTGAAGTTCAAGGAATTTTTAGCCTAAATATCAATACTGGCAAGCGCAGCGCGCTACGGTTTGGAGAGCGGTTTGCGCAGGGCCGCGCTGGCGGCTCCCGGGCGCGGGGCGCGGTTCACGACGAAGCGCCGGCCTGGAACTCCTCGGGCGACAGGCTGCCGTTGCGGTCCTTGTCCAGCTCCTTGAAGCGGTTGCCGATGGCGGGGAAGGCGCTGGCCTCGGCGGGGCTCAGCTGGCCGTCCTGGTTCTTGTCGGCGCGCCGGAAGGCCGCGTGGACGTCTGCCTGCGCGGTGTGCGTGCTGCCGGCACCCGCGTCGCCGTGGCTGCCGTTGCCAGCGCTGCGGGACACGCCGCTGGCGTTGGCGCTGGTGCTTCCGCCCGACGCCCGCAGCCCCGTGCCGGAC
>JAEWPH010000086.1 GCA_023460715.1 Pseudomonadota bacterium | reverse complement strand
CCCGGCACCGGGGCGGGCGCAGGTGCGCCCGGGCGCTGCCCGGTCTGGGCGATCAGGTCGCCGAGCGGATCGGTGGGCGAGCCGGGCTTGGCGGCGATGTGGGGCAGCGGCGCCGGGGTGGGCGCCTCGCGCAGGCGCTCGGCGATCAGCGCCTCCAGCGGGTCCTCGGCCACGGCGGGGTACAGGTCGAACACCAGGCGGTGGCGGTACGCGGCGATGGGCGGCAGGGTGAACACCTGCGGCAGGGCCGCATGCTTGAGGTCGATCACCAGGCGCACCACGCCGGGCGCGTTCTGGCCGACGCGGATGCCGGCGATATTGGGATCGTCCGGCTTGACCTTGGCGACCAGCTCGCGCAGCTCGGGGTTCAGGTCGAGCCCCTCGATGTCCACCGCGAGCCGGGGTGGCGTGGCCACGAAGAACTGCTTGGCCACCAGTTGCTGGTCGGATTCGATGGTGACGCGGGAATAGTCCTGCGCGGGCCAGACGCGCACGGCGACGATGCCGGCGCCGCGCGCGATGTGCTGCGCGCCGAGCAGCAGCACGAGGGTGCCGGCCTGCAGCAGCGAGCGGCGGGATGCGCCGGGCGCGCGGCGGCTGCGGTTGGGGCGCGGCGAGTGCTCGTCGCTCATCGGAGATCCTCCATGCGGCGTGCGTCGGCGGTCGGGGGCAGGGTGCGGTGGTGTGGCGCGGCGTGTTGGTTCTTCATGCCTGCAGCCCCAGCAGGATATCGTCGCCACGGGCCGTGCCGGCCTGCAGCGTGACGCGTCGGGCGTCATCATCCTCTGCTTCAATGTGAATAGCAAGGTCCGCAGGCGGAATCAGGGCTGCAGCCTTCTCGGGCCATTCGGCGAGCTTGAGCCCCGCACTGGCGAACACGTCGCGAAAGCCCGCGTCTTCCCACTCGCGCGGGTCGCTGAAACGGTAGAAGTCGAAGTGCCAGATGGCCAGGCCGGGCGCCTCGTGCGGCTCCACGACGGCATAGGTCGGGCTCTTGATGCGGCCCTGCACGCCCAGCGCGCGCAGCAGGTGGCGCACCAGGGTGGTCTTGCCGGCGCCCAGGTCGCCGTGCAGGGTGATGAAGGCGTTGCGCAAGGCCGGCTGCGCGGCCAGACGGGCGGCGAAGCGGGCGGTGTCGTCTTCGCCGTGCCATTGCTGATCCATGCGCAGGTGCGGCGGCGCGGCGCGCGCAGCGCCGTCAGCAGGGGGGCTTTCTACAATCTGGCCGTGATGTCGTGCAGCAGTCAACTCGTTCCTCAAATACAAGGCTGGGCCCGCGAGCTGGGATTCTCCCAAATCGGCGTGGCGGGCGTGGATTTGTCGTCCGCCGAAGCGGGATTGATGCAATGGCTGGCCCAAGGGTTCCATGGTGACATGCATTACATGCAGGCGCATGGCCTGAAGCGGGCGCGGCCGGCCGAGCTGGTGCCCGGCACCGTGAGCGTGATCACCGCGCGCATGGACTACCTGCCGCAGGGCCGCGACCCGCAGGGCTGGCAGGCCGTGGAGTTCGACCGGCTGGCCCGGCCGGAGGAAGCCATCGTGTCGGTCTACGCCCGGGGGCGGGACTACCACAAGGTGTTGCGCTCGCGCCTGCAGAAGCTGGCCGACCGCATCGGCGAGGCCGTGGGGCCCGTGGGGCACCGCGTGTTCACCGACTCCGCCCCGGTGCTGGAGGCCGAGCTGGCCAGCCGCAGCGGCCAAGGCTGGCGCGGCAAGCACACGCTGGTGCTGAACCGCGATGCGGGCTCGATGTTCTTTCTGGGCGAGATCTACATCGACATGCCGCTGCCCGCCAGCGCGCCCGTCACCGCGCACTGCGGCAGCTGCCAGGCGTGCATCGACGTGTGCCCCACGCAGGCCATCGTGGCGCCCGGCCGGGTGGACGCGCGGCGTTGCATCTCTTACCTGACCATCGAACACGCGGGCGCCATCCCGGTGGCGCTGCGGCGCGCCATGGGCAACCGCATCTACGGCTGTGACGACTGCCAGCTGATCTGCCCCTGGAACAAGTTCGCGCAGGCGAGCCGCCTGCCGGACTTCGACGAGCGCCGCGGGCTGGTGGGCCAGCAGCTGGTGCACCTGTTCTCCTGGGACGAGCCCACCTTCCTGCGCATGACCGAGGGCGGCCCCATCCGGCGCATCGGGCACGAGCGCTGGCTGCGCAACGTGGCCGTGGGCCTGGGCAACGCGCTGCGGGCGACGGGCGATGCCGGCGTGCGGGCGGCGCTGGCTGCGCGGGCGGACGACCCGAGTGCGCTGGTGCGCGAGCACGTGGCCTGGGCGCTGGCGCAGGAATCTGAATGAAATAGGCCTCTGGCGCTTATCTGATAAGCGCAGGCAGCTATATATTTGATAGTGATGATGACCGGCGTCGCTGCCCGAGGCGGCTACGACTGCGGCGTCCGCAGCCATCCCGCGACCCGCAGCCGCTGGGCCAGCCCTTCGGCGAACCGGCGGTAACCCGCCGCGTTGGCGTGCACCGCGTACGAGCGCAGGCGCGCATCGCCCAGCACCTCGGACCAGCCGCCGCTGTACACGGCCACGTTCAACTCGTCGGCCAGCTCTTCGTACAGGGGATGGTCGCTGAGAGGGCCGCCTGCCGCGGCGATCACGGAAAACTGGGGCACGGCCACCAGCAGCACAGGCACGCGGGCAGCCTGGATGGCCTGGACGGTGCGGCGGATGGTGGCCTGCGTGGCGGAGGCGCTCTGGCGCCGCAGAAAGTCGTTGCCGCCGATGCACAGGATCACCAGCGCGGGATCATGTTCGGCCATCAGGCCCGGCAGACGCTCCAGGGCCTGGGCTGCGGTGTTGCCCGAGATGCCGGCGTTGACGACGTGCCATCCGGTCAGCTCCTGCAGCACGGCGGGGTAGGCGTCCTGGGTGCCGGCGCCGGTGCCCCAGGTGAGCGAATCGCCCAGGGCCAGCACCGTGGCGCCTGAGGGAATGGGCTGGGTCTTGGCCGGCTTGCGGCCGCAGGCCGTCGCCAGGACGGTCGCGGCGCCGGTGGCCGCGAGCAGCAGCGTCCGGCGGCGCAGGGGAGGTGGGGTGAGCAGGGGGCGAAGGGGCGATGTCATGTGCGGCGGATGGATGCGTTGGAGAGATCAGCGCAGCACGCCCAGCGCGAACGGCAGGCTCACCACGCCCAGCACGGTCGACAGCGTCACCAGCCCGGCGACGTACGGCCCGTTGTAGCCCATGCGGGCGGCCAGCACGTAGCAGGTCGAGGCCGTGGGCAGGGCGGTGAAGGCCAGCAGCACGGTAGTCTGCACGGTATCGAGCTGGAACAGGTGTGCCATCCCCAGCCCGATCAGCGGCGTGATGAGGTGCCGGATCAGCAGCACCGACGCCGACAGCGCCTTGCCCCGCGTCAGCAGGCCGAACTGCATGCCTGCGCCCGCTGCCATGAGCCCCAGGGCGAGGGACGAGGCGCTGATGCGGCTCACCGTGGGCTCGATCCACGCGGGGATGCGAAAGCCGAGCAGGTTGGCCACCAGCCCCGTCGCCGTGGCCACGATCAGTGGATTGCGCACCAGCTCGCGCAGGAACCCATGCTGCCCGGCGCGCGCCATGGGCCAGACGGCGGCGATGTTGAACATCGGCACGCACACGCCGATCAGCACCGCGATCAGCAGCAGGCCCTGCGGGCCGGCCAGGCGCTCGGCCAGCGCCAGGCCGATGAAGGAGTTGAAGCGAAAGGCGATCTGCGCGCTGGCCGCATGGTCGCGCGGGTCGATGCGTTGGCCGATCCAGGGCAGCCGCGGCAGGCTGTACGCCAGGCCGATGCCCAGCAGGCCGGACAGCACGCCGGCAGCGATCAGCCCGGAGGCCTCGCCCACGTGGATCGGGCTCTTGACGATGGACTGGAACAGCAGCACCGGAAAGAGCAGGAAGTAAACCAGGCTCTCCACCGGTTGCCACACGGAGCGGTTCAGGGGGGTGTAGCGGCAGAGCAGATAGCCGATCAGGATCAGCGAGAAATCCGGAAGAAGGAGCTGGGCGTAATTCACCGCGCCGAGGATACCTTGCGTGTGGGTGTCGGACGGCGCTGACGGTGGCTTGCAATTGCCTGACGCGGGGCGCGCCGACTCGGGAAATCCCTGACGGATCAAGGACTTGCACCCCCCGGTTCCACAAGGCGGTGCGGATAGGATGCCCGCTTACTGTTCGCACAAGCACATTGAGGAGGAAAACCATGCAACGTCGAATCTGGCTGGGCGTCGCCCTGACCGTGGCCGCAGGCACCAGCTTGGCCCAGGGCTATCCCAACAAGCCCGTGCGCCTCGTCGTTCCCTTTGCCCCCGGCGGCACGACCGACATCATCGCGCGCGTCATCGCCGACCCGCTGTCGCGTGCGATCGGCCAGCCCGTGGTGGTGGAGAACAAGGCGGGTGGCGGCGGCATCATCGGTGCGTCGGAAACCGCGCGCTCCACGCCCGACGGCTATGCGCTGGGCATCGCCACGGTGTCCACTACGGCGGCCAACCCGGCCATCAACCCCAAGACGCCGTACAACCCGCTGACCGACTTCACGCCGATCATCAACATCGCGGCCACGCCCAACATCATCGCGGTGAACCCCAAGTTCCCCGCCAAGGACTACAAGTCTTTCGTGGCCGAGATGAAGAAGTCGCCGGGCAAATACTCGTACTCGTCGTCCGGCACGGGCGGCATCGGCCACCTGCAGATGGAGCTGTACAAGAGCCTGACGGACATCTTCGTCACGCACATCCCCTACCGCGGCGCGGGCCCGGCCCTGAACGACACCGTGGCCGGCCAGGTGCCGATGATCTTCGACAACCTGCCCTCGGCGCTGCCTTTCATCAAGGACGGCCGCCTGGTGCCCATCGTGGTGGCCGCACCCCAGCGCGTCGCCGCGCTGCCCAATGTGCCCACGTTCAAGGAAGTGGGCCTGGAGCCGGTGAACCGCATGGCCTACTACGGCATCCTGGGCCCCAAGGGCCTGCCGAAGGACGTCGTGGACAAGATCAACGCCGGCGTGCGCAAGGCGCTGGAAGACCCGGCCGTGCGCAAGCGCATCGAGGACACGGGCTCGCTCATCGTCGCCAACACGCCCGAGCAGTTCACCGAGCAGATCAAGGCCGAGTTCGAGGTCTACAAGCAGGTGGTGCAAAAGCAGAAGCTGGTGCTGGAGTGATGCCGCAGCCGGGCGCGCACCCGGCGTGACGCGCCCGTCGGCGCTGCCGCCCGCGCCGATGCGCTCTCCCCAAGCCGCCTGCAGGCGGCTTTTTTACGTGCTAAGTTCGCCCGATGCTTCCCGACAGCCAGTCCGCCATCGATGCCTTCATAGACGCCCTGTGGCTGGAGGACGGCCTCTCGCGCAACACGCTGGCCGCCTACCGGCGCGACCTCTCGATGTACGGCGACTGGCTGGCCGCGCAGGAGCCGCCCCTGGCCGTAGACGCCACGGAGGAGCACCACCTGCACGGCTACTTCGCAGCCCGGCACGCCACCACCCGCGCCACATCGGCCAACCGGCGCCTGACGGTGCTGCGCCGCTATTTCCACTGGGCGCTGCGTGAGGGCCGCATCCAGGTCGATCCCACCGTGCGGCTGCAGGCCGCGCGCCAGCCGATGCGCGTGCCCAAGACGCTGTCGCAGGCGCAGGTCGAGGCGCTGCTGCACGCGCCCGACACGGCCACGCCGCTGGGCCTGCGCGACCGGGCCATGCTGGAACTGATGTACGCCAGCGGGCTGCGCGTGACCGAACTGGTCACGCTCAAGACCTTCCACCTGAGCCTGCAGGAAAACGTGCTGCGCGTGATGGGCAAGGGCGGCAAGGAGCGGCTGGTGCCGTTCGGCGCCGAGGCGCAGCGCTGGCTGGAGCGCTACCTGGCCGAGGGGCGCGGCGCCATCCTCGCGGGCCAGCAGACCGATGACCTGTTCGTGACCCAGCGCGGCGCGGCCATGTCGCGCGTGATGTTCTGGGTCATCGTGAAGAAATGCGCCCAGCAGGCCGGCATCACCGTGCCGCTGTCGCCCCACACGCTGCGTCACGCGTTCGCCACGCACCTGCTCAACCACGGCGCCGATCTGCGTGTGGTGCAGCTGCTGCTGGGCCATGCCGACATCTCCACCACGACCATCTACACCCACGTGGCGCGCGAGCGGCTCAAGCAGCTGCATGCGCAGCACCATCCGCGCGGGTAAGTCCTGCTTGCGTCTCGCGCCATCCGGAGCACGATCACGGCGACCACAGGAGACCACGACATGACCCGTTTCAAGCAATGGGCCGGCGCCTGCGCGATGGCGCTGCTGTCCACCGCCGCGTGCGCCCAGGCCTGGCCCTCGGCCAAGCCCATCCGCCTCATCATCGGCTACCCGCCGGGCGGCGGTATCGACTTCACCGCACGCACCGTGCAGATGCCGCTGCAGGCCGCACTGGGCCAGCAGATCGTGATGGACTACAAGCCGGGCGCCGGCGGCATGATCGCCGCGACCGAGCTCACCCGCGCCGCGCCGGACGGCTACACGCTGCTGCTGGCCAACACGGGGCCCTTCGCCATCGCGCCGTACCTGCAGAAGAAGATGCCGTACGACCCGGTGCGCCAGTTCACCTACATCGGGCAGATCAGCCTGGGCAGCTACATCGCGGTGACCCGGCCCGACCATCCCGCCAAGGACCTGCGCGGCTGGGTGGAATGGGCCAAGGGGCAGGGCGGCCAGGCCAATTTCGCCTCGGGCGGCGCGGGCACCTCGACCCACCTCAACGGCGAGCTGATGAACCAGGCCACCGGCCTGAACGTGACCCACGTGCCGTACAAGGGCAGCGCCCCCGCCATCCAGGACCTGATCGGCGGGCAGACCCAGCTGCTCATCGATGCGGGCACGGTGCTGCTGCCGCAGATCAAGGGCGGCAAGCTCAAGGCCCTGGCCGTGACCGGACCGCGCCGCGACCCGCAGCTGCCCGACGTGCCCACGGTGCGCGAGCTGGGCCTGGGCGCCATGGAGTCCGTGGGCTTCCAGGGCCTGGTGGGCCCGGCCGGTATGCCGCGCGAGGTGACGGAGCGCCTGTCGCGCGAACTGGCGCGCGCGCTGGCACAGCCCGAGGTGCAGTCCAAGTTCGCTGCGGCGGGCTCCGAGGTGCATCCGGCCGGCCCGGCCGAGTTCGAGGCCTTCGTGAAAGGCGACAATGAGAAGTGGTCGCGCCTGATCCGCGAGCGCAAGCTGCAGCTGGCCGACTGATCCGGCAGGTGCGGCGCCCCGCGGCGACCGCTCCCCCCCCTCTTTTCTCCACGCTTTTCGCCATCTCCATGCCTCGACACCTTCGCCGCCGCCTGCTGGCCGGTCTGCCCGCCCTGTTCGCCGCAGGCCTTCCCTTCTCTGCCCTGGCCCAGGCCCCTGCCTGGCCGTCCAAGCCGATCCGCATCATCGTGGCCTACCCCGCGGGCGGCGTCAGCGACGTGGTGGCCCGGGCCCTGGGCGACAAGCTGTCGTCCCAGCTGCACACGCCCGTGGTGGTGGAGAACAAGGCCGGTGCCGGAGGCAGCATCGGCATGGACATGGTGGCCAAGGCCGCACCGGACGGCTACACGCTGGGCTTTTCCGCCATCAGCCCGCTGGTGCTGAATCCGCACCTGGGCAAGTCGCCCTTCGACCCGGCCCGTGACATCGCGCCCGTGGCCAGCGTCATGTATTCCCCCGTGCTGCTGATGGGCACCCCCGCCACCGGCGCCAAGGACTTCCGCCAGTTGCTGGCCGCTGCCAAGGCCCGGCCGGGCGAGGTGCGCTGGGCCACGTCGGGGCTGGCGTCCCTGGGCCACATCATGCTCGAGCAGATCATGCTGACCGGCAAGCTGCAGATCACGCATGTGCCCTACAAGGGCGGCGGCCAGCAGCTCAACGATGCGCTGAGCGGGCAGTTCGAGGTGCTGTCGACGAACGCCGGCCCGGCGGTGATGCAGCAGATGAAGGCCGGCAAGCTGCAGGCGCTGGCCGTGGGTGCCCCCAAGCGGCTGGAGACGCTGCCCGATGTGCCCACGCTCGCCGAGTTGGGCTTTCCGGCGGCCAACATGAGCTCGCAGTTCGGCGTCTTCGCGCCCGCGCAGACGCCTGCGCCCGTGCTGGAGCGTCTGAATGCAGAGATCAACAAGGCCCTGGCACTGCCCGACATGAAAGCCCGTCTGGAAGCCACGGACAACGTGCCCACCGGCGGCAGGGCCGCGGACTTTGCGCGGCAGATCGCCGCCGAGTCGGAAACCAACGCGCGCATCATCCGCGCGGCGAACATTCAGATGAACTGAGGGGTGGGCCGGCTGCGCTGCGCAGGCGATGGGGGCGCGGCAGCGTGGCTGGACTGATGACTGGCAGCCGGTTGCTCGGCGCCCGGCGCCCGGCGCCGCGCCGGGGGCGCGGCCTTGCGGCTCAGTCTTCGCCGCCCAGTCCCTCGGCCCAGGTCAGCGCCTGCAGGTGCGCCCAGTTCACCTGGCGGTTGGACAGGTGCAGCGCATCCGCGGCGCGTGCGAAGGCGACGTCGTCGCCGCTCTCGCAGGCCTTCGTCAGCTCCAGGAACGGTGCGAACACGCCGGTGTTGTGCAGCAGCGCGTCCACCACGGGCTGTGGCAGCGCCACGGATTCCAGCGCCTTTTCCAGCGGCACGCCCAGCATGGTGTCCAGCAGCGAGAACACGCCCACCACGAAGGCGTTGTCGCACTCCTCGGGGGGCAGCAGCTCGGCGGCCAGCAATTCCATGAGGCGGCCGCGCACTACGGCCGTCTGCCCTACCGCCGGGGGCGACCCGCTGGCACGCGAGGTGGTCATCAGCAGTGCCGCCCAGCGGAAGAGCTTCTTGAGGCCCAGGATCATCACCGCGTGGCGGAAGGACGTGACTTCGCAGGACAGGCCGAAGCCCGACGAGTTGATGAAGCGCAGCAGGTTGAAGGACAGCGTCGGGTCCTTCTTCAGCAGCTCCTCGATCTCTGCCGTAGTGGCCTGTTTGCGCACCAGGTTGATGAGCTGAATGATGGTCGCCTGCGAGGGGCGGATGGTCTGCGCCTTCACCAGCGCCGGCTTGGCGAACCAGTAGCCCTGGAACAGCTTCACGCCCAGGCCCGCCATGCGCTCGTGCTGCTCGGCGGTTTCCACTTTCTCGGCCACCAGCGTGGCCTGCGTGTACTGGCGGGCGAACTTCACCAGCGGCTCGGTCAGCTCGGTTTTGAAGGCCTGCATGTCCAGCTTGATGAAGGCGGCAAGGGGCAGCCAGCTGGCGTAGGAGCGGCGCAGCACGTTCTGGTTGAACGCCAGGCGGAAGCCCCGGGCGCGCAGCGCCTCCAGCGTGGGCACGCGGCCCGCGATGTCTTCGGGCGTGGCGCCGTCGGCGAGGGTGGGGACTTCCAGCACCACCTTCTCGGGGTGGATCAGCTCCAGGTGGCCGCCGGCCAGGCTCTCATGGGTGCAGTTGATGAAGACGGTCTTCTTGCCGACCAGTGCTTCGGTCCCGGCATACGAGAGCGCGTTGAACAGCAGGGCGGCGTCGCTGGCGGCGGTGTGCGCGTCGGCGGCGGTGGAGCGGTCGAAGAGCTCGTAGCCGAACACGGCGCGCTGCTCGTCCAGGATGGCCTGGCGGGCGATGATGATCTGGTTGCCGGCATCTGCGGCCGCGTCGGAAGCGGCGGAAGGGTCAGCGGCGGCAGGGGCTTGATCGGATGTGCTCGACATGAGGCGCTAGGAGGCAGTGGATACGGGGATTCTAGAAGCAGGGGGCGAACGGGCCGCTCAGCCCTCGTCCGAAAGATGGTCGGCCCAGGCCAGCGCCTGCAGGTGGGCCCAATTGATCTGCTGGCTGCTCAGGCCCAGGCGGGTCGCTGTCTGGTCGAAGATCTCGTCGTTGCTGGTCTCGCACGCCTCCGTGAGCGTCAGCAGGTCGCCAAGCACGCCGGTGCGGTGCAACAGCGCTTCGGCCACCGCCTCGGGCATGTGCAGCAGGCCGACGGCGGAGGCGAGCGGCATGCTCAGCATCACGTCCAGCATGGAGAAGATGCCGACCACGAAGGCCTGGTCGGCTTCCTCTGCGGGCAGGATGTCCTGTGCGAGCAGTTCCATCAGCCGCCCCCGCACCACGGCGTTGGAGCCTATGGAGGAGGGAATGCCGCCGTTGCGCGAGGCCGTGAGCAGCAGCGCAGCCCAGCGGAAGAGTTTCTTCAGCCCCATCAGCATCACGGCCTGGCGGAAGGACGTCACCTCGCGCGACAGTCCGAAGCCGGACGAGTTGATCAGCCGCATCAGGTTGAAGGCCAGCCCAGGGTCCTTCTTGAGCACTTCCTCGATCTCGTCAGTGCTGGCCTGGTTACGCACCAGGTTGATGAGCTGGATGATGCTGCCTTGCGCGGGCGTGAGCAGTTTGGCCTCCACCAGGGCAGGGCGCGAGAACCAGTAGCCCTGGAACAGCTGCACGCCCTTGCTGGACACCATGTCGTACTGCTGGGCGGTTTCGACCTTTTCGGCGATCAGCTCGGCGGTGGAGTGCCGGCCGGCGTAGTTGATGAGCACGGCCAGCTGGTCGTGGGCCAGCACCGAAAGATCGAGCTTGATGTAGTCGGCCAGCGGTAGCCAGGGGGCGTAGGCCGACTCCAGCACGGTGTGGTTGAACGCGAGGTGGAAGCCCCGCTCCCGCAGCCCCGTCAGGATGGGCAGGCGCATGCTCACTTCCTCGGCGGCGGCATGGCCCAGCGGCGGAATCTCCAGCACGACCTTGTCCGGGTCCACCAGTTCCAGGTGGCCGCCGGCCAGGCTTTCGTGGGTGCAGTTGACGAAGATGAGCTTCTTGCCGACCAGGTCTTCGGTGCCGGCATGCGACAGCGCCGTGAACACCAGGATGACATCGCTGGCGGCCGTATGGGCCACGCTGGCGCGAGAGCGGTTGAAGAGTTCGTAGCCGATGACGGCCTGCTGGGCGTTGACGATGGCCTGGCGGGCGATCATGGCGCCGGTTGTTCCGGTCGGCGCAGTGGGGGAGGCGGGGGGCTCGAAGGCGGCGATGGACGTGGTGGAGGACATAAGGGATACGGGGAGAGGAACGCGCCGCGGGTTCTGCCGCCAGCGGGCGGGCGCACTGCAGTCGAAAGGGGCGGGCGCCGCGAGGACCGCTGCGCCCATTGTAGGAACGGATGGTGGTTCGCGATGCCGACCGCGTCAACCGTGCTGCAACCACTCGAGCTCGGCGTCGGTGAAGCCGGCGGCGCGCCGGGCCGCATCGTTGAAGGGCGGCTTGAGACGCGGGGCCTCGTACCGGCGCACCAGGACGGCGTAATGGCTTTCGGGCTCCAACCCCTCCCGGTCACACAGCCAGCGATACCAATGGTTACCAATGGCTACATGTCCGACCTCCTCGCGCAGGATGACGTCCAGGATGTCCACCGCCGCCAAGGCGTCAGGTGTGCCCACCTGCCGCAGTTTGCGCTGGATCTGAGGCGTGGCGTCCAGTCCGCGGGCTTCGAGCGTGCGCGGCACCAGCGCCATGCGGGCCACGGCGTCGTGCGCCGTCTTCTCGCACATGGTCCACAGTCCCTGGTGGGCGGGAAAGTCGCCGTAGTCGTGGCCCAGCGTGCGCAGGTGGTCGCGCAGCAGGCGGAAGTGCTTGGCTTCCTCGGCGGCCACGCGAAGCCAGTCCAGGTAGAAGGGCGCTGGCAGGCCGTCGAAGCGCCAGATGGCGTCGAGCGCCAGGTTGATGGCGTTGAACTCGATGTGCGCGATGGCATGCATAAGCACCGCGCGGCCTGCCGGGGTAGCGGGCGAGCGCCGCGCCACTTCCGTGTGGGGACGCAGCTCCGGCCGGTCGGGCCGCCCCGGCAGTGCGGCAGGATCGACGGGGGGCTCGGGCGCCAGGGGTGCTATTGAAAAAGTAGCTGCCCGCGCATACATGTCAAGCGCAGCAGCCGATTTTTGGTCAGGGTCTGCCAGGCACAGGACCTGCAGAGCACGTTCACGAAGCTCCATCCCTACAATTCTAGGGAGGCTCTTCACGACTCTGGTGGTCGGCGCCCTGCTACTTGAGGGCGCACGGCGCCGTTTCCCCCATTCCAACCACTACAGGAGACAACATGGCTTTGTACGAACTGGACGGCGTGGCGCCGCGCGTGGCGGAATCGGCCTGGGTGGCCGACAGCGCCGAGGTCATGGGCAACGTGGTGCTGGGGGACAATGCCAGCATCTGGTTCGGCGCCGTGCTGCGCGGCGACAACGAGACGCTGACCATCGGCGCGGGCACGAATGTGCAGGACGGCAGCGTGCTGCACTCCGACCACGGCCAGCCGCTGACGCTGGGTGAGCGCGTGACGGTGGGCCACAAGGTCGTGCTGCACGGCTGTACGGTGGGCGACGAATCGCTGATCGGCATCGGTGCGGTGGTGCTCAACGGAGCCAGGATCGGCAAGAACTGCCTGGTCGGCGCCGGGGCACTGGTCACGGAGGGCAAGGAGTTTCCCGATGGATCGATGATCCTCGGCAGCCCCGCCAAGGCCGTTCGCCAGCTGACGCCCGAACAAATGGAAGGCCTGCGCAAGAGTGCGCAGACCTATATCGACAACGCCCGGCGTTTCCGCGCCGGCTTGCGCAAGACCGGCTGATACGGCCGGGCAGCGCTTTCACATCTCATCAGGAAGTCCCACGGTGTCTGAACTCCACAAGTTTCTTTTCGATGGCCTGCCGGTGCGCGGCATGGTGGTGCGCCTGACGGACGCGTGGACCGACATCCTCGCGCGCCGCGCCAACAACACCGCCACCGGCGCCTACCCGGAGCCCGTGCGTGAACTGCTGGGCGAGATGGCGGCAGCCGGCGTGCTCATGCAGTCCAACATCAAGTTCAACGGCGCGCTCGTGCTGCAGATCTTCGGGGACGGTCCGGTCAAGCTCGCCGTGGCGGAGGTGCAGTCCGACCTGAGCCTGCGGGCGACGGCATCCATCACCGGCGAACTGCCGCCGCAGGCCGGCCTGCCCCAGATGGTGAACGTGGGCGGCGTGGGCCGCTGCGCCATCACGCTCGACCCGAAAGACCGCATGCCCGGACAGCAGCCCTACCAGGGCGTGGTGCCGCTGAACGGCGACCACGGCGAGAAGCTGGAGCGCCTGAGCGATGTGCTGCAGCACTACATGCTGCAGTCCGAGCAACTCGACACGACGCTGGTTCTGGCGGCCAACGACAAGGTGGCTGCGGGGCTGCTGATCCAGCGCATGCCGATCAAGGGCGAAGGCAACCTGGCCGCAGAGATGAGCCATGGCGAGAACGAAGACCAGATCGGCCGCAACGAGGACTACAACCGCATCGCCACGCTGGCGGCCAGCCTGACGCGCGAGGAACTGCTGTCGCTGGACGTGGACACCATCCTGCACCGGCTGTTCTGGGAAGAGAAGCTGCTGCGCTTCGCCCCCCGCCAGGGCGAGGACGCGCCGCGCTTTGCCTGTACCTGCAGCCGGGAGCGGGTGAGCGCCATGCTCCGCAGCCTGGGCCCCGAGGAGGCCGAGAGCATCCTGGCCGAGCGGGGCGAGATTGAGGTGGCCTGCGAGTACTGCGGGCAGCAGTACCGCTACGACGCAGTGGATGCGGCGCAGGTGTTCACGGGCAAGATGCACCTGCCGCCGGGCACGGATGCCGTGCAGTGATCTTTGGGGCCAAAACGGCCGCCAGGGCCGGTACATAAAGCGCTGGCAGCTATATTTTTGTGAGCGATGGCGCCACTGGGTAACCTCTGCGCAGACCACCGCAGCGCACCCCTCCGCTCGATGGGGGCAGAGGTTCCTTGCGGTGATTGCGCTTTCCCCGCTTCAGAAACTGTACTTGGCGGTGACCTTGAGCTTGCGCGGTTCGCCGTAGATGTCGGTTCCCCACTGGGTGGAGTAGCCGACGGCGCGGTAGTACCTGCGATCGAACAGGTTCGTCACGTTGAGCTGGAGATCCAGCTGGGCCGTGGGCTGGTAGCCCAGCAGTACGTCCGCCACAGCGTAGGCCCCTTGCTCGTTGCGCCAGGCGTTGCCCGCCGTCGTGCCCTTGTTGTACAGGCGGCTCTGCCAGTACAGGCTGGCGCCCGCGCGCCAGCGCTGCAGCTCGCCAGCGAAGCGGTACAGCGTGGTCAGCTTGAACATGTTCTGCGGGTTGGTGCCGGTGCTGAAACGCTGGCCGATGTTGGCGGCGTTGCCGTCGCGCACGTAGCGCGTGTCGGCATAGGTGTAGCCCGCGCCGATCTGCCAGCGCGGCGTGAGGGCGCCCTGCACCTCCAGGTCCACGCCCTTGGTGCGCACCAGGCCCGAGGCCTCAGAGCACGCGGTTTCGGGGTAGGTGGGGCAGCCGCTCTGGTCGGTCAGCGTGCGTGCGCGGTTGGTCTGGTTGACCTGGAAGTACGCCAGCGTGGTGTTCAGCGCCCCCCCGAAGTACTCGCCCTTCACGCCCACCTCGTAGTTCTCGCCCACGATGGGCTTGATGATGTGGCCGTCGGTGCCCTTGGCGGTCTGCGGATTGAAGATGTCCGTGTAGCTCGCGTAGGCCGTGTGGTGGCGGTCCAGATCGTAGGTGACACCGGCATAGCGCGTCACGTTGCGGGTGACCTTGTAGCTCCCGGGGCCGCTGCGGTTGTCGTACTCGTACCAGTCCAGCCGGCCGCCCAGCAGCAGCTTCCAGCGGTCCGCCAGGTGCAGGTGGGTGGTGGCGTACACGCTGTCCTGCGAGATGACGTTGCTCGTCGTGGTGGTGGGCGTGCCCACGGGTTCCGGGGTGCCGTAGGGGTCGTAGCGGAACACGTCCACGCCCAGGATGCGCGACGGCGTCCAGCTGCGGTTGTGCGTGGTGCTGTCGAGGGCCTGGTGCGTGGCGCCGGCCACCACCTGGTGCCTGCGGCCCAGCAGCTCGAACGGGCCGGACACGGATACGTCGTAGTTCTGGCTGCGGTAGTCGTATTGGCCGCCCCAGACCGATTGGTAGAAGACGTCGTTGGTGGCGTTGGCCGATTCACGGTAGGTGGCCGTGCCCAGGATGTCCAGGTCGCGCCAGCTCTGCAGCGTGGCCAGGCGCAGCTTCCAGTCGTTGCCCAGTTCGTGCTCCAGCGTGGCGAAAGCGGTGGTCACGCGGTTCTTGGCGTATTCCCAGTCGTTGCCCAGGAAGGTGGAGCGCGGCAGGTTCAGGTGCCCGCCGCGGCCGCCCATCGGCAGGTCGTACCAGAAATGGTTGGAGTAGTCGGTCTGGCGGTGCGCGCCCAGGGTGAGCAGCGTGCGCTCGCCCACATCCGCCTCCAGCACGCCGTAGAGCAGACCATGGTCGTGCTTCTCCACGTCGCGGAAGGTGCCTGCATCCTGCCCGGCGGCCACCAGGCGCCCGCGCAGCGTGCCGGCGGCGTTGAGCGGGCCGCCCACGTCGGCGGTCAGCCCATAGTCGTCCCAGCTGCCGGCGCTGGCGCTGACCGCGCCGCGGAAGTCGCGCGTGGGCCGCTTGTGCACCATGTTGATCGCGGCCGACGGCGAGCCCGCGCCCTGCGCGAGACCGGTGGCCCCGCGCACGATCTCCACCCGGTCGAACAGCGCCATGTTGGCCTGCGAGCTGGGCAGGAACGAACTCCAGGCGCTGGTGAAGCCCTCGTACATCACGTTCGCGCTGAAGCCGCGCGCCGTGATGTTGGGCCGCCCCACGCCGTCGGCCCCACTCAGGAACAGGCCCGGCGCGGCCTGCACCACATCCACGATGCTGGTCATGGCCTGATCGTCCATGCGTTGGCGCGTGATGACGGTGGCGGCCTGCGGCGTCTCGCGCAGCGTGAGGGGCAGGCGCGTGGCGGTGCTGGTCGCCCGCGTGGTGTACGAGGCCGTGCCCTCGGTGGTGCCGCTGGTGTCCGCCTCGGCCACGACCTTCACTTCCGACAGCGTGGTGCTGGCGCCGCCCGCCGCGGCCGCCGGTGCGGGTTCCACAGTGAAGGTCGTCGCGTCCTGCGCGCGCAACGCCAGGCCGCTGCCTGCCAGCAGCCGGTCCAGCGCCTCGCGGGCCGTGAACTCGCCGCGCAGTGCGGGCGCGGTGCGGCCCTGCGCCAGGTCGGACGAAAAGAACACCTGCACGCCCGCCTGCCGGGCCAGCGTGCCCAGCGAGCGGTCGAGCGGGGCGGCCGGCAGGTCGATGGCGATGCGGGAGGACTGTGCTTGCGCCGCGCAGGCCAGCAGCAGGGCGGCGGCGACGGGCGTGATGCGGGCCAGCCGACAGGGGCGGGGCCGGAAACGATCGGACATGCGGAAAGACTCCTTGGGACCGGTGATGAAAGGGTTCACCAGGGATGTCGTTTGCCGGACGGCGCAACCCTACCTGCCCGAGGAAAAAAAGACGACCGATGGCGTGCGTCAGCGGGACACGTCCACGCTGCCATCGGCCCGGCGCTGTACGCGCGCGCCCAGCGCATGGGGTAGCAGATCGAGCAGTTGGTCGGTCCGGGTGGTCTCGAATACGCCCGAGACGGCCTGCTGCGCCAGGCGCCCGTCGCCATGCAGCCGGATGGGGGCGCTGCGGTAGCGCTGCACCTCGGCCAGGGCATCGCGCAGCGGCACGCGGTCGAACACCAGCCGGCCCTGCGCCCATCCTCCTGCGGCGTCGCCCTGGGACGGGGAGGTGTCGAACGGCTCGGGCGCCGCAGGCTGCGCGCCGCCCGCCAGGAGGCGCTGGCCAGGGCCGAGCACCCAGGCTGCGCCGGCGTGGGCGGCGTCGCGCACTTGTACGCGGCCCTCCAGCACCGTCACTCGGACCTGGGGGCGGGCCGAATCCTGCACCGGCCCTGGCGCATACCCCTCGCGTCGCACATCGAACACCGTCCCCACCACACGCACCTGAACGGTGCCGGCTGCCACGTACAGGGGGCGCAGCGAGCTGGGCGCGACGTCGAAACGCGCGCGGCCCTGCAGCAGTTCCAGCCGGCGGCTGCGCAGGTGCCAGCGCACGCGCACGCCGGTGGCGGTGTCCAGAGTCAACCGGGTGCCGTCGGCCAGCGCCACGGTACGCTGCTCGCCTATCGCGGTCGCATGCTGTTCGGTATGCCAGGCCGGGTCGAGCCCCACCACGACTGCGGCCGCCGTGGCCATCACGGCCAGTGCGAAGCCGGCATTGCGCGTGCGGGAGCGCACGGTGCGCCGGCCGGGCGAGCGCGGTGCCGGCAGCGGGAACAGCGCGCGCAACTCGTCGCGCTCGGCCTGCAGCGCGTCGTTCAACGCGTCGCCAGAGCAGGCCAGTCCGGAGGGGGCGCGGGGCGGTTGCGGCGTCAGGGCGGCTGCAGCCTGGCCCCCCCCGTCCTGGGCGGCGGCGCTCATGCAAGGTTCTCCAGCGCATGCAGTTGCTCGCCCAAGGCCGTGCGGCACAGCGCCGTGCCGATGCGCAGGTGCTTTTCCACGGTCTTCAGCGAAATGCCCAGGTGCACGGCCACCTCGGCCTGGGCCACGCCGTGGATGCGGTGCATCACGAACACATCGCGGCAGCGCGGCGGCAGGGCGTGGATGGCATCGGCCAGCAAGGCCAGGCGCTGGCGCCCCTGGAAGATGTGCGCAGGATCGGACGAGGGTGGAGCGGGTGCGTGCGGGAGCGCGTCGCCCGCCGGGACCAGCCACAACGTCTGGCGCTCTTCATGGCGGCACCGGTCGATGGCGCGGCGGGTGCATACGGTCCGCAGAAAGGCCAGCGGCACACGGGGCGCCTGCGCGGGTGGCGCGGCAAGAATCTCGGTGCACACGTCGTGCACGACCTCGCGTGCCAGGCTGCGGTCGCCCCAGCGCGCCACGGGGCCGCGGCGCACGTGGACGACGAGTTCCTCGTAGTGGCGGACCAGCGCGGTCAGCAAAGGGGAGTGGGAGACGAGCGAAGACACACGGACGAGACCAGCAAGCCCGCCATGTTAAATGAGAATTATTATCGGTATTGCGCTGGAGTGGCAGGTTTCAGCGCGATTGCAACAGTCGCTGAAAAAGCGCGTGCTCGCAGGCAGGGTCGCTGCATTTCTCGCAACCCCAGGCCCGCAGCCGCTGCGGACCGTCGGCAGTAGTAGGCGACGGCTCCGTGGGCAGGTCCGGTGCTGCTGCATCCGCTCCGCCCTGCGCGGTCTGCCGGGCGATGGCCGCAGCGGCCTGGCTGACGCGGGTGGCGGGCGGACCGTAGAGCACTTGAAAGGGCACGGCCGCCCGCGTCAATGCCTTGCGCAGGAAGTCGTCGGCCCGCGACGGGGCGGCGTCTTCGTGGCCGAGCAGCAAGGTCCATTCATAGGCGGCGCGGTGGTCCGCCGCGCAAGCCAGGGCTGCTTGGTGGGCATCGTCGCCGAAGCGGGCCGCAGCGCCCACCTGCTGGGCCAGGCGCTGCAGCGGTGTCTGCGCGTGCCAGGTCACCGGCAGGGACGCCTGGCCCTCCCGGCGGGCCGCCCAGGCATCGAGCGCCTGCGCCAGCACCCTGCAGGCCGCCTCATCGGCCCCGACGATGGCCACATGCAGCGCCTGGGGTGCGGCCGTTACCGGGCGCGCGAGCCCGTGGCGGACGGGCGCGGCAGAGGAAACGCTCGGGTCAGGCGGCATGGCGTAGAAGAGGTCGGATTGGGTGGCCGGCTTGTGCAGTGCCAAGGCCGGCAGGGCGGAGGCGCGTCGCTGGGGCGCATGCAAGGCCCGCCGTGCTATCCAACCAATAGCGTTCAGCGCACGTCCTGTGGGCAAATGTCGGTCAAATCAATCGAAAAATCAATGAAGACGAGCGCTGGCAGCTCTCTTTTCAGGAGCGGTGCCTCAGCGGCGCGGGCTGGCGACCTGCACGTAGATCTCGTTGGGCTTGACCATGCCGAGTTCGCTGCGGGCCTTTTCCTCGACCATGTCCAGGCCGTCCTTCAGGTCCTGGACCTCGGAGCCCAGCCGTTCGTTGGCCTGGCGCGCCTGGGCATTGGCGGCGTGCTGTGCCTCGATCTTCTCGCGCATCTCCTGCACATGCGCGATGCTGCCGCGCCCGGTCCATAGCTGGGCGTGGATGCCCACGAGCAGCAGCAGCAAGACCAGTGGAACGATGCGGGAGCTCATGGGTAGGAGAAGTCAGGGGCAGGGGCCGCCATGGTACGCCGCAGCCTGCACCCGCTGTGGGGCGCTGGCTGCGGATGGACGGAGCCGCCGCACAGGCCAGGTATGCGCCGCACACGTGCCGCTGCCGCTGGGGCAGCGAAAGGCGCGGCAACAGGGGCCATGGCGACGGTGCAGGCGCTTAGCGCAGGTTGTAGAACGCTTCGCGGCCGGGGTAGTGGGCGATGTCGCCCAGGTCTTCTTCGATGCGCAGCAGCTGGTTGTACTTGGCGATGCGGTCGGAGCGCGACAGCGAGCCGGTCTTGATCTGGCCGGCGTTGGTGCCCACCGAGATGTCGGCGATGGTCGAGTCTTCCGTTTCGCCCGAGCGGTGCGAGATCACGGCCGTGTAGCCGGCGCGCTTGGCCATCTCGATGGCGGCGAAGGTCTCGGTCAGGGTGCCGATCTGGTTGATCTTGATGAGGATTGAGTTGCCGATGCCCTTGTCGATGCCTTCCTTCAGGATCTTGGTGTTGGTGACGAACAGGTCGTCGCCCACCAGCTGCACGTTCTTGCCCAGGCGCTCGGTCAGGTGCTTCCAGCCGTCCCAGTCGCCTTCGGCCATGCCGTCTTCGATGGAGATGATGGGGTACTTGTCCACCCAAGTGGCCAGCATGTCGGTCCATTGTTGGGCCGTTAGCTTGATGCCGCCTTCGCCTTCCAGCACGTAGTGGCCGTCCTTGAAGAACTCGCTGGCGGCGCAGTCCAGGCCCAGGGCGATCTGCTCGCCGGCCGTGTAGCCGGCAGCGTCGATGGCCTGCAGGATCAGCTGGATGGCGGCTTCATGGTTCTCGACGCTGGGAGCGAAGCCGCCTTCGTCGCCCACGGCCGTGCTCATGCCCTTGTCGTTGATGATCTTCTTGAGCGCGTGGAACACTTCGGCGCCCCAGCGCACGGCCTCGCGGAAGCTCGGCGCGCCCACGGGGATGATCATGAACTCTTGCAGATCGAGGCTGTTGTTGGCGTGCGCGCCGCCGTTGATGACGTTCATCATCGGCACGGGCAGCTGCATGCCGCCCATGCCGCCCAGGTAGCGGTACAGCGGCAGGCCGGACTCTTCGGCGGCGGCGCGGGCCACGGCCATGGAGACGGCCAGCATGGCGTTGGCGCCCAGGCGGCTCTTGTTGTCGGTGCCGTCCAGGTCGATGAGGGTCTTGTCCAGGAAGGCCTGCTCGGAGGCGTCCAGGCCCAGCACGGCTTCGGAGATCTCGGTGTTGATGTGCTCCACGGCCTTCAGCACGCCCTTGCCCAGGTAGCGGCTCTTGTCGCCGTCACGCAGTTCGATGGCCTCGCGGCTGCCGGTGGACGCGCCGGACGGCACGGCCGCACGGCCCATCACGCCCGACTCGAGCAGCACGTCGCATTCGACGGTGGGGTTGCCACGGCTGTCCAGCACTTCACGGCCGACGATGTCAACAATCGCACTCATGGGTTTCCTTTACGGGGAGTTTCAAATCCGGGGAGTGGAGGCATGGCCTTTGAGCCAAATCGGCCTCCAGCGCTTGATATGTATGCGCGAGCAGCTATCAATTCAGGAGTTAACGCGTTCAGACACCTTCGACGCACACCATGCGCATCACGGCCGCGCCTTCGCGGGCGGCCTTGGCCTTCTGGTACTCGGGGGTGTCATAGAACGCCTGGGCAGCCTCGAAGGTGGGGAACTTGAGCAGCACCAGGCGGCCCGGGTTCCAGTCACCTTCCAGCACCTCGACCTTGCCCCCGCGGATGCACACCTCGGCGCCGTGCACCTGCATGGCGTGGGTGCTCCACTTCTTGTACTCCTCGTACTGCGTGGGATTGGTGACGGTGACGCTGGCGATGACGTATCCGCTGGGCATGGTGCTTGTCTCTTTCGTTCTAGGAAGATAGGGGCCGAAGCTCGTAGCGCTCAGGCTTCGAAATCGTTTTCGAGGAAGCCGTGCTTCTTGGTGACCTCGTCCAGCGCCACCAGCGTCTCCAGCAGCGCCTTCATGCGCGCCAGGGGCACGGCGTTGGGGCCGTCGGACCAGGCTTCGGCGGGACGGGGATGCGTTTCCATGAACAGGCCGGCCACACCCACGGCCACGCCGGCACGCGCCAGCACCGGCACCATGTCGCGTGCGCCGCCGCTGACGGTGCCCTGGCCACCGGGCTTCTGCACCGAGTGGGTCACGTCGAACACCACCGGCGCGCCGGAATGGCGCATCTCCGCCAGGCTGGTCATGTCGGCCACCAGGTTGTTGTAGCCAAAGCTCACGCCACGCTCGCAGGCGAGGAAGCGGTCTTCGGACAGGCCCGCTTCCCTAGCGGCAGCGCGGGCCTTGTCGATGACGTTCTTCATGTCCCAGGGGGCGAGGAACTGGCCCTTCTTGATGTTCACCGGTTTGCCGGACTGCGCCACGGCGCGGATGAAATCCGTCTGGCGGCACAGGAAGGCCGGCGTCTGCAGCACGTCCACCACGCTGGCCACCTCGGCCACGTGGGAGGTGTCATGCACGTCGGTCAGGATCGGCAGCTGCAGCTGGCGGCGCACCTCGTCCAGAATCTTCAGGCCCGCATCGATGCCCACGCCGCGCTTGCTGGAGCCCGACGAGCGGTTGGCCTTGTCGAACGAGCCCTTGTAGATCAGCGGAATGCCCAGGGGCGCGCAGATCTCCTTGAGCTGGCCGGCCACATCCAGGGACATCTGCTGGCCCTCGATGGAGCAGGTGCCCGCGATCAGAAAGAAGCGTTGGTCGAGGCCGACGTTGAAGCCGCACAGTTGCATGGCGAGTCTCCTGCGGTGTCAGACGGCCGCAGCGGCAGCCGTGGCGGACGCCAGCGCCGGGGCGCGGGCCGCCTGGTGCTCGATGGCCGCCTTGATGAAGGCGTTGAACAGGGGGTGGCCGTTCCACGGCGTGGACTTGAACTCCGGGTGGAACTGCACGCCGATGTACCAGGGGTGCACATCGTGCGGCAGCTCGACGATCTCCGTCAGTTGCTCGCGCTGCGTCAGGGCCGAGATCACCAGGCCCGCCTTGCGCAGCTGGTCCAGGTAGTTCACATTGGCTTCGTAGCGGTGGCGATGGCGCTCGGTCACCACGTTGCCGTAGATCTCGTGGGCCAGCGTGCCAGGGGCCACGTCGGAGCTTTGCGCACCCAGCCGCATGGTGCCGCCCAGGTCGGAGTTGGCGTCGCGCTTCTTGATGGTGCCGTCGGCGTCCTTCCACTCGGTGATCAAAGCGATCACGGGGTGGGGCGTGGCGGGTTCGAACTCGGTGCTGTTGGCGTTCTGGAGGCCGGCCACATGGCGGGCGTACTCGATGGTGGCCACCTGCATGCCCAGGCAGATGCCGAGGTAGGGCACCTTGTGCTCGCGGGCGAAGCGGGCGGTGCTGATCTTGCCCTCGACACCGCGTGCGCCGAAGCCGCCAGGCACCAGGATGGCGTCGTACTTGGCGAGCTTCTCGGCGGCATCTGCCGCGCCGATGGTCTCGGAGTCGACATGCTCGATCTTCACGCGCACATGGTTCTTCATGCCGGCGTGGCGCAGCGCCTCGTTCACCGACTTGTAGCTGTCGGACAGGTCCACGTACTTGCCCACCATGGCGATGGTGACCTGGCCTTGCGGGTGTTCGGTCTCGTACACCAGCTGGTCCCAGCGCTTGAGGCTGGTGGGCGGGGTGTTCAGGCGTAGCTTGTCGCAGATGAGGCCGTCCAGGCCCTGCTCGTGCAGCATGCGGGGCACCTTGTAGATGGTGTCCACGTCCCACATGCTGATCACGCCCCATTCGGGCACGTTGGTGAAGAGCGAAATCTTCTCGCGCTCTTCATCGGGAATGCGGCGGTCGGCGCGGCACAGCAGCGCGTCGGGCTGGATGCCGATCTCGCGCAGCTTCTGCACCGTGTGCTGCGTGGGCTTGGTCTTGAGCTCGCCTGCCGCCGCGATGAAGGGCAGGTAGGTGAGGTGCACGAAGGCGGCGTTGTTGGGGCCGAGCTTCAGGCTCAGCTGGCGCACGGCCTCCAGGAAGGGCAGCGATTCGATATCGCCCACGGTGCCGCCGATCTCGACGATGGCCACATCGACCGCGTCATCGGTGCCGACGCCGGCGCCGCGCTTGACGTATTCCTGGATTTCGTTGGTGACGTGCGGGATCACCTGCACGGTCTTGCCCAGGTAGTCGCCACGGCGTTCCTTCTCCAGCACGGACTGGTAGATGCGGCCCGTGGTGAAGTTGTTGGTCTTCTTCATGCGCGTTTCGATGAAACGCTCATAGTGGCCCAGATCGAGATCGGTCTCGGCGCCGTCGTCGGTGACGAACACCTCGCCGTGCTGGAACGGGGACATGGTGCCCGGGTCCACGTTGATGTACGGGTCGAGCTTGATGAGGGTGACTTTGAGGCCGCGCGATTCAAGGATCGCAGCAAGGGAGGCTGAGGCGATTCCCTTGCCCAGGGAAGACACCACACCGCCGGTGACGAAGACAAATTTGGTCATGTCTTTTTTGGTGGTGGGAAATTGGGATTATAGAGGGCGGCCCGCCGGGCTTTGCCGCCCCGGCCCCCAAGCCCACAGGCTTCGTCTGCTAAATTCCGGCCCCATGAACGAGCTTGCTGGCAAACACATCGTCCTGGGCCTGAGCGGCGGTGTGGCCTGTTACAAGGCGGCGGAACTCAGCCGCCTGATGATCAAGGCGGGCGCCACCGTGCAGGTCGTCATGACCGAAGCCGCAGCGCAGTTCATCACGCCGGTGACCATGCAGGCGCTGACCGGCCGCGCGGTCTACGGTTCGCAGTGGGATGCGCGTGAGCCCAACAACATGCCGCACATCAACCTCAGCCGCGAGGCGGATGCGATTCTGATCGCGCCCTGCAGCGCCGACTTCATCGCCCGCCTGGTGCAGGGCCGGGCCGACGAACTGCTGAGCCTGCTGTGCCTGGCCCGCCCCATCGACCGCGTGCCGCTGCTGCTGGCACCCGCCATGAACCGCGAGATGTGGGCCCACCCCGCCACGCAGCGCAATCTGGCACAGGTGGCGCAGGACGGCGCCAGGGTGCTGGGCGTGGGCAACGGCGACCAGGCCTGCGGCGAGACCGGCGACGGCCGCATGCTGGAGCCCAACGAGATCCTGCAGGAACTGACGGCCTTCTTCGCTCCCCAGGTGCTGGCAGGGCAGCAGGTGCTGATCACGGCCGGCCCCACCTTCGAGGCCATCGATCCGGTGCGCGGCATCACCAACCGCTCCAGCGGCAAGATGGGCTTTGCCATCGCCCGCGCCGCCCGCGAGGCGGGTGCCGAGGTCACGCTGGTGGCCGGCCCCGTGCACCTGCCGACACCGCGCGGCGTGCGGCGCATCGATGTGCAGTCTGCGTCGGAAATGCTCGCAGCCGTTGAATCCCAAGCGCCTTATGCTTCTGTTTTCATAGCAACGGCCGCCGTGGCCGACTGGCGTCCGGCGCAGGCCGCGGCGCACAAGATCAAGAAGGACGGCTCGGGCGAGGTGCCGCCTCTGGCCTTCGTCGAGAACCCCGACATCCTGGCCACCGTGGCCCATTCTGACCGGGCGCGTTCCGGGGCGCTGTTCTGCGTCGGCTTTGCGGCGGAGAGCGAAGACCTGCTGGCACACGCCAGCGCCAAGCGCCTGCGCAAGGGCGTGCCCCTGCTGGTGGGCAACATCGGCCCCGCCACCTTCGGCCGGGACGACAACGCCCTGCTGCTGGTCGACTCGCAGGGACACCGCGAGCTGCCGCAGGCCTCCAAGCGCGTGCTGGCCCAGCAGCTGGTGGCGGACATCGCACGCCGGCTGCCGACCTCTGCCTGATCCGTTCGCACTCCATTTCCGAGAGGACCGCCATGTCCGCCTTTTCGCGGCCCGAATGGGACACGCCGCCCGACGGCGATTTCGCCAGCTATGTGGAGCGTCTCACGCAGTCGCCCCGCCAGCCGGTCGGTGCCGCCGGCACTGCACAGCAGCCTGCGCGCGCCCAGCGCGGCGGCGATCGCCGCAAGACGGGCGCTGCCGGTCGGCCGGCGGCGCCGTCTCCATCGACGGTCTCGCAGGCCTCCAGGGCGATCCTGCTGCGCCTGTTGCGGGCGCTCCGGCGCATGCTGGCTGCGGGCCTGCTGGTCCTGGGGGCCTTGTTCTTCCTGCACGGCACGGTTTCCATGGTCGGGCTGGCCTTCCTGGGCTTTTTGCTGTGGCTCGTGCATGCAGCCGTGTCGGCGCTGTCGGGCCCTGCATCCCCTCGCAGTGCCGAGGCCCCGCCTTCCTCTTTCTTGCAACTCCTGTGGCGCGGCCTTCAGCGGCGCGCACCGCCGCAGTCCTCGTCCCGCCCCCGAAAGTGATTCCCGCGTGAAACTCGACGTCAAAGTTCTCGATCCCCGCCTGGCTGACCAACTGCCGGCCTACGCAACGCCCGGCAGCGCCGGCCTGGACCTGCGGGCCTGCCTGGAGGAGCCCTTGACGCTGGCCCCGAACGCCTGGCAACTGGTGCCCACGGGCATGGCCATCCACCTCAAGGACCCGGCCTATGCCGCGCTCATCCTTCCCCGTTCAGGCCTTGGTCACAAGCACGGCATCGTGCTGGGCAACCTGGTCGGCCTGATCGACAGCGACTACCAGGGCCAGCTGATGGTCAGCGCCTGGAATCGCAGCGACGTGCCGTTCACCCTTCAGCCCATGGAGCGTCTGGCGCAACTGGTGATCGTGCCGGTGGTACAGGCGCAGTTCAATGTAGTGAATGCCTTCGCCGATGTCTCCGAACGGGGCGAGGGCGGATACGGCTCCACAGGAAAGCAGTAGTAGCAGGCCACCTGAGTGGGGGCGGCTCTGTAAGGCTTTGGCCTACGGTCCGGCCTGATGCAGGACGGCAGGGGGCGGCGGTATCTCCGCGCAGTGTTGCAAGTGTGTGCAATGGTGCAATGGGTCAACGCAGCGGCCAGACCGGCCATTGCATAGACAAAGGAGTTCAACCATGCGTAAACCGTCTTCCCGCTTCATGTCTCTGGCTGCTTCGGTGGTCGTGGCCGGCACCCTGGCCGCCTGTGCCCAGCCCGGTCCCTATCCGGCCCAGTCCGGCGCCGGCTACCCAGCCTACCCGGCACCCAATACGGTGCCGGCCAACACGCAGTACGGCACGGAATACGGCACGGTGGCCCAGATCGAGACCCTGCAGGCCCGCGGCCGCACCAGCGGCACCGGTGCAATCCTGGGCGCGGTGGTCGGCGGCGTGCTGGGCAATCAGGTCGGCGGCGGCAGCGGCCGGGCAGCCGCCACGGTGCTCGGCGCGGTGGGCGGCGGTGTGGCCGGCAATGCCATCGAGGGCCGCGGCAACAACAACGGCCCCGTCGAGGGCTACCGCCTGATCATCAACCTGGACCAGGGCGGTCAGCGCGTGTACGAAGTGGCTTCCCCGGGTGACCTGCGCAACGGCGACCGCGTGCGCATCAACGGCGGCCAGATCTCGCGCATGTAAGCGGAGCGCTCTCCAAAGAAAAACGGGCCTTGCGGCCCGTTTTTCGTTGGGTGCGTCAAACGCCGATCAATGCAGCAGATCGTTGCCCGGCGCCTGCGGCTGGATGCGGAAGAAGCCGGTGCCTGCCGTGCCGCGGCCGATCTCGTCTTCCGTGGCTTCGCGCACGCCGTGCACCTGCAGGTGCAGGCGCAGTGCAATGCCTGCGAGAGGGTGGTTGCCGTCCAGCACCACATGGTCCGGATAGAGCTGGGCCACCGTGTACAACGCATCGCGCGGCGCGTCGGGGTTGCTGCCCTCGGGCAGCGCAGAGCCCTCGAAGGTCATGCCTTCCTCGATGTCCGCAGGGAACAGGGAGCGCGGCTCCAGGAACAGCAGCTTCTCCTGGTAGTCGCCAAAGGCTTCTTCGGGCTCCAGATGCAGGGACAGCGACGCGCCAGCGGAATGGCCCTGCAAGGCTTCTTCCAGGCGGGCGAGCAGATCGTCCCCGCCCACGAGAAACTCCACCGGCTCGTCGAGCACGTCAAGCTCCTCGCCAAGCGTGTCTTTCAGGATCCAGGTCAAGGCGACCACACATTGTTCGGTAATTTCCATAGGAGAATTGTCGCAGTTCGACCCGGGCCGCGACAGCGGCATGCAAATCTCCATGGATATCCAACAACCGCTGGCCCTGCTGGGCGGCCTGACGCCTGCGCAGTTCATGCGCACGTACTGGCACAAGAAACCCCTCCTCGTTCGCCAGGCGATCGCGCAGTTCGAGCCGCCCGTGGGGCGCGCCGAGCTGTTCGCGCTGGCCGGTGAGGAAGGCGTGGAATCGCGCATGATCCAGCACAAGAAGGGCCAGTGGTCCTTGCGCCATGGACCGATTCCGCGGCGCTCTATCCCGCCGCTGAAGACGCCGGAATGGACGGTGCTGGTGCAGGGCGTGGACCTGCATGACGACGCCACGCACGCGCTGCTGCAGCAGTTCCGGTTCGTGCCCGAGGCGCGCCTGGACGATCTGATGATCAGCTATGCCACCGACGGCGGCGGCGTGGGCCCGCACTTCGACAGCTACGACGTCTTCCTGCTGCAGGCGCACGGCCGACGCCGCTGGCGCATCGGCCGGCAAAAGGACCTGAGCCTGCGCGGTGGCCTGCCGCTGAAGATCCTGGCGAACTTCGTGCCCGAACAGGAGTTCGTGCTGGAGCCGGGCGACATGCTCTATCTGCCGCCCGGCTGGGCCCACGACGGCATCGCCGAGGGCGAGTGCATGACCTACTCCATCGGCTTTCGCTCGGCCAACCGCGCCGAGCTGGCCCGCGAGGTGCTCATGCGCGTGGCCGACGAGGCGGGCGACGAAGAGGATTCGCCCATCTACCGCGATCCCAAGCAGCCCGCCGTCGACCGTCCGGGGGCCATTCCCGCGCAGCTGCAGGAGTTCGCCCGCGACGCGGTGCAACGCGCCCTGGCGCAGCCGGGCGGCCTGGAGCGCGCGCTGGGCGAGTGCCTGACCGAACCCAAGTCCAACGTCTGGTTCGAGCCCGCCGAAGCCATGCAGATGCTGGAAGGGGTGGCGCTGGACCGGCGCACGCGCATGATGTACGACGAGCGCCATGTTTTCATCAACGGCGACAGCTACCGCGCCGGCGGCCGTGACGCCACGCTCATGCGGCGGCTTGCGGACCAGCGCTTCCTCACCGCCGCGGACCTGGCCCGGGCCAGCGACGACGCGTTGGAATTGCTGTCGGCCTGGTGCGAAACCGGCTGGGCGCATCCCGATCCGCAGTCCTGAACCCTGAAGCTCCGCATGCCCAAGCTGCCTGCCGAAGGTGCTGACGCACCCGCACCGTGGGGTGAGGGGCTGCCCTCTGGTCGGTTCGAAGGGCGCGAAGCCTTTCGTGGCCTGGTCCGCGATGCTCTGGCTTGCGCGGCGCGCGAGGGATGGCCGGAATTGGTGCTCAGCGATGCGCAATTTGGCGACTGGCCGCTGGGCGAGCGCAGCGTGACGGAGTCCTTGGAGGCCTGGGCGCGCGGCGGGCGGCGGTTCGTGCTGCTGGCCGGCGGCTTCGACGAGATCGTGCGCGCCCATCCGCGCTTCGTGCACTGGCGTGGCACCTGGGGTCACATCGTCGAGTGCCGCCGGGCCGCCGCGAGCTCCGTGGAGTTGCCGAGTGCGCTCTGGTCTCCGGGCTGGGCGCTGCACCGGCTGGACCCGCAACGCTGCGCGGGCGTAAGCGGATCCGAGCCCGAGCGCTGCCAGCGGCTGCGGGAATCGCTCGACGAGTGGCTGCTGCGCCGCAGCAGCCCCGGCTTTCCCGCTACCACGCTGGGTTTGTGAAGCGCTGGCAAAGCCGCGTATTTCCTGCTGTCAGCGTTAGTCAGGATTGACAAAATCTCCCTATAATTTCGAGCTGGTTTCAAAACCAGAGCGCCCTTGAGCGCATACAGCCACAGCGCACCGCTGCAAGAGGTGGACGTCATGGCCATTCAAAGAATCGTCTGTCCAATAGGAAACACTGAAATGAAGAACTCCGTCGTTCTGGCCGCCCTGATCGCTGCTGCAGCCCTCGCCGCTTGCGGCAAGAAGGAAGAGCCCGCTCCTGCACCGGCTCCCGCCGCTGTCGAAGCCCCCGCTCCTGCCGCAGCACCTGCAGAAGCGCCTGCTTCCGACGCCGCTGCCGCACCGGCTGCCGATGCTGCATCCGCTCCCGCCTCCGACGCTGCTGCCGCCGCTGCCGATGCAGCCGCCGCCGCTGCTGCAGGCGCATCGGCTGCCAAGTAAGCCGATTGGCCTTCTGTCCGGAACCTGCTTCCGGACGGCGAAAGCCCCGTACCTCGCGGTCGGGGCTTTTTCTTTGGCGGGACCGGACGGGTTGCGGCCCTGAAGGCCTTTCTGGAACGCTACGTCGTGCGGCGTGCAGTCCCGGTAGCCGGCGCGGACCCAGGCTTTCTGACAGAAGAGGCAGGCGAGCAGCCCTTTGAAATCGGGATCAGTTGACGGCGATCCAGTCCGTGCCTTCTCGCGGATGGGCGACGTCGATGTCGCCGGTGCTCCAGCCGAGCGCCTGGGCCAGCGCGGCCTGCGCCAGCTCCGGCCGGTTGTTCTGTGCACTCAGGTGCGCGGCGACCACGCGCTGCAGGCCGTCGTGTCGGACGGCTTTCAGGATGTCTGCCGAGACCGTGTTGGGCAGGTGGCCCAGCCGCCCGCTGATGCGCCGCTTGAGGAAGGCCGGGTAGCTGGACGCCTGGAGCATCTCGGGGTCGTGGTTGGACTCCAGCAGCAGGGCGTGGCAGCCCTGCAGATGGTGCAGCACATGCTCGGAGGCATGGCCCAGGTCGGTGAGCAATCCGATGTGGGTGGCGCCGTCGCTGCAGCGCAGGTGCAGCGGCTCGCGCGCGTCGTGCGGCACGGTGAATGGCAGGGCCTCGAAGGCGCCCAGGTCGATGGGCTCGCCGTCGCAGGCCACGCGCAGCAAGCCGTCGAAATCCGGAGCGCCCAAGGCCGCATGCGTGCCCTGGCTCATCCACACCGGTATGCGGTGGCGCAGGGCCAGCTTCAGCGAGCAGCCGATGTGGTCGGAATGCTCATGCGTGATGAAGATCCCGTCGAGCTGCTGCAGTGCGATGCCGGCAGCCGCCAGGCGCCATTCCAGCTGGCGGATGCCCAGGCCGCAGTCGACGAGGAGGCGGCGCGTCTGCGTGCCGCTGCGCCCTTCGACGACGGTAGCGTTGCCGGTGCTGCCACTGGCCAGATTGCGGAAACGCAGCACCGATCGGCAACGCCTTCCCGGCTTACTTCAGGTCGTCCGCCAGCACGCGCACGATGCGCTCGGCGTTGGCCGAGGACTCGGGCGCGCCAGCGGCGTTCAGCACGGAGACGGTGCTCTTCTCGCCTTCGCTGCGCACGACGATCCGGTACTTGAGCGGCGCCACCGCGTCCGGAGAGCGGCTGAAGATCTTGCTGAAGAAGCCCTGTTCCTTCTTCTCGGTCGGGGCCACGTAGCGCACGAAGTACACGCCCTGGCTGCGGTCGCGGTCTTCCACCGTGAAGCCGGTGCGGTCCAGCGACAGGCCGACGCGACGCCATGCGCGGTCGAAGCCTTCGTCGAGCTGCACCACCGGGGTGTTGTTGACGGTGGCCATGCGCGCCGTGGGGATGACGGGAGCCGGCGCTGCGGCCACGGCCTTTGCCTGCTCCTGGCTGACGCCCAGCTTGACCATCAGGCGGCGCAGGAATTCGGTTTCCAGTTCCGGGTCCACAGGCCGGGGCTGCCAGACGGTGCTGTCCTTCTGCGTGGACGAGTAGACCTCGATCATGCCGCGGTGGCTGATGAAGATCTCGGTGCTGCCGTTGGCGCCGCGCTCCAGGCGCGTGCGGAAGCGATCACGCTCGCCGGTCGAGTACAACGAATCGAAGACCTTGCCGATGGTCGAGCGGATGATGTCCTGGGGCAGCTTGGCGCGGTTCTCGGCCCAGTCGGTTTCCAGGATGCCGAGATTGGCTTGCTCGGTGGTGAAGATGAAGCCGTTTTCCAGCCAGAAGTCGCGCACCGGTTCCCAGAGCTGGTCGGCCGGACGGTCGACCACCAGCCAGCGCTGGTTGCCGTCGCGCTCGATGCGCACGTCGCCGATGGCCTTGGGGGCGGCTGCAGCGGATGCGGTAGGGCGCTGGGCCTGGCCGGCTTCGTAGGCGGCGGCGGAGACCGGGGCGCCCGGCACCACGTAGCGCGTCTCCCGCGCGATCTGGTTCAGGTCCGGCGGCACTTCCAGGGTCGATCCCTTGGTGGCGCTCTTGTAGTCGATCTTGTCGTTCTCCAGCACGGAGCAGGCCGACAAGGCCATAACGAGGCCGAGCAGGCCCAGGCGGGTGGAAGCGTTCACGCGAAAATCCTCGTAGATCTGGGAGAGTTGCCGAAAGGGGCCGTGCGGAAAAGGGTCAGAGCAGGCCGGCGGAGCGCAGCGCGGCCTCCACCACTGGTTCGCTGGCGGGGCTAAGGGGCGTCATGGGCAGGCGCATGGTGCCGCCGCAGCGGCCCAGGCGGGCCATGGCCCACTTGACCGGGATGGGGTTGGCCTCGACGAAGAGGTGCTTGTGCACGGGCATCAGGCGCAGCTGGATGTCCATGGCGCGGCGCACGTCGCCGGCCAGCGCGGCCACGCAAAGCTCGTGCATCAGGCGCGGGGCCACGTTGGCCGTCACGCTGATGTTGCCCTGGCCGCCGCACAGCATGAGGGCCACGGCCGTCGGATCGTCGCCGGAATACACGGCGAAGCCCTGGGGCACGTCACGGATGAGCCACTGCGCGCGTTCGATGTTGCCGGTGGCTTCCTTAATGCCGATGATGCCCGGCACCTGCGCCAGACGCAGCACGGTGTCGTGCTGCATATCGGCGACGGAGCGGCCGGGCACGTTGTAGAGGATGGTGGGCAGATCACCCACGGCTTCGGCGATGGCCTTGAAGTGCTGGTACTGGCCTTCCTGCGTCGGCTTGTTGTAGTAGGGCACGACCTGCAGCTGCGAGTCGGCGCCCACCTTCTTGGCAAAGCGCGCCAGTTCGATGGCCTCGGCCGTGGAGTTGGCACCGCAGCCGGCCATGATGGGCACGCGCTTGGCCGCCTGCTCGACGGCCACGCGGATGATCTCGCAGTGCTCCTCGACGTTCACCGTGGGCGATTCGCCCGTGGTGCCGACGACGCCGATGCAGTCGGTGCCCTCGGCGATATGCCAGTCGATCAGGGTGCGCAGCGTGGGGTAGTCCACGCTGCCGTCTTCGTGCATGGGGGTGACGAGAGCGACGATGCTGCCGGTCAGAGGAGCGCTGGGAAGGGTCATGTCCGCGTTGGAAAACGGTAAAAGAGCATTCTAACTAGAGCGGGGGCTGCAGCCGGAGGCGCTCGAGAGGGGCCGCGTCGGCATCTTCCCGGAGGGCGGCCACGCGCTGCACACACCGGGCAGGGCTGTCGAGATAGCCGTCCTCGAAGGCCACGGTACGCAGACCCGTGCAGGCGGCCAGCAGTTCCCCGGGCCGCAAAAGAAACTCCGGGCGTGCCGGCCGGCCCAGCCGCTCGTTGCCTGCGGCGAAGGTCTCGTACAGCAGCACGCCGCCGGGCGCCACGCTGGCGACCAGCACCGGCAGCAGCGGCCGCCAGAGGTAGTTGGTGACGACGACCGCGTCGAACCGGTGGCCGGGCAGCGGCCAGGGGCCGCCTTCGATGTCTGCGCAGACCATCTCGCCCAGGGCTTGCAGCGGCGCCAGGGCCGCGGCGTCCCGGTCGACGCCGGTGACGCGGTGGCCGCGTGCGTGCAGCCAGCGCACATGCCGGCCGGCGCCGCAGGCCACGTCCAGCACCGAACCGCCCTGCGGCAGCAGGTGGGCCCAGCGCTCGATCCAGGGCGACGGGGCCGCGGGCAGGTTCTGTAGCATAGATTTACTATTGAAATAGTAGCTATATGCGCTTATCCAATAAGCGCTGGAGGCTGATTTGGCTTGGGTTCTGCCTCAGAAGCAGGCCCACACCTGGTCCGCCATCATCACCACGAAACCGGGCTCGGTGTACAGCAAGAAGACCAGTGCGAGCACCGCCGCGCCCGCCAGCGCCCAGGCCCACCGGCGCGGGCGAACGCGGGCGGCGGGAGCGGGCGGCGGGGCAGCGGTGGTGGGCATGGCGGTAGCGGGGTTGGAGGGTCAGGCGGCCTGGGGCGCGCGCAGGATCGGGGCTTCCTTCACGGGCAGGTTCACCAGCCCCGCGAAGACGCCCAGCGCGATGGCCAGGTACCAGACCACATCGTAGCTGCCGGTCTGGTCGTACAGCAGCCCGCCCAGCCACACGCCCAGGAAGCTGCCGATCTGGTGGCTGAAGAACACGAAGCCGCCCAGCATCGACAGATGCTGCACCCCGAAGATCTGCGCCACGGTGGCGTTGGTGGGCGGCACGGTGGACAGCCACAGGAAGCCGATGACGGCGGAGAACACATACACCGACAGCGGCGACAGCGGCACCAGCAGGAAGACGCTGATGGCCACCGCCCGCGCGAAGTAGATGAAGGCGAGGATCTTGCGCTTGGCCATGCGCTGGCCGAGCGTGCCGGCGATGTAGGTGCCGAACACGTTGAACAGGCCGATCAGCGCCAGCGCATAGCTGGCCACCTGGGGCGACAGGCCGTGGTCCTTCAGGTAGCTGGGCATGTGCACGCCGATGAACACCACCTGGAAGCCGCACACGAAGTAGCCGGCCGTGAGCAGCAGAAAGCTGGGATAGCGCAGCGCCTCGGACATGGCCTGCCCCACGGTCTGGCTGCGCTGGAGCTTTGCACCCCCGGCAGCGTTGCCGAAGCCTGGCTCGCGCAGGCCGAAGGCTAGCGGCACGATGAGCAGCACCATGGCCGAGAGGGCGAGCAGGGCCTCCTGCCAGCCCAGGCCGGCGATCAGCTGACCCTCCACGGGCACCATCAGGAACTGGCCGAACGAACCGGCCGCGGCCGCCACGCCCATGGCCCACGAGCGCTTTTCCGGCGCGATCTGGCGGCCGAGCACACCGTAGATCACGGCATAGGTGGTGCCCGCCTGGGCAGCGCCGATCAGCACGCCGGCGGTGAGGGCGAACAGCAGCGGCGTCGGCGACAGCGCCATGCCGGCCAGGCCCAGCGCATAGAGCACCGCCCCGCCGATCAGCACACGGAAGGCCCCGAACCGGTCGGCCGCCATGCCGGCGAAGATGCCGAACACGCCCCAGGCGATGTTCTGCACGGCGATCGCCAGGGCGAAGGTCTGGCGCGTCCAGCCCATGTCCTGCGTGATGGGCTGCAGCCACAGGCCGAACCCGTGCCGGATGCCCATGGACAGCGTGACGATGGCGGCGCCGCACATCAGCACCTGGGCCATGGACAGTTTCTGTGTGTCTTTATGCATCCGGCGAATGTAGCCAAAACCCGCCTTTCGCGCTGGCGTGGCTGCGACAGCGGAGAGCGGGAGGGCGCCCGGCGGATAAAACCGGAGTGGAGAAAACTGTTGTTATATCCAGCACTACAATCCGCCGCCATGGCAGTCAAACCCGCATCCACTCCCGCCAGCGAATACTCCGAAGGCTCGATCCGCGTCCTGAAAGGGCTGGAGCCCGTCAAGCAGCGCCCGGGCATGTACACCCGCACCGACAACCCCCTGCACATCCTGCAGGAGGTGCTGGACAACGCCGCCGACGAGGCGCTGGCCGGCCACGGCAAGAAGATCAAGGTCACCCTGCACACCGACGGCTCGGTGAGCATCGAAGACGACGGCCGGGGTATTCCCTTCGGCCTGCACCCCGAGGAAAAGGCGCCGGTGATCGAGCTGGTGTTCACCCGCCTGCACGCGGGCGGCAAGTTTGACAAGGGCAAGGGCGGCGCCTACAGCTTCTCGGGCGGGCTGCACGGCGTGGGCGTGAGCGTGACCAACGCCCTGGCCCTGCGCCTGGAGGCCAGCACCCACCGCGAAGGGCAGGTCGCCCGCCTGGTGTTCCAGGGCGGCGACGTGACCGAGCCGCTGGTGGCCCGACCGCTGGAGCCCGGCGAGCGCAAGCAGGGCACGACGGTGCGCGTCTGGCCCGACGGCAAGTACTTCGAGACGCTCGCCCTGCCCATGGGCGAACTCACCCACCTGCTGCGCAGCAAGGCCGTGCTGATGCCGGGCGTGACGGTGTCGCTGGTGAGCGAGAAGACCAAGGAAACCCAGACCTGGCAGTACAAGGGCGGCCTGCGCGACTACCTGGCGCAGACGCTGTCGGCCGATCCGGTGATTCCGCTCTTCGAGGGCGAGGGCTTTGCCGACCGCCACCACGAGAGCTTTGCCGAAGGCGAGGGCGCCGCGTGGTGCGTGGGCTTCACCGACGAAGGCGCGCCCGTGCGCGAGAGCTACGTCAACCTGATTCCGACCAGCGCCGGCGGCACGCACGACGCGGGCCTGCGCGACGGCCTGTTCAACGCGGTCAAGAGTTTCATCGAGCTGCATTCGCTGTTGCCCAAGGGCGTGAAGCTGCTGCCCGAGGATGTGTTCGCCCGCGCCAGCTACGTGCTGTCGGCCAAGGTGCTGGACCCGCAGTTCCAGGGCCAGGTGAAGGAAAAGCTGAACTCGCGCGATGCCGTGCGCCTGGTCAGCAACTTCGTGCGCCCGGCGCTCGAACTGTGGCTGCACCAGCACGTGGACTACGGCAAGAAGCTGGCCGAACTGGCCATCAAGGCCGCGCAGACCCGCCAGAAGGCGGGCCAGAAGGTGGAGAAGAAGAAAGGCTCCGGCGTGGCCGTGCTGCCCGGCAAGCTCACCGACTGCGAAAGCCGCGACATCTCGCACAACGAGGTGTTCCTGGTCGAGGGCGACTCCGCCGGCGGCAGCGCCAAGATGGGCCGCGACAAGGAAAGCCAGGCCGTGCTGCCGCTGCGCGGCAAGGTGCTCAACACCTGGGAGGTGGACCGCGACCGCCTGTTCGCCAACACCGAAATCCACGACATCTCGGTGGCCATCGGCGTCGACCCGCATGGCCCCAACGATGCCCCCGACCTGAGCGGCCTGCGCTACGGCAAGATCTGCATCCTGTCGGACGCCGACGTGGACGGCTCGCACATCCAGGTGCTGCTGCTCACGCTGTTCTTCCGCCATTTCCCCAAGCTCATCGAGACCGGCCATATCTACGTGGCGCGCCCGCCGCTGTTCCGCGTGGACGTGCCGGCGCGGGGCAAGAAGCCGGCCTCCAAGCTCTACGCGCTGGACGATGGCGAGCTGGAGGCCATCCTGGACAAATGCGCCAAGGACGGCGTGCCGCGCGAGAAGTGCCAGATCAGCCGCTTCAAGGGTCTGGGCGAGATGAACGCCGAGCAGCTGTGGGAAACCACGCTCAACCCCGACACCCGCCGCCTGCTGCCGGTGCAGCTGGGCGACATGGACTTCGCCGCCACCGAAGGCCTGATCACCAAGCTGATGGGCAAGGGCGAAGCGGCCGCGCGGCGGGAACTGATGGAACTGCACGGCGACGCCGTGGAAGTGGACATCTGAAGCCATGGCAGGCCGCCTTGCCGCGCTGGGTTCAAGCCTTTCAGGTCTTTTAGGCCGCTGGCGCTCGTCCCTATTGGGCATGCTGCTCCTGTTTTCGCAGCATGCCGCGTGGGCGGATCTGTGGGCCTATGTGGACGAGCGGGGCATCACCCACTTTGCGGCCGAGCAGGTGGACGAACGCTATGCGCTGTTCTTCCGCGGCCGCGAGTTCGACTCCGCACGGGACGGCGGTGCCGCTGCGGCCTCGGCCGCCGCATCGGGACCCGCACGGCTGCAGACCTACTTCGACATCGCGCCGGGCTACAAGAGCGTGCGCCACCATCTGCGCGCCGCGGCAGAGCGCTACGGCGTCGAGGTCGAACTGCTGCAGGCGGTGATCGCCACCGAGTCGGGCTTCGACGCGGCGGCCGTGTCCCCGCGCGGCGCCGTCGGCCTGATGCAGTTGATGCCCGCCACGGCGGAGCGCTTCGGCGTGGCCGCCGATGCCAAGCGCACCGCCGCCCAGCGGCTCGTCGATCCGGCCACCAATGTGGCGGCCGGCACGCGCTACCTGCGCCACCTGCTGGACCTGTTCGAAGGCCGCATGGACCTGGCGCTGGCCGCCTACAACGCCGGCGAGGGCGCCGTGCAGCGCGCGGGCCAGCGCATCCCGGCCTACCGCGAAACGCAGAACTACGTGAAGAGCGTGCTGGGCCTGTACGGCCAGCTCAAGCCGCCTGCGGCGCAGGCGATGGCCCGGCGCTCCGCCCCGGGCCGCGTACGCATGCAGCTGCCGGCCACGCCTTCCGCTCCAACTTCTTCCTCATCATCCCGTGACGCCGCGGCCGGCCTGCCCGCCCGCGTGGCACTGGGAGCTACGACTTCTCAGCCCTCCAACGAATGAGCGACCAACCCACTCTCGATCTTTCCCCGGCCGATCCCGGCGACGGCCTGGGCCTGGCAGGCTACGCCCAGCGCGCGTACCTGGAATACGCCCTGTCCGTGGTCAAGGGCCGCGCGCTGCCCGACGTGTGCGATGGCCTCAAGCCCGTGCAGCGCCGCATCCTGTACGCCATGGACCGCATGGGCCTGGGCTACAGCGGCCCTAACCGCAACGTGGCGGCCAAGCCCGTCAAGAGCGCCCGCGTGGTGGGCGACGTGCTGGGGCGCTTTCACCCGCACGGCGACCAGTCGGCCTACGACGCGCTGGTGCGCCTGGCGCAGGACTTCAACCAGCGCTACCCGCTGATCGACGGCCAGGGCAACTTCGGCAGCCGCGATGGCGACGGCGCCGCGGCCATGCGCTACACCGAGGCGCGCCTGTCGCGCATCACCGGCCTGCTGCTGGACGAGATCGACGAAGGCACGGTCGACTTCATGCCCAACTACGACGGCAGCACGCAGGAGCCGCGCCAGCTGCCGGCCCGCCTGCCATTCGCGCTGCTCAACGGCGCCAGCGGCATCGCCGTAGGCCTGGCGACGGAAATCCCCAGCCACAACCTGCGTGAGATCGCCGACGCCTGCGTGGCGCTCATCAAGAGCCCGAAGCTCACCGAAGACGAGCTGCTGGCCATCGTGCCCGGCCCGGACTACCCCGGCGGCGGCCAGATCATCAGCAGCAGCGCGGACATCGCCGACGCCTACCGCACCGGCCGCGGCAGCCTGAAGGTGCGTGCGCGCTGGAAGATCGAGGACCTGGCGCGCGGCCAATGGCAGCTCATCGTGACCGAGCTGCCGCCGGGCGTGAGCACGCAGAAGGTGCTGGAGGAGATCGAAGAGATCACCAACCCCAAGGTCAAGACCGGCAAGAAGGCGCTGTCGGCCGAGCAGGTGCAGCTCAAGGCCACGCTGCTGGCGGTGCTGGACGGCGTGCGCGACGAGTCCAGCAAGGACGCGCCCGTGCGCATCGTGATCGAGCCCAAGACCGGCAAGGTGCCGCAGCAGGAGTTGATCACCACGCTGCTGGCGCACACCAGCCTGGAAACCTCGGCCCCCATCAACCTGACCATGGTGGGGCTGGACGGCAAGCCCGTGCAGAAATCGCTGCGGCTGATGCTGGAGGAGTGGATCGCCTTCCGCCAGACCACGATCACCCGGCGCTCCCAGCATCGCCTGAACAAGGTGCTGGACCGCATCCACATCCTCGAAGGGCGGCAGACCGTGCTGCTCAACATCGACGAGGTGATCGCCATCATCCGCGCGGCCGACGAGCCCAAGGCGGCGCTGATCGCGCGCTTCAACCTGTCGGACCGGCAGGCCGAGGACATCCTGGAAATCCGCCTGCGCCAGCTGGCGCGGCTGGAAGCCATCAAGATCGAGCAGGAGCTCAAAGAGCTGCGCGAAGAGCAGGGCAAGCTCGAAGACATCCTGGCCAACCCGAATTCGCTGCGCCGGCTGATGGTCAAGGAGATCGAAGCCGATGCCAAGACGTTCGCCGACGCGCGACGCACGCTGATCCAGGCCGAGAAGAAGGCCGTGGCCGAGGTGCGCGTGGTGGACGAGCCCGTCACCGTGGTGGTGTCCGAAAAAGGCTGGGTGCGTGCGCGCAACGGCCACGGGCATGAAGCGGGCAGCTTCGCCTTCAAGGCCGGCGATGCCTTGTACGGCACCTTCGAATGCCGCACGGTGGACACGCTCATCGTGTTCGGCAGCAACGGGCGCCTGTATTCGGTGGCCGTGTCGCAGCTGCCGGGCGCGCGCGGCGATGGCCAGCCCATCACCACGCTGATCGACCTGGAGAGCGGCACGCAGCCGCTGTACTACTTTGCCGGCCCGGCCAACGCCGTGCTGCTGCTGGCCAGCTCCTCGGGCTACGGCTTCCTGGCCGCGGTGGAGCACATGACGGCGCGCAACAAGGGCGGCAAGGCTTTCATCACGCTGGGCGAGGGCGACCAGCTCTGCCGTCCGTCGCACGCCGCGTTCACCAGCGGCAGCCAGCCACTGGTGCCGGCCACGCACGTGTGCTGCGCTTCCACGGGCGGGCGCATCCTCACGTTCGAGATCGGCGAACTCAAGCTCATGGCCAACGGCGGCCGGGGTCTGATGCTGATCGACCTGGAGCCCAAGGACACGCTGGCCGGGGCCGCGGCGTACACACGCAGCATCCGCATCGAAGGCATCGGCCGCGGCGGCAAGGAGCGCGAGGAGTCGCTGGAGATCCGCTCGCTGAACAACGCCCGGGCGGCCCGCGGCCGCAAGGGCAAGGCCGCGGACCTGGGCTTCAAGCCGGCCCGCATCACCCGCGTGGAGTGACGCAAACAGCCGCGCGGGCCCCGGCCCGTGCTGCTGCGCGGAACGCCGTGTGCGCGCAACACACCGGCGCCCGCGGGTTCTTCCGGATAGGAAAACTGCGCCTGCCCCGCGCACCATCGCTGCAAGCACAACAACGACTGCAGGGGTGGCCACCATGTTCCAACGCATCCGCATCGCACAGAAGCTCTGGCTCGCGGTTTTCCTGATCGTCGTTGCATTGGCCGGGGTGGTCGGCCTGGCGGGCTACCGCACCGTGCAGGTGCAGGCGCAGGCCGACGCCATCGCACGGGAGATGCAGGCGCGCGTGTCGGCCGCCATGCGCTGGTCCGGACTGACGGAGACCAACGCCGCGCGCACGCAGGCGCTCATCGTGAGCGGCGATCCGGCGGTCGAGGCCGAGTTCAAGGACCTGATCGCCGCCACCAGCGCGCAGATCACCACCGTGCAGAAATCGCTGGAAGGCATGGCCCTGGCCGATGCCGACAAGGCGCAGATGGCCAAGATTGCCGAGGCCCGCAAGACCATGATCGATCTGCGCGGCCAGGCCCGCCAGACCAAGGCGGCCGGCCGGCAGGACGAGGCCGTGGCGCTGGTCAAACAGCGCTACGACCCGGCCGTCAGCACCTATCTGCAGGCGCTGCGCGACTTCGTGCAACTGCAGGAGCAGACCGCGCAGGCGCGCCTGGCCGAGATGGCGGCAGCCCGCACGCTCACCCTGCAGATCGCCGGCGTGGCGGTGGTCGCCCTGCTGCTGGCCATCGTGGCCGGCGCCCACTACCTGATCGGCAGCATCCAGCGGCCCCTGGCGCAGGCCAACGACCTGGCTGCGCGCATCGCCGGGGGCGACCTGAGCGCGCAGGGCACCGTCACGCGCGGCGACGAGTTCGGCGATCTGCTGCGCTCACAGTACGCCGTGAGCGAGGCGCTGGCCGGCGTGGTGCAGCAGGTGCGCCACAGCACGGACAGCATCGCCATCGCCAGTGCCGAGATCGCCACCGGCAACCATGACCTGTCGTCGCGCACCGAGCAGACCTCCAGCAACCTGCAGGAGACGGCGGCGGCCATGGAGCAGTTCACCAGCACGCTGCAGCAGAGCGCCAGCAGCGCGCAGCAGGCCAGTGGGCTGGCGGCCAATGCCACCGGCGTGGCGCGGCGCGGCGGCGAGGTGGTCACGCAGGTGGTCTCCACCATGGAGGACATCCACCACAGCAGCAAGAAGATCGCCGACATCATCGGCGTGATCGATGGCATCGCTTTCCAGACCAACATCCTGGCGCTGAACGCGGCGGTAGAGGCCGCACGGGCAGGCGAGCAGGGCCGGGGCTTTGCCGTGGTGGCGGGCGAGGTGCGCAGCCTGGCCCAGCGCAGCGCCGAGGCGGCCAAAGAGATCAAGCAGCTCATCGGCACCTCGGTGGAGCGGGTGGAGGCCGGCAGCCGCTTGGTGCGCGATGCGGGGACGACCATGGAAGACATCGTGCGGTCGGTGCAGCGCGTGAACGACATGATCGGCGAGATCACGGCGGCGGCGTCCGAGCAGAGCGCCGGCATCGGACAGGTGAACCAGTCGGTCGGCCAACTGGACCAGATGACGCAGCAGAACGCAGCGCTGGTGGAGGAAAGCGCGGCCGCCGCGCAGAGCCTGCGCGAGCAGGCGGAGCAGCTGGCACGCACGGTGGCGGTTTTCAAGGTGCCTGGCGGCGCCGCTGCCCGGGCGGTCGCTGCTGCATCCGCATCGGTTTCCCCATCCGGTTCTGCAGCGGCTGCTGCCTCGCGCAGCACGCCTGCCCTCCGGGCGGAAGGCCGGGCAACGGCCCCGGCGGCGGGCAAGTCCGCTGCGGCGGCGCTGCGGAGCCCCCACGCTGCCCAGCCCGTTGCCGCCGCGGCTGGCAAGCCGGCACAGGCATCGGCTGCGGCTGCGGCGCGCCAGCCGGCGCTGGCGGGCCAGGGCGGCAATGACGATTGGGAAAGCTTTTGAGACGCCGTGGAGCAGATGCTATGGATTTATGAGCTGGAGGCGCTTGATCCATAAGCATTTTCAATAGAAAAGTGCCAGAAGTCGTTGTTTAATAAGCGCATAAAGCTATTGATTCAATAGCGTTCCACCGGCGGGACGAAGGCCTTCGGAAGAGGGCCTGCAATACCCAGGCACGCAATCACGCAGGCACTTAGGCACGCAGGGACTTCCAGTAGCCCGCTTGCCTTCTCCCGCCTGGTGCGTCGATGATCCCGGCTTTCGTCTGCCATCACGCCTTCCATGTCTGCATTGCTCTCCACCGCCCGGCGGCTCGCCATCGCGGCCCTCTTCGTTTCCACGGTGGCCGCCGTCCAGGCGCAGCCGCAGCAGCAGCCACCGCTGCGCATCGGCGCCATTCCTTCCGTCGCCAACGAGGCCACGGAAAAAGCCATCGAGCTGGCGCGCGCGCAGGGCCTGAATGTGAAGCTGGTGGAGTTCACGGACTGGGTGCTGCCCAACACGGCCCTCGCCGAAGGCTCGATCGACGCCAACTTCTTCCAGCACTACCCGTTCCTTGAGCGCTTCAACCAGAGCCGGGGCGTGCATCTCAAGCCGATCGCCTATGGCTACTCCACCACCATCGGGCTGTTCTCCAAGAAGCTGAAGAAGGGCGACGCCGTGCCCGATGGCGCCACCATCGCCATCCTGTCGGACCCGGTGAACAACGCGCGGTCGCTGCTGCTGCTCGAATCCATGGGGCTCATCAAGCTCAAGCCCGGCGCGGGGCACCTGGCGACAACAGCAGACATCACGGCCAACCCCAAGAAGCTCAAGCTCATCGCCGTGGAAGGCGCGCAATCGGCCCGTGTCTTCGAGGACGTGACCGCCGTGGTCACCTACACGACCTTCGCCAAGCACGGCGGCGTGGACGAGAAGCAGGGCCTGGCGTTCGACAACACCGTGCCCGAGAACGTGAAGCGCTACGCCATCCGCTGGGTGACGACGCCGGAGAAGGAGAATGACCCGCGGCTGCTGAAGTTCATCGCCATCTACCAGCAGTCGCCCGAGGTCAAGGCGATCCTGCGGCGCCTCTACGGGGATTTGATCGACTTTCCCTGGTGAGCCGGTGGGCAGCTCGCGCTGTCGGCCGTGGGTCTTCCCCGCCGCCGGTCACGCAGCCGTCCAGGGCGTGGCCTGAAAGCGCTCCGCGGGCGCTGTGATCTGTTCCCGGCAGGCCACCAGCGGGAGATCGCGCTGGCCCGGCGTGGTGCGCGACACCAGGGCGTACAGGCTGCTGACCGCGCTGGAAACGGCCTCGGGCTCCGATGCGCCGCGCAGCAGATGGCCCAGCAGCACCGCAGAGAACACGTCGCCCATGCCGTTGGGCAGCGGCTGCAGGTCGATGAACGGGGTCTGCACCAGCCACGCGTCGCGCGCCGTAACGGCCAGCGTGGCCAGGCGTTCCGTGGGCAGGTCGGGCGTGCGCAGGCTGGTCACCACGATCAGGGACGGGCCGGTGCCCGGCGTGCTGCCCAGCAGTGCGCGCGCCGCGGCGATGGCGTCGTCCACCGAGCCGAGCGGCTGGCCGTGCAGCATTTCGAATTCATACTGGTTGGGCGTGAGGATGCTGGCCTGCGCCAGCGCGCGGCGGCGCAGGAACTCGGGGATGCCGGGACGCACGAACACGCCGCGGCCCACATCGCCCATCACCGGGTCGCACAGGTAATGCGCCTCGGGCCGCTGGGTGCGGATCTCCTGCACGGCCGCCAGAATGGCCTCGCCGACGCCTGCGTCGCCCAGGTAGCCCGACAGCACGGCCTGGCAGCGCGCCAGCACGCCGCGTGCGCGCAGGCCGTCCAGCACGTCGCCGATGTGCGCGGGCGTGAACACCTGGCCCTTGAATTCGCCATAGCCCGTGTGGTTGGAGAACTGCACCGTGTGCACGGCCACGGGCTCGATGCCCAGCAGCTGCAGCGGCAGCATGGCCGCATCGTTGCCCACATGCCCGTAGGCCACGTGGGACTGGATGGACAGCACGAGCGGGGGCTCGGCAACGAGGGGCGGGGTGTTAGCAGGCATGGCGGAGCGAGGTAATGAAAAACGCCGCAGCGCCAGGACAGCGGTGCGGCGCGGTGCGGACGAACCCGGAAACTCAGGCCAGTTCGGCGATCAGTTCGATCTCGACGCAGGCGCCCATGGGGATCTGGGCCACGCCGAAGGCGCTGCGGGCGTGCTTGCCCTTGTCGCCGAACACTTCGCCGAACAGTTCGCTGGCACCGTTGGTCACCAGATGCTGCTCCGTGAAGTCGCCGGTGGAGTTGACCAGGCTCATCACCTTGACGATGCGCTGGATGCGGTTCAGGTCGTTGCCCGTGGCCGCGTGCAGCGTGCCCAGCAGGTCGATGGCGACCGCGCGGGCGGCCTGCTTGCCTTCCTCGACCGTGATGTCGCGGCCGAACTGGGCCGACCAGGGCTTGCCGTCCTTGCGCGCGATGTGGCCCGAGAGGAACACCAGGTTGCCGGTCTGCACGTACGGCACGTACGCGGCGGCGGGCACAGCCACGGGGGGCAGGGTGATATCGAGTTCTTTCAGCTTGTCGTAAACGCTCATGGCAATCCTTGCGGCAAAAAAACAAAACATCCAGCGCGGCGGCCGGCCGTGTGGCCCAGGCAGGCGGCGGGGCGGCGCCCTCGGCGCTGCGCTGCAGGCAGCCCCGCATGTTACACACGCCGAGGC
>JAEWPH010000085.1 GCA_023460715.1 Pseudomonadota bacterium | reverse complement strand
GGCCCCGGTGCTCGCCACGCTGCAGGCCCAGTCCGCCGCCGAGCGCGACACGCTGGCGCGCCGCGTGCTGGTGGGCCTGGTCAGCGAGCCCGAGGAACTGGCCGCCGCGCCGCTGGTCATGGCCGCGCTGCAGGTGGTGTTCGCCGACCGCGCCAGCCGCCTGAGCCTGGCCGACATTCCCTACACCGACCCCGCCACCGTCTGCCCCGTGTGCGGCACAGCGCCCGTGGCCAGCGTGCTGCGCATCGGCGGGCGCGAGGCCGGCCTGCGCTACCTGCACTGCGGCACCTGCTGCACCGAATGGCACATGGTGCGCGTGAAGTGCACGCACTGCGAGTCCACCAAGGGCGTGCGCTACCAGGGCCTGCAGAGCGAAGGCAGCGACCAGAAGGACGAGGTGGTGCTGGCCGAGACCTGCGACGCCTGCCACACCTACCGCAAGATCGCCAACCAGGAGAAGGATCCGCACGCCGAGCCCCTGGCCGACGACCTGGCCACGCTGCTGCTCGATCTGCTGATGGGCGAGACCGACTTCGCCCGCGCCAGCACCAACCCCTTCCTGCCCCTGGCCGACGTGGACGCCACGCCGCCGGCCGCGGACGGCACTGCGGCATGAGCGCCGCCGCGCCGGCCCAGCCGCTGCGCCTTCCCGCCGTGGACCGGGTGCTTTCGGCGCCCGCATTCCGCGCCCTGGCCGTCGACTACGGCACCCGCCTGACCACCGATACCCTGCGTAGCGTGATGGATGCCCTGCGCCCCGCCGTGGTGGCGGGCCAGGCCACGGCAGAGCAGATCGAACCCGCGGCGCTGGCCGCCCAGGTGCGCGCACAGCTCGACGCCCGATTCGCTCCGCGCCTGAAGGCCGTGTTCAACCTCACCGGCACGGTGCTGCACACCAACCTGGGCCGCGCGCTGCTGCCCGACGCGGCCGTGCAGGCCGTGGTGCAGGCGCTGACCACGCCGGCCAACCTCGAGTTCGACCTGGCCACCGGCGGCCGCGGCGACCGCGACGACCTGGTGAATGACCTGCTGCGCGAGCTGACGGGCGCCGAGGCCGCTACGGTGGTCAACAACAACGCCGCGGCCGTGCTGCTCACGCTGAACGCACTGGCCGCGCGCAAGGAAGTGATCGTCTCGCGCGGCGAGCTGGTCGAGATCGGCGGCGCCTTCCGCATCCCGGACATCATGGCCCGCGCCGGCGCCAAGCTGGTCGAGGTGGGCACCACCAACCGCACGCACGCCAAGGACTATGCCGAGGCCATCACCGAGCGCACCGCCCTGGTGATGAAGGTGCATTGCAGCAACTACGCGGTGACCGGCTTTACCAAGAGCGTGGGCGAGGCCGAGGTGGCACAGATCGCCCACGCGCGCGGCGTGCCGCTGGTGGTCGATCTGGGCAGCGGCACCCTGGTGGACCTGTCGCAATGGGGCCTGCCGCATGAGGCCACCGTGCGCGAGACCATCGCGGCCGGTGCCGACCTGGTCACCTTCAGCGGCGACAAGCTGCTGGGCGGCCCGCAGGCCGGGCTCATCGTGGGCCGCAAGGATTTGATCGCCAAGATCAAGAAGAACCCGCTCAAGCGCGCGCTGCGCGTGGGCAAGCTCACGCTGGCCGCGCTGGAGCCCGTGCTGCGCCTGTACCTGCGGCCCGAGCAACTGCCCGAGCAGCTGACCACGCTGCGCCTCTTCACCCGCCCGCAGGCCGACATGCGCGCGCAGGCCGATGCGCTGACCGCCCCGCTGCAAGCCGCGGTGGGCACGGGGTACACCGTGCATGCCGATGCCGTGTTCAGCCAGATCGGCAGCGGCGCCCTGCCCGTGGAGACGCTGCCCAGCTACGGCCTGGCGATCCGCCCGGTGAACGTCAAGCGCGCCGGCCGGGCGCTGGGCCACCTCGAAGCCGCCCTGCGCGCCCTGCCCCGCCCCGTGATCGGCCACATCGCCAACGACACCCTGTGGCTGGACCTGCGCTGCCTGGAGGCGCGCGACGTGCCGGCCTTCACCGCCCAGCTGCCGCTGCTGGCCGAGGCGCTGGCGCAGGAATGATGATCCCTGTTGAACATCAAGTAAGAACAGGCTCCATCGCTTATCCATCAAGCGCAAGCAGCTATCAATTTTGAAAATGACGCAGCCGCAGGACTCCCGCCCATGATCATCGGCACCGCCGGCCATATCGACCACGGCAAGACCTCGCTGGTGCGCGCGCTCACCGGCGTGGAGACCGACCGCCTGCCCGAGGAAAAGCGCCGCGGCATCTCCATCGAGCTGGGCTACGCCTACCTGCATGTGCCCAGCAGCGAGGCCCCGGACGCCAGCGGCCCCCACCACCGCGCGGCCCTGTCGCTGGGCTTCGTGGACGTGCCCGGGCACGAGCGGCTGCTGCACACCATGCTGGCGGGCGCCACCGGCATCGCCCACGCGTTGCTGGTGGTGGCCGCCGACGACGGCGTGATGCCGCAGACCCGCGAGCATCTGGCCGTGGTCGCGCTGCTCGGCGTGGCCCAAGGCACCGTCGCCATCACCAAGATCGACCGGCTGGACGCCAACACCCGCGCCGACCGGCTGCGCGCCGTACGCGCCGAAGTGGCGGCGCTGCTGGCGCCGACGCGGCTGGCGGGCGCGCCCGTGTTCCACGTCTCCGCCACCACCGGCGAAGGCATCGGCCCGCTGCGCGACCACCTGCTGGAGGTGGCCGCCCGCATGGACTCGGCACCCGCCGTGGGTGGCGCCGGCTCCACCACCGACGCCCCGCCCGCCTTCCGTTTGGCCGTGGACCGCGCCTTCACCCTGGCCGGCGTGGGCACCGTCGTCACCGGCACAGTCGCCAGCGGCAGCGCCCGCGTGGGCGACGAGCTGCAGATCGCCCCCGGTGGCCGCAGCGTGCGGCTGCGCGGCATCCACGCGCAGAACCAGCCGGCCGAGGTGGCCGCTGCCGGCCAGCGCTGCGCCCTGGCGCTGCACGGCGTGGCCAAGGACGAGGTGGGCCGGGGCGACTGGGTCTGCGCCCCCGCCATCGGCCTGGCCACCACCCGCATCGACGTGGAATGCACGCTCTGGCCGGACGAGCCCAAGGCCCTGCGTTCCGGCACGCCCGTGCACGTGCACCTCGCTACCTCCGACGTGATGGGCAGCATCTCCCTGCTGCAGGGCGACACCCTGGCGCCCGGCGCCACGGCGCTGGCCCAGCTGGTGCTGCACGGCACCGTGGCCGCCTGGCACGGCGACCGCGGCGTGCTGCGCGATGCCTCGGCCACGCGCACGCTGGGCGGCATCCGCGTGCTCGACC
>JAEWPH010000084.1 GCA_023460715.1 Pseudomonadota bacterium | reverse complement strand
GGCCGACGCCGCGGCGCTGCTGCAGGCCGACGCGCGCGTGCTGTCTCTGGCGCACCAGGGCACCGTGCAGTACGAAGCGGCGCAGGCCCAGCCGGTGGGCCGGCTGGTGAACATCGCCGGCCGCCAGCGCATGCTGAGCCAGCGCATGGCCAAGTTCTGCCTGGCGGCCGCGCTGGGCGTGGACGCCGCCGCCGCGCAGGCCGAGATCGCGCAGGCACGCACCGAGTTCCTGCAGGCCATGCAGACGCTGCGCCAGGCGCCCCAGGCCACCGACCGCATCCGCGGCGCGCTGCAGATGGCCGACGCACAGTGGGTGTTCTTCGACGCCGCGCTGGGCCGGCTGCAAGGCGGCGACGGGCCGCGCGGCATGGGCACCCGTGCGCTGTCGGAAGTGTTCGTCGCCAGCGAACACCTGCTCACGGTGATGGACCAGGTCACCGGGCTGTACGCCGCCGTGAAGGCGTAGCGGAATAGCTACACATTGAATAGCTGGATGCGCTTTCTGGACAAGCGCTACAGGCCGAAAACACCATAAACCCCGCCATGCAAGAAACCCGTTCCACCTGCCCCTACTGCGGCGTCGGCTGCGGCGTTCTCATCGCCACGGAAGGCACGCAGATCACCGGCGTGCGCGGCGACCCGGAGCACCCGGCCAACTTCGGGCGGCTGTGCACCAAGGGCTCCACGCTGCACCTCACCGCCACGCAGCAGGTCACGCTGCAGACCCGCCTGCTGCAGCCGCAGTGGCGCACGGCACGCGGCCAGGCGCCCCAGCCCATGGATTGGGACACGGCCCTGGACACAGCGGCGCAGCGCTTCGCCGACACCATCGCCCGCCACGGCCCCGACGCCGTGGGCTTCTACCTGTCGGGCCAGTTGCTGACCGAGGACTACTACGCCTTCAACAAGCTGGCCAAGGGCCTGATCGGCACCAACAACATCGACACCAACTCGCGCCTGTGCATGAGCAGCGCCGTGGCCGGCTACAAGGCCACGCTGGGCGCCGACGCGCCGCCCGCCTGCTACGACGACGTGAACCACGCGCAGTGCCTGTTCATCGTGGGCAGCAACACGGCCTGGGCGCACCCCATCCTGTTTCGCCGCATCGAGGACGCGCGGGCCGCCAACCCCCAGCTGAAGATCGTCGTGGCCGACCCGCGCCGCACGGACACCGCCGCCATGGCCGACCTGTTCCTGCCGCTGCTGCCCGGCAGCGACGTGATGCTGTTCCACGCCATGCTGCACGTGATGCTGCGCGAGGGCTGGGTGGACCGCGGCTACATCGCACGCCACACGCAGGGCTTCGACGCACTGGAGGCCCTGGTGGCCGACTGCACGCCCGCGCGCGCCGCGGCGGTGTGCGGCCTGCCGGCGGAGGACATCGTTACCGCGGCGCGGTGGTTCGCCGGCGTGGACGGCAGCGCAAACGGTGGCGGCGCTGCCCGTGCTCCCGCGCTCAGCCTGTACTGCCAGGGCCTGAACCAGAGCACCAGCGGCACCGCCAAGAACGCCGCGCTCATCAACCTGCACCTGGCCACGGGGCAGATCGGCCGACCCGGCGCCGGGCCGTTCTCGCTCACCGGCCAGCCCAATGCCATGGGCGGACGCGAGGTGGGTGGCATGGCCAACCTGCTGTCGGGCCACCGCGACCTGGGCAACGCACAGCACCGCGCCGAGGTGGCCGCGCTCTGGGGCGTGGCCGACGTGCCCGCCCGCCCGGGCAAGACGGCGGTGGAGATGTTCCAGGCCGCGGCCGACGGCGAGATCAAGGCGCTGTGGATCGCCTGCACCAACCCCGCGCAGAGCCTGCCCGACCAGGCCACCGTGCGCCGCGCGCTGGAACGTGCCGAGTTCGTCGTCGTGCAGGAGGCCTTCGCCACCACCGCCACGGCGCAGTACGCCGATCTGCTGCTGCCGGCCACCAGCTGGGGCGAAAAGACCGGCACCGTCACCAACAGCGAGCGCCGCATCTCCCGCGTGCGCCCCGCCGTGCCCGCGCCTGGGGCCGCGCGCCACGACTGGGCGGCAGCGGTGGACTTCGCCCAGCGCCTGCAGGCCCGGCTGCGGCCCCCCGGTTCGGCCGACCTCTTCCCCTACCCGCTGGACGACGCAGAAGCCGGCGCCGAGGCCCTCTGGAACGAGCACCGCGCCACCACGCAGGGGCGCGACCTGGACATCACCGGCCTGTCGTGGCCGCTGCTGGAGGCGCGCGGCCCGCAGCAATGGCCCTGGCCCGCTGGACAGGCCCAGGGCACGGCGCGCCTGTACGCCGACGGCGTCTTCCCCACGTCCGACGGCCGCGCCCGCTTCGCGGCCCAGCCCTGGCAGCCCGTGGCCGAGCCCTGCGATGCGGACTATCCCTTCGCCCTCACCACCGGCCGCCTGCGCGACCAATGGCACGGCATGAGCCGCACCGGCACCCTGGGCCGGCTCTTCGGCCACGCGGCCGAACCCGCCGTGCAGCTGCATCCAGACGACATGGCCGCCCTGCGGGTGGCCGACGGCGATCTGGTGCGCCTGGACAGCCGCCGGGGCACCCTGGCCCTGCCGGTGCAGCCCGATGCCGGCGTGGCGCGCGGCCAGGCCTTCCTGCCCATGCACTGGGGCAGCGAATTCCTGATGGGCCGCGGCGCGGACAGCCGGCCTCTGGGCGGCGTCAACACGCTCACCAACCCGGCCTACTGCCCCGGCTCGCGCCAGCCCGAACTCAAGCACACCGCCGTGCGCATCGCCCGCGCGGGTGACTGGGCCTGGCACCTGCTGGCGCTGGCCTGGCTGCCTCAGGACAGCGCGCACACCACGCGCACGGCGTTGGCGGCGGTGCTGGCCGAGCTGCCCTACGCCCATTGCGTGCCCTTCGCCAACGCGGCCGGCCGCACCGGCGTGCTGCTGCGCGGAGCGGCCCCCAGCGCACCGACGTCCGGCCTGATCGAACGCATCGAAGGCCTGCTGGACCTGGCCGGCGAAGACACGCTGCGCTACGCCGACACCGCCCGCGGGCAGCACCGCGCCATGCGGCTGGCCGTGGACCCGGGCGGCCAGGCCACGCTGGAGGCCCTGCTGCTGGGCGGCGACACCCGGGCCGGCGCCTGGCTGCGCACGCTGCTGCTGGACGCCCTGCCCGTGCAGAGCTACGGCCGCCTGCTGCTGCGCCCCGGCAGCGAGGCGCCGGTCGCGGTGGTGTCGCGCGGCAAGCCGGTGTGCGTGTGCCTGGACGTGACCGACACCGCCATCGAAGCCCAGCTGGCGCAATGCCACGGCGACGACACCGACCGGCTGGCCCAACTGCAGGGCGCCCTGCGCTGCGGCACGCAGTGCGGCTCGTGCGTGCCGCAGCTGCGGCGCATGGTGCGGCATTCGCTGTCTGCACAGCCCGCCTGACGCTTCTGCCGTCACGCTCCACCACACGGATATAACGGCTGGTTATCAAAGATCCGGGACAATATGCACCCTTTGTTTCCCGCTTCCCATTTCGCACATTGCCCATGGCCATCAGCCACTACCTGAAAGAGATCGGCCGCGGCGCGCGCGGCGCCAAGGCGCTCAGCCGCGAGCAGGCGGCCGACCTGTTCGGCCAGGTGCTCGACGGCCACGTGACCGACCTGGAGATCGGCGCCTTCTGCATCGCCATGCGCATCAAGGGCGAGACGGCCGAAGAGATGTGCGGCTTTCTGGACGCCGTGCACGCCCGCATCGCGCGCGTGTCCGGCGGCGCGCCGGGCCGGCCGGTCATCGTGCTGCCCAGCTACAACGGCGCGCGCAAGCTGCCGGTGCTCACCCCGCTGCTGGCCCTGCTGCTGGCCCGCGAAGGCCTGCCCGTGCTGCTGCACGGCATGCGCACCGAAGCACGCCGCATTCTGGCGTCCGACGTGCTGGAAGCGCTTGGCGTGCCTGCGCTGGATGCTCCTCAGGCCATAGCACCCGGGCAGGTTGCGCACCTGCGCACCGAATTGCTGCATGCCGGCCTGGCACGCCTGCTCGCGGTGCGCGAGGTGGTGGGATTGCGCAATCCCGGGCATAGCGTGACCAAGCTGCTCAATCCGTGCGCGGGTCCGGCGCTGGTGGTCACCAGCTTCACGCATCCGGAGTACTTCGACATGCTCTGCAACACCTTCACCACGCTGCGGCTGAACGCCTTGCTCTCCCGCGGACTCGAAGGGGAAGTGGCCGCCGATCCGCGGCGCACGCCGCGCTACGACGCCTTCCTGCACGGCACGCACCGCGTGGTGCAGGAGCAGCAGCCCGGCACCGCCGCGGACGTGCCCGGCCTGCCCACCGAGATCGACGTACGGACCACCGCCGGCTACACGCGCCGCGTGCTGGACGGCGACCTGCCCGTGCCGCCCGCGCTGGCCCGGCAGGTGGAACACATCTTGCAATTGAGCACGCAGACCACTGCGGAGACAACCCCATGAACGGCACCACCGACTCTCACTCCTCCACCGCGGGCACGCCTGCCGGCAACGCGCTGCGCGGCAGCTGCACGCTGGTGGGCGCCGGGCCGGGCGACCCGGAGCTGCTCACCATCAAGGCCCTGAAGGCCTTGCAGGCGGCCACCGTGCTGCTGGTCGATGACCTAGTGAGCGACGAGATCGTGGCGCTGGCCGCGCCGGGTGCGCGCGTCGTGCACGTGGGCAAACGCGGCGGATGCAAGAGCACGCCGCAGGCCTTCATCGAAAAGCTCATGGTCATGGCCGTGAACGAGGGCGAGAACGTCGTGCGCCTCAAGGGCGGCGACCCGTTCATCTTCGGCCGCGGCGGCGAGGAGGTCGAGCACCTGCGCGCGGCCGGCATCGAGGTCACGGTCATCAACGGCATCACCGCCGGGCTGGCCGGCATGACGCTGCTGGGCACGCCGCTCACGCACCGCGAGCACGCCCACGGCGTGGTCTTCGTCACCGGCCACGCCAAGCCCGGCGACGCCGGCACCGACTGGCGCCAGCTCGCGGCCACGGCCCGCGACGCCCGGCTCACGCTGGTGATCTACATGGGGGTGAGCAGCGCGGCGCACATCCAGCAGGAGCTACTCACCGGCCTGCCGCCCAGCACGCCGGTGGTGGTGATCCAGCACGTGAGCCTGCCGCACCAGCGCCATGCGCTCACCACGCTGGGCGAGCTGTGCCACACCATCGAGCGCGAGCAGCTGGGCAGCCCCTCGGTGATCGTGATCGGCGACGTGGTGCGCGGCGTGGCCGCGGCGCAGGCGCCCGGCGCCCTGCCGCTGATGAAGCACGCGGCCGGCTGACCCGCCACCTCGGCACGCGGCTTGCAAGAGGCCAGGTACCGCCGCAGTGACTGCACCAGGAACCCCATGGCCACCCCACTCCGCACCAGCCCCATCTCCCTCGTGAACCTGGCCGCGCGGCAGCGCATGCTGTCGCAGCGCATGGTGCTGCAGACCATGCTCGCCACGCAGGGCAGCGAACCGCACCTGAAGGCCGCGCGCCAGTCCCTCGCCCTGTTCACGCAAAGCCAGGCCTCCCTGGTGGACACGCCCCGCACGCTGGATGCCGAGAGCGCCCAGGCGGTCCGCCAGGCCTACCACGGCCCTGCGGGTGTGGCGGCCACCATCGACGCCTTCGCCCGCCAGGTCGCCACCACGCTGGACCTGGCCGAACACCACAGCCCCCGCGCCGCAGCGGCCCTGGCCACGCTGGTGGAAAGCGTGGACGGCGCGCTGGAGGCCCTCAACACCGCCACCACCGCGTTCGACGTGTCCAGCAAGGCCCGTTCGGACGCGATGATGCAGGAGCTGAGCCACATCGTGGCTTCCATCCAGACCGTGGCGCGCGAGGCCAAGGTGGTGAGCTTCAACGCCCAGGTGATGGCCGCGCGGGCCGGCCAGCATGGGCGCGAATTCGCCGTGGTGGCCAATGTGCTGTCGGGCATCACGCATGAGATCGACAGCCTGTCCCTGCAGGCCGTGTCGCTGGCCGGGCGCAGCCGCGCGGCGGTCTGAGCGGCAAGTCCGGGCAGGGCCCGGTCAGCCATCCAGGGAACGGCTCAGGCCACAGCCTGGCCGGCCGCCTCCAGCCGCACCTGCTCGAAACGCGCCGCCTGCTCCTTGCGCAGCTCCTTGCGCAGCAGCGCGGCTGCCCAGCGGCGGCGCTCGTCCGGCGTGGAGGGCGACAGCTGCGGCACGGCCGTCGGCTTGCGCGCCTCGTCCACGGCCACCATGGTGAAGAAGCAGCTGTTCACGTGCCGCACGATCTGCGTGCGGATCTCCTCGGCCACCACCTTGATGCCGACCTCCATGGACGAATGGCCGGTGTAGTTCACGCTGGCCAGGAAGGTCACCAGTTCGCCCACGTGGATGGGCTGCAGGAAGGTGACCTGGTCCACGCTGAGGGTGACGGCATAGCAGCCCGAATAGCGGGCCGCACAGGCGTAGGCCACCTGGTCGAGCAGCTTGAGCACGGCCCCGCCGTGCACGTTGCCCGAGAAGTTGGCCATGTCGGGAGACATCAGCACGGTCATGCTGAGCTGGTGCGCGGGGATGTTCATTGTCATGCATCAATTTTAGGAGCGCCCGCCTGATGTAGGCATGCTTGATGCTGCTTCGCTACACTCGCGCCTCATCTTTCCGCGGGATGGACCCACGCATGCTCGACAAACTCAACGAATTCACCGCCAGCCATGGCGAACTGCGCCCCGGCAAGGGCAAGATTTCCGGCGTGATCGCGCTCTCGCTGGGCATCCTGTGCTTTCTGGGGGTGCTGGCCTTCCACTTCCCGCAGTACCTGACCACACCGGAGCTGCGCAAGGCCTACAACGTCGATGTGATCCGCATGATCATGTTCGCCGCGCTGGTCGTCGCGGGCGGGCTGTCGCTGGTCAACATCCTGTTCAACCGCTCGCGCTGGCTGTCCTCGGCCGCTTTCCTGCTCGTGGTGTCTTCCGCCATGCTGGGCGGCCACAAGGTGCCCGTGCACGACTTCGCCGACAACACGCCCTACATCGGGCTGGACTGGTTCATCCTGGACCTGCTGGGCAGCGCGCTGATCTTCATCTTCATCGAGAAGCTGTTCGCCCACCGCAAGGACCAGCCCATCTTCCGCGCCGAATGGCAGTGCGACTTCCACCACTTCATCGTCAACCACATGGTGGTGGGCTTCGTGCTGCTGGCCACCAACCTGATGGTGCACAAGTTCTTCGGCTGGGCCGCCAACGACGGCATCCGCGGCTGGGTGCAGGGCCTGAACTTCTGGGTGGCGCTGTTCCTCATCATCCTGGTGGCCGACCTGGTGCAGTACTGGACGCACCGCGCCTACCACGAAGTGCCCACGCTCTGGCGTCTGCACGCCGTGCACCACAGCGTCAAGAGCATGGACTGGATGGCCGGCTCGCGCCAGCACATCCTGGAGCTGCTCATCACCCGCACGCTGGTGCTCGCGCCCATCTACGTGCTGGGCTTCAGCAAGGAAGTGATCGACGCATACATCGTCATCGTCGGCTTCCAGGCGGTGTTCAACCATGCCAACGTGAGCGTGCGCCTCGGTCCACTGCGCTATTTGATCGTCACGCCGAACTTCCACCACTGGCACCACAGCCAGGACGACGCCGCGCTGGACCGCAACTACGCGGCGCATTTCGCCTTCCTCGACTACCTCTTCGGCACGGCCGTGAAGAGCGACGAGCTGTGGCCCAAGGACTACGGCGTCAAGGGCGACTACGTGCCCAACGGCTTCGTGCAGCAGCTGAAGTTTCCGTTCACCTGGAAGGGCTGAGCGCCGCGCCCAGCCCGCCCCGGCCGGGCGTGGACAATCACGCCTTTGCCTGCAGCGTGTCGACCCGTGTCTCGTCCCTCTACTTCTTTTTTTGACGCCGTCATCATCGGAGCCGGCGCGGCCGGCCTTTTCTGCGCCGCCCAGGCGGGCCAGCGCGGCCTGAAGGTGCTGCTGATCGACCACGCCGAGAAGGTGGCCGAGAAGATCCGCATCTCGGGCGGCGGCCGCTGCAACTTCACCAACCGCGACCTGGACGTGCGCGCGCCGCACAAGCACTTCGTGGGGCAGAACCCGCAGTTCGCGCGCTCGGCCCTCTCGCGCTACACGCCGGCAGACTTCATCGCGTTGATGGACCGGCACGGCATCGCGCACCACGAGAAGCACAAGGGCCAGCTGTTTGCCGACCGCTCGGCCGAGGACATCATCCAGATGCTGCTGGCCGAGTGCGCGGAGGGTGGCGTGGAGCGCTGGCAGCCCTGCAGCGTGAAAAAAATAACCTTTTTGGCCTCCAGCGCAGATGCAGCAAGCGCAGGTAGCTATCAAATCGATACCGATCAAGGTCCGGTGCAGGCGCGCAGCTTGGTCATCGCCACGGGCGGGCTGTCGATCCCGAAGATCGGCGCCACCGACTTCGGCTACCGGCTGGCGCAGCAGTTCGACATCCCGCTCATTGAGCGGCGCCCCGGCCTGGTGCCGCTCACCTTCGACGGCGACGGCGACGGCTGGGCACCCTATGCACAGTTGGCCGGGCTGGCGCTGCCGGTCGAGATCAGCACCGGGGTAAAAAAAGACCGCACGGCCTTTCTGGAGGACCTGCTGTTCACGCACCGCGGCCTCTCCGGTCCGGCCGTGCTGCAGATCTCCAGCTACTGGCAGCCGGGCACGCCGCTGTCCATCGACCTGGCGCCGGGCAAGGACATCGCCGACGCACTGGCGCAGGGCAAGGCCCGCTCCAAGAAGCTCATCGCCAACGAACTCGCCGCGCACGTACCCAGCCGCCTGGCCGATGCCTGGGCCCAGCAAAGCCCCGATTGGCAGCGCCCCATCAACGAAGCGGCCGACAAGGCACTGGCGCGCCTGGCCGAGCAGTTCACGCGCTGGCAGCTCACCCCCACCGGCACCGAGGGCTACAAGAAGGCCGAGGTGACGCTGGGCGGCGTGGACACGCGCGCGCTGTCGCAGCAGACGATGGAAGCCAAAGCGCAGCCGGGCCTGTACTTCATCGGCGAGGTCGTCGACATCACCGGCTGGCTGGGCGGCTACAACTTCCAATGGGCCTGGGCCAGCGCCTTCGCCTGCGCGCAGGCCCTGCCCGGCGCCTGAACGGGCCTGCTCAGCCGCCGGCCACTTCGGCCCAGCGGGCGTGACCCAGCCCGTCGCGCAAGGCCACGGCGCCGCGCGGCGTGATCGACAGGGCCCGGGTGCCCGTGCCGCGCAGCAGCCAGCCGCTGTCCAGACTGTGCTGGCAGATCAGCGCGCCCAGCCGGCCCGCCAGGTGCGGGCGGCGCTCGCTCCAGTCCAGGCACGGGCGGCACTGCGGGCGCTTGCCGGGCTGGCCGGCCGCCATGGCAGCGGCCCCGATGTCGATGCCCAGGCGCTGCAGCACGCTGCCGGCGCGGTCCGTCACCTGGGCGGCCCCCTCGCCATCGAACACCACGGCGCCTTCTTCC
>JAEWPH010000083.1 GCA_023460715.1 Pseudomonadota bacterium | reverse complement strand
CGGTCACCTCGGCCCCGCTGGGCATGCTGCTGGCCGCGCTGGCCGGCGCGCTGCTGGGCGGGCTGCTGCTCAACCTCATGCCCTGCGTGTTCCCGGTGCTGGCGATCAAGGTGGTGGGCTTTGCCCGCCATGCGCAGAGCCGGCATGCGCACCGCGTGGGCGGGCTGGCCTACACCGCCGGCGTGATGCTGTCGTTCGTGGCACTGGGCGCGGCCATGCTGGGCCTGCGCGCCGCCGGTGAGGCGGTGGGCTGGGGCTTTCAGCTGCAGTCGCCTGCGGTGGTGGCGGCGCTGGCGGCGCTGTTCACCGTGATCGGGCTGAACCTGGCGGGCGTATTCGAGTTCGGGCGCATGCTGCCCTCCTCGCTCGCCGGGCTGCAGGCGCGCCATCCGGTGGCGGATTCGTTCCTCACCGGCGTGCTGGCCGTGGCTGTGGCCTCGCCCTGCACGGCGCCGTTCATGGGCGCCTCGCTGGGCCTGACGGCCACGCTGCCGGCGCCGCAGGCGCTGGCCGTGTTCGCCGCCATGGGGCTGGGCCTCGCCCTGCCCTACCTGCTGGCGAGCTGGATTCCGGGCTTCGCCCGCGCCCTGCCCCGCCCGGGCGCCTGGATGGAGACGCTGCGCCGCTTCATGGCCTTCCCTATGTTCGCCACCGTGGTCTGGCTGACCTGGGTGCTGGGCCAGCAGAGCGGCATCGACGGCGCGGCGGCGCTGCTGGCGCTGCTGGTGGCGCTCAGCATGGCCATCTGGGCCCTCACGCTGCGGGGCCGCAGCCGGGCCGTGATCGCTACGCTTTCGATAGCTGGATGCGCTTGGCTGGCATGGGCCTGGGGCCCGAAAGTCATTGAAATGCAGCCCGCAGGCGAAGCCGCGGCCACTGCCAGTGCCCCGGCCCCGGGCTGGCGCGCCTGGCAGGCGGGCCTGCCCGAGCAGCTGCTGGCGCAGGGCCAGCCCGTGTTCGTGGACTACACCGCCGCCTGGTGCGTGACCTGCCAGTACAACAAGAAGACCACGCTGTCGAACGCGGCCGTGCTGCAGGACTTCGCCGCCAAGAACGTGGCCCTGCTGCGCGCCGATTGGACGCGCCGCGACCCGGCCATCACCGCCGCGCTGGGCGCGCTCGGCCGCAGCGGCGTGCCGGTCTACGTGCTGCACGCGCCCGGCAAGGCGCCCGTGGTGTTCTCCGAAATCCTCGGCGAAGACGAACTGCGCAAGGCCGTCGCCGCCCTGTAGCGGGGCCTGCGCCGCGCGGCCCGGCTGCGCGGCGATGACGGCGAGCGGATGGCGTGATGGCCGACAAAGGCCGCCGGGGCCGCCCCCTAGGTTGGATTCATTTCCCACCCGGAGGTTGTTCCCCATGAAAGCCCTCACCTACCAAGGCTCGAAGAACGTCTCGCTCGACAACGTTCCCGACCCCATCCTGCAGGCGTCCGACGACATCGTGCTGCGCGTGACCGCCACCGCGATCTGCGGCTCGGACCTGCACATCTACCGCGGCAAGATCCCCGACATGAAGGACGGCGACATCCTCGGCCATGAGTTCATGGGCGTGGTCGAAGAGGTGGGCGCCGGCGTCACCGCGGTGCGCCCCGGCGACCGCGTGGTGATCCCGTTCGTGATCGCCTGCGGCAGCTGCTTCTACTGCAACAAGACCCTGTTCGCCGCCTGCGAGACCACCAACACCGGGCGCGGCGCCATCCTGAACAAGAAGAGCGCCACGCCGGGTGCCGGCCTGTTCGGCTACTCGCACCTGTACGGTGGCTACGCCGGGGGCCAGGCCGAGTACGTGCGCGTCCCGCAGGCCAACGTGGGCCCGTTGAAGATCCCCGATGTGCTGGCCGACGAGCAGGTGCTGTTCCTCTCCGACATCCTGCCCACGGGCTACCAGGCGGCGGTGAACGCCGAGCTGGGCCCGGGCTCGTCCGTGGCCATCTTCGGTGCCGGGCCGGTGGGCCTGATGTCGGCCCTGTGCGCACGCTACCTGGGGGCCGAGCAGATCTTCATGATCGACAACAGCGACTACCGACTGTCCTTCGCCGCGGCCGAGTACGGGGCCATTCCCATCAACTTCGACGAGCAGGAAGACCCGGCCGAGGAGATCCTGACCTCCACCAACGGCCACGGCGTGGACGCGACCATCGACGCCGTGGGCTTCGAGGCCAAGGGCAGCGCGCTGGAGACGGCGCTGACGGCCATGAAGCTGGAAGGCTCCAGCGGCAAGGCGCTGCGCCAGTGCATCGCCGCCACGCGGCGCGGCGGCGTGGTCAGCGTGCCGGGCGTGTACGCGGGCTTCATCCACGGCTTCCTGTTCGGCGACGCGTTCGACAAGGGCCTGACCTTCAAGATGGGCCAGACGCACGCGCAGAAGTTCATGCCCGAGCTGCTGACGCTCATCGGCGAGGGCAAGATGAAGCCCGAAGTCATCATCTCGCACCGCATGAAGCTCGCCGATGCGGTGCAGGGCTACAAGATGTTCGACCAGCAGGACGACGATTGCCGCAAGGTGGTGTTGACGCCATGATGGCGGGCCGGGGGCGGAGGCCCCTCGCTCTTGCCACCACCACCGCCGCCTGCCATGCACCCTGCCGACACCGGTCTTCCATTGCCCGATCCCGCCGCACCACTGGTCGTCTGCGACGCGGCGCGCACCGCACGGTTGCTGGAGCCGCTGGCGCTGGTGGAGGCCATTGCCGCGGCTGCGCGCGACGGCGCAGCGGGCCGGCTCATCAGCCCTGAGCGGCAGGTGGTGCCGCTGGGCGAGGGCGGCGTGCTGCTCAGCATGCCGGCCACGGCGCCGGACATCGCCATCCACAAGCTCGTGAACGTGCAGCCCGCCAACGCGCAGCGCGGCCTGCCCACGATCCACGGCGTGGTCGCCGTCTACGACGCAGCCACGGGCCGGCCGCTGTGCCTGCTCGATGGCCCCGAGGTGACGGGCCGGCGCACGGCGGCCGTGTCGATGCTGGCCATCCGCCACGGGCTGGCGCCGCCGCCGCGGGAGGTGCTGCTGATCGGCACGGGCGTGCAGGCCCGCCACCATCTGCAGGCGCTGCAGGCCGTGTATCCGCAGGCCCTCGTCTGGGTGCGCGGGCGCACGGCAGCCGCGGCGCAGGCCTTCGTGGGCGCGGCGGCGGGCCACGTGAAGCCCTGCCCCGCCGAGGTGCCTGAGCACGTGGACGTGGTGATCGCCGCCACCACCAGCAAGGCCCCGGTGTACGACCTGCCCGCCCGCGCCGGGCGCCTGGTGATCGGCGTGGGCGCCTTCCGCCCGGACATGGCCGAGATCGGCCCGGCCACGCTGCACGGCAGCGCGCTGTATGCCGACGAGCCTGCCGGCGCCCGCCACGAGGCGGGCGACCTGATCCAGGCCGG
>JAEWPH010000082.1 GCA_023460715.1 Pseudomonadota bacterium | reverse complement strand
CTGCTGGCCTTCGACGCCACCGCCACCACGCGGCAGATCGCCGATGCCTGGCTGCGGCGCGGCGGGGCGGTACCGCGCCCGCAGATGGAGTTCGACAGCGTGGAGGCCATCAAGGCCATGGTGGGTGCCGGGCTGGGCGTCGGCCTGCTGCCGCGCATGGCGGTGAGCGGGCCGGGTGCCGCGGCCGAGCTGGAGGTGCGCCCGCTCACCCCCCGGCTGCACCGCCGCATGGGCCTGGTGCTGCGCAACGACAAGCCGCTGGGCCGCGCGCTCCAGGCCGTGGTGCAGGCGATTGCCGAGGCTGGCCGCGCAGCGGAGTGATCTCCCGCAGCCTGTGCGGCTGGCGCGGCTTCAGGGCGGTTGCGGCGCTTCCGTGGGAGTGGGCGGGGCTTGGTAGTTGTTCTTCACCCGCACATAGTGCTCGGCGGAGTACTTCAGGTAGGCGATTTCGGCCTCGGTCAGCGCCCGCTGCCGTGCCGCGGGGCGGCCGATGTAGAGGTAGCCGCTCTCCAGCACCTTGCCCGGCGGCACCAGGCTGCCGGCACCGAGCATCACGCGGTCTTCGATCACCGCGTCGTCCATCACGATGGAGCCCATGCCGATGAGGCATTCGTTGCCGATGCGGCAGCCGTGCAGGATCACCCCGTGGCCCACCGTGACATGGTCCCCGATCACCAGCGGCGAGCCCTCGGGCTTGGCAGGGTTGCGGTGCGAGACATGGCCCATGCTCAGATCCTGCACGTTGCTGCAGGCACCCACGGTGATGCGGTGGACGTCGCCGCGCAGCACGGCGTTGCACCACACGGAGCTGTCGGGCCCCAGTTGCACATCGCCGATGACCTGGGCCGAAGGGTGGACGAAGGCGCCGGGTTCCAGCACGGGCGCGGTATCGAGGTAGGGGGAGAGGGGCATGGCGGGGCTGGGTGAAAAAGCAGCGGACGGATGGCGGCCGAGCGTACTGCATCGGCCTGCCTGCGCCTGTGCCCACCGCGTCAGGTTGCGGCGGCGTCCTCCCGCGGCAGCAGCGTGTGCCCGGCGGCGGCCAGCAGCAACCATGCGCGTTCGCGGTCGGCCTGCTGCACCAGCAGGTGGTCGCCGTCGAAGGTGGACACCACGAACACGCCGATGCCGTTCTCCGACAGCGGGCGGATCACGGACAGGACGATGCCCGTTGCGCCGAACGCGAACGGGCCCACGAAGCGCAGCGCCCGCCAGCCGCGGTCCGCCTGCACCCCCGAGGGCACGCGCTCCTCCAGGCAGGTGACCGACAGCTCGTCGTGGGTGCGCGAAATGGTGACGAAGCCGGGGCCGTCGGCCCAGGCGGGCCATGCGCTGTCGGGGGCCAGGCGGGCGATGGCGTAGGTGCCGGCCAGCGGCTGCAGGGTGATGTGTCGAAGGGTCATGGCGTGGTGGGGGCGGAGGGTGCCGCGGAGGATGAAAGGGGTGCGGCGGGGCCGAGCGGGGCGAGCGCGAGCGTCAGCGCCAAGGCCCCCATCACAGCGGCCACCAAGGCGTCCAGCGCGCGCCATGCCTGGGGCCGCGCGAACCACGGCGCCAGCAGGCGCGCTCCGCAGCCCAGAGCCACGAACCACAGCATGGAGGCCGTGGCCGCGCCCGCCGCAAACCACCACTGCAACCCGGCCGGCTGCTGGCCGCCCAGTGCGCCGAGCAGCACCACCGTGTCCAGGTACATGTGCGGGTTGAGCAGCGACACGGCCAGCACGGCCGCCAGCGCCTTGCGGCGCGAAGAAGGTGCAGCGCCCGCTTCCGCGTCCGCGGAGAGGGCCGCTTCCGGGTGCAGCGCACGGCGCGCGGCGGCCAGGCCGTACCAGGCCAGGAACGCTACGCCACCCCAGCGTGCCAGCGCCAGCAGCACGGGGCTGCGCTGCACCAGCGCCCCCATGCCCGCCACGCCCGCGGCGATGGCGATCACGTCGACGGCGATGCAGGCGGCAACCGTCAGCCCGACATGCTGTCGCCGCAGGCCGGTGCGCAGCACATGGGCGTTCTGCGCGCCGATGGCCATGATCAGGCCGGCGCCCATGCCGAAGCCCTGCAGCAGCGGCGGTATCCAGGGAAGGGAAGCAAACATGCGCGGCATTGTGCGGATGCAGTCCCCAATATGCAGCACATCTTGGAAAATATCGGGATGGCTGAGAATTTCTTCACCTTGATCGCCTAGCGCGCCATGGCTCTCGATTCCAAACAATGCGAAGCCTTTCTGGGCGTGGCCGAGACCGGCAGCTTCGAGCAGGCGGCCGTGCGCCTGCACCTCACGCCCTCGGCCGTCTCGCTGCGCGTGCGCGCGCTGGAAACGGCGCTGGGCCAGGCCCTGGTGGTGCGGGGGCGGCCCTGCCGCGCCACGCGCGCGGGGCGCCAGCTGCTGCAGCACCTGCAACGCACGCGGCTGATGGAGCAGGATCTGCTCTCCGGCCTGGCAGGAGCACCCGACGGCGGCGAGGGCTTCTTCCAGGCCGCGCTGGCAGTGAATGCGGATTCGCTGGCCACCTGGCTGCTGCCCGCGCTGGCGCCGGTGCTGGCGCGCGAGCGCATCGTGCTGGAGCTGGTGGTGGACGACCAGGCCCACACCGATGCGCTGCTGGCGGCGGGGCTGGTCAACGCCTGCGTGGCGGCCGAGGCGCATGCCATGCGCGGCTGCGTGGCCGAGCCGCTGGGCACCATGCGCTACCGGCTGGTGGCCACGCCGGCCTTCGCCGCGCAGTGGTTCCGCCGCGGCCTGACGCGGGCCGCCGCACAGCGGGCGCCGGCCGTGGTCTTCAACCGCAAGGACCTGCTGCATGCCGATGCGCTGCTGCGCACGCTGGGCCTGCCGGCCAGCGCCTACCCCACGCACTACGTGCCGGCGTCGGAACCCTTCGTGGCCGCCATCCGCCTGGGGCTGGGCTACGGCATGGTGCCGCAGCTGCAGATCGGCGACGCGCTGGAGCGGGGCGAGCTGGTGGACGTGCTGCCCGAGGCGGCGACCGACGTGCCCCTGTACTGGCACCGCTGGGCGCAGCAGTCGCCGCGCCTGGAGGCCCTGGCGCACAGTGCCATGGCCGCAGCGCGCGGGGTGCTGCGCTAGGGAACCTCTGCACGAATCGCCGCGCCGTGTGCATCGGCAGCCTCGGGCAGTCTGAGGCGTTGCAAATACTCGCAATAGCCACGCCATTGCTGCATTTTGCGCCTTGCATCCCCTCCCGATCCGCAGCGCCCACTTGCCGCTCGATTCGTGCAGCGGTTCCCTGGCGCCAGATCCGCCTGGCCGGGCGCGTCGGCGGGTCAGCCCCGCGCCGCGGGGGAGGGGGCGTACAGGCCCAGGAACATCTCGACCGCATCGGCCAGCACCTGCTCGCGCTGCGGGCCCGTCAGCGGCGGCTGGCCCAGCGCGATCTGCGGCCAGAAGGCGAAGGCCTTGACCATGCCGTGCAGCTGGTGCGCGGCGTACTGCGGGTCGACCCCCGCGCGCAGCCGGCCGTCGGCCTGCGCTGCGCGGATCCACACCGGCAGGTCCTCTTCCTTCTCCGACAGCCGCGCCACCATGGCCCGGGCGCGCTCGGGGCTGTGCATCATCTCCGCCATGGCCACGCGGCACAGGGCGATGAAGCTCGGGTCGTCCAGCAGGCGCATCTTCGTGTCCAGCACGGCGCGCAGCTGTTCCTGCAAGGGCCGGGCCGGGTCGTAGCGCACCTCGGGCAGGGCATGGCTGCGGTCCCACAGGTGCAGCAGGATGGCCTCGAACAGTTCTTCCTTGCTGGGGAAATGGTTGTAGACCGTGCGCTTGGAGACTTCGGCCACGGCCGCCACGCGGTCCATGCTCGTCCCCGCGAAGCCGTGCTCGCGAAACTCCGCAATGGCCGCCTGAACGATGGCCGTGCGCTTGCGGTCGGTAAGGCGGGTGGGCGTGGCGGGGGCGGGCATAAGCCAAATTTTACACTCTCAAGTTTACTTTTCGACTCTTTGAATTACACTCTCGGGTGTACTTTCTCATTCCGACGCCCATGCGCTTGCTCCATCGGCACCGGGTTTTCTGGCTCTTCATCCTTCTGATCGCCATGGCCGCCATCCTCCGCTTCTGTGCTCCTCCTGCCCCTCCCGCGGCCCACACCGCGTCGCCGCAGTTCGTGGACGGCAAGTTCCGCAACCGCGCGCCGCGCCATGCGCTGGGCTTTGCCAAGACGGTGTCCGTGTTCTGGAACTTCCTCACCGGCAACAAGCCGGCCGACACCGTGCCCAGCGCGCCGGTTCCGGTGCAGCCGCTCACCCGCGCGGCGGTGCTGGCCGCGCCTGATGGGAGCCTGTGGCGCCTGGGCCATTCCACGATGCTGTTGAAGCTGAACGGCGGCTTCTGGCTGACGGACCCGGTGTTCTCCGAACGCGCCTCGCCTGTGCAGTTCGCCGGCCCCAAGCGCTTCCACGCACCGCCCATCGCCATCGACGAGCTGCCGCCGCTGACCGGCGTGGTGCTGTCGCACGACCACTACGACCACCTGGACCATGCCGCCATCCTGGCCCTGGCGCCGAAAGCCGAGCACTTCGTGGCGCCGCTGGGCGTGGGCGACCGGCTCATCGCCTGGGGCGTGCCGGCGGCCAAGGTGCAGCAGTTCGACTGGTGGCAGGGCACGACCCTCGGCGGCGTGCAGCTAGTGGCCACGCCGGCCCAGCATTTCTCGGGCCGCACGCTGTCGGACGGCAACCGCACGCTGTGGGCCTCGTGGGTGCTGATGACCGCAGACACCCGCATCTTCTTCAGCGGCGACACGGGCTACTTCGACGGCTTCCAGGCCATCGGCGAGCGCTACGGCCCGTTCGACCTGACGCTGGTGGAGACGGGCGCCTACAACCAGGACTGGCCCGACGTGCACATGCAGCCCGAGCAGAGCCTGCAGGCCCACCTGGACGTGCGGGGCCGCCACATGATGCCGATCCACAACGGCACGTTCGACCTGTCGCTGCACGCCTGGACGGACCCGTTCGAGCGCATCGCAGCCCAGGCGGCGCAACGCGGCGTCCCGCTGGTCACGCCCGCCATGGGCGAGCGCGTGGACATCGCCGCGCCCACGGGCACGCAGCCGTGGTGGCGCGCCGTCGGCGCCGCCCAGCCTGCGGACTGACGAACGGGCCGCTGCGCTTCGCCGTTCAGGCGGGCGCTGCGTCGCCGGTGGGCAGCCGCATCACGCCGGTGTGGAAGTCGTACTCGAACACCTCGCCGTGGCGCGCCCAGGTGATGGCCGTGCGCAGCACGCTTTCGGCCTCCGCGCTGCCCAGCTGTTCGGCCAGCAGGCGCAGAAAGGGCGCCTCGGGCAGCTCGCCCTGCGCCTCCTGCTCCAGGCTATGGCGGATGTGCGCCACCAGCGGCACATGGGCCAGCAGCTGCTGGCCGAACAGCTGCTGGCGCAGGCCGTGGCCGCCTTCCGCGTAGCGCCGGCCCAGCGGGGTGATCTGCAGGTCGCCCCCCTCCAGCGCCGCCAGCCCGAGCTGGGCCACCGCGTGGGCCAGGGGCAGCAGTTCGGCATCGGTCAGGCTGGTCTCCTCGGCCAGGCGCGGCAGGTCGGCGCGGCCACCGAAAGGGGGCTCCGCCAGGAGTTCCAGCAGGCCGTCCATGCGCGCCACGTCGGCGGCGGGCAGGCGGTCGGTGAGGGTGGCCGTGTCGGGCTGCTCCGCGGGGGCCTCACCGGCCACCGCCCCCGGGCGGGTGGCGCCGGCCGTCATCAGGGCATAGACCTCGTCGATCAGCGCACGCACCGGTTCGCTGTCGGCCCTGCGGGGATGCGGCAGCTGGATCGCCAGCTGGCAGCGGATGCGGCCCGGGTCGCTGGCGAAGACCAGCACACGGTCGGCCATCATCACGGCCTCTTCGATGTTGTGCGACACGACCAGCATCGCCTGGGTGGGCATGGTGCCGCTGCGCCACAGCTGCAGGATGTCCTCGCGCAGGCGTTCGCCGGTGAGCACGTCGAGCGCGGAGAAGGCCTCGTCCATGAGCAGCACGTCCGGCTCGGTGACCAGGGCGCGGGCGATGCCCACGCGCTGGCGCATGCCGCCCGACAGCTCGCGCGGCAGCGCGCCCTCGAAGCCCGCCAGGCCGATGAGGTCGATGGCGGCCTCGGCCCGCTTGGCGCGCTCGGCCTGCGGCACGCCCCGCGCCTCCAGGCCCAGCTCCACGTTCTGCTGCACAGTGAGCCACGGAAAGAGCGCGAACGACTGAAACACCATGCTGATCGCGCGCGCCGGCCCGTGCAGCGGCTGGCCGCGGTAGCGCACCGCGCCCTCGTCCGCGGGGACCAGCCCGGCCATGATGCGCAGCAGCGTGCTTTTCCCTGAGCCCGACTGGCCCAGCAGGGCGACGATCTCGCCTTCGCGCAGCGTGAAGTCGACGTTCTGCAGCACGGGGCGCTCGCGGCCGTCGGAAGAGCGGAAGGTCTTGCCCACGCCCTGCAGTTCGATGATGGATTGCGTCATGGCAGCGATGCGTTGTATTCAGCGTTCGGGGCGGTTCAGAAATGCATCCGGTCTTCTGCGAGGCGGTACAGGCGCCGCCACAGGAAGTGGTTCAGTCCCATCACGAACACCACCATCGCGCCGATGCCCAGGGCGATGCGCGGAAAGTCACCCGTGGCCGTCATCTGCGCGATGTAGCTGCCCAGGCCCTGCGCCTGCAGTGTCGTGTCGCCCCAGGTCACGTACTCGGCCACGATGCTGGCGTTCCACGAACCGCCGCTGGCGGTGATGGCGCCGGTCACGAAGCTCGGGAACACGGCGGGCAGCAGGTAGCGCTTCCACTTCAGCCAGCCCGTCAGACCCACGTTCTGCGCGGCCAGGCGCAGTTCGTTGGGAATGCTGGAGGCACCCGCGATCACGTTGAAGAGGATGTACCACTGCGTGCCCAGGATCATGAGCGGCGACAGCCACACGTCGGGGTTGAGCTCCCAGTGCACCACCAGCATCACCGCCACCGGAAAGAACAGGTTGGCCGGGAAGGCGGCCAAAAACTGCGCCACCGCCTGCAGCCGCCCCGCCCAGCGCGGGTTCATGCCGATCCACACGCCCACGGGCACCCACACCAGCGCTGCCAGCGCGATCAGCACCAGCACGCGCACCAGGGTGTAGCCGCCCAGGGCGAAGACATGCGCCACCTCGCGCCAGCCCACCTCGGCGTGCACGAAGTGCACCAGCCGCGCAATGGCGAAGAGCACGGCGGCGGCCAGCACGGCATCCCACACACGCTCCGCGCGCGGCGAGGGCGCGGCGGGCCGGGCGCGGATCGAGGTGCCGTCGTGGCGGCGCTGGAACAGCGTCAGCGTGCGGCCCAGCTGCCGCTGGCACCAGCCGGCCATGCGCTGCGTGGCGCGGCCGCGGCGCAGCCAGTTCAGCAGCCATGAGCGCGGGGCGGCGTCGGCGCTGCCTTCTTCAAAGCGGAACTTGTCCGCCCAGGCCACCAGCGGGCGGAACAGCAGCTGGTCGTACAGCAGGATGGCCACCAGCATGCAGGCGATGGCCCAGCCGATCGCCGGCAGGTCGCGCGCCTCGATGGCCAGAGCGATGTACGAGCCCACGCCGGGCAGCTTGATGTCCTGGTGCGACACCGAGATGGCCTCCGACGCCACCACGAAGAACCAGCCGCCGGACATGGACATCATCATGTTCCACAGCAGCCCCGGCATGGCGAAGGGCAGCTCCAGCCGCCAGAAGCGCTGCCAGCCCGAGAGCTGGAACACGCGCGCGGCCTCCTGCAGCTCGGCCGGCACGGTGCGCAGCGACTGGTAGAGGCTGAAGGCCATATTCCAGGCCTGCGAGGTGAAGATGGCGAAGATGGCCGCGCATTCCACGCCCAGCAGGCTGCCCGGAAAGAGCGCGATGAAGCCCGTCACGGTGATGGACAGAAAGCCCAGGATGGGAATGGACTGCAGGATGTCCAAGAGGGGCACCAGCACCCGCTCAGCCAGCCGGTACTTGGCCGCCAGCACCGCGAACACGCAGGCGAACACCAGCGACGCCAGCATGGCGACGGCCATGCGCAGCGTGGTGCGCAGCAGGTAGTAGGGCAGCTGGGCCGGGTCCAGCGACAGCGGCAGCGCATCGCCCAGGTGGAAGGGCTGCGCCATCTGCGCGGCGCCGTATGCCCCCAGCACGATGGCGGCCAGCACCAGGGGCAGCAGCGCCCAGTCCCAGCGGTTGGGCGGCGCCTCCACGGTCTGGCGGGGCAGGAATTCGCGGCGCGACGGGGCGGTCATGGGCGGACGAACGGGCGGACGGGGCAGGCGCGGTTGCGGGGATCGGAACGCGCTTTGCGAGGTGAAGACCGGGCGCGCGCCGCACAGGCCGCCAGCGTAGGCGGCTTATGTTGCGGTCGTGTGCAGGCGCCGTCCGCGCCGCGTGCAGGGGCCGGGGCGCCTGCCCCCGCCGTCCGGGGCGTCCGTGCCGCCGGTGGCGCCTGTGA